>JANXUP010000111.1 GCA_025356175.1 Sphingomonadaceae bacterium | reverse complement strand
GCGCCATCTGCGTGCGCGCCTGCCCGGCTGCGATGTGCTGGTCTATGACAACTATCAGGCGCTCGCGGTGGGGTTCTCGCCCGATGGAAAGACTGGCGCTGCGTTCATCTCGGTCGCGCTCTATCCGCGCTGGGTGAACCTGTTCTTCCTGCAAGGCGCGCAGCTCAAGGATCCGGAGGGACTGCTGCAAGGTGCAGGATCAATCGTCCGTCACGTACGGCTGGGCGGGATCGGCGACCTCGATCTGCCATACATCCGCGGCATGATCGACGCGGCTATCGCGAATGCCCCGGCGCCTTACGACGCGCAGCGGCCGGGCAAGCTGGTGATCAAGTCAGTCTCGGCCAACCAGAAGCCGCGCCGCCCGGCGTGAAGCCTAGTCCTTTGCGTTTTTGGCCCGCTCGATGCATTCAAGCACCACGCGCTTGGCATCTTCGGCATCGCCCCACTTGCCGACGCGGACCCACTTTTCAGGCTCCAAGTCCTTGTAGTGGGTAAAGAAGTGCTCGATCTGCTGAAGCACGATCGAGGGCAGGTCCTTTTGCTCGCCGATGTCCGAATAATACGGAAAGGTCGAATCGACCGGTACGCAAATCAGCTTTTCATCGCCGCCGTGCTCGTCGGTCAGGTTGAGGACCCCGATCGGGCGGGCCCGCACCACGCAGCCCGGCACGAACGGCGAGCGCGCAATGACCAGTGCGTCAAGCGGATCGCCGTCGTCCGACAAGGTGTGCGGGATGAAGCCGTAATTGGCCGGATAGCGCATCGGCGTGTGCAGGATCCGGTCGACGAACAGCGCGCCAGAGGCCTTGTCGAATTCGTACTTCACCGGCTCGCCGCCAAGCGGAACCTCGATCACGACGTTGAGGCTTTCGGGCGGATTGTCCCCCACGGGGATAAGGTCGATACGCATGGCGCGGCCTTTAGTCAGGTTGCTGCTGCGCTGCAACACGCATCAGCCGGGCAGCCCTAGCTGCCCGCCAGAACGTTGATCGAAAAGGCCAATGCGCCGATGTTGAAGACGAACGCGAGCAGGCACTGGACTACCAGCACCCGCCGCACCGCACCGCTGGTGACGTTCACGTCGGAGGCCGCGAAGCTCATCCCCGCAGTGAAGGAGAAGTAGATGAAGTCCCAATAATCGGGCTCTTTGGTGCCGGGAAAATCTAGGCCGCCCTGGTCCTTGGCCGGGGTATCGCCAGCGCCGTAGAACATGTGCGCATAATGCAGCGCGAATACGAGGTTGCTGAACAGCCAGCCCAGCGCCAGCGTCGCGATCAGCTTGATCATCGCCCAGGTCTGATGGTTCTTGGCGTCGGGCAGTTCATAGACCATCGCCAGCATCATCGCGAAAGTGATCGCCGCGGTGAACAGCAGCACCCAGCCGCGATTGGCATCGTTTTCGGCAGCGTGACGGCGCATCTGCGCGGCATCGTGATCGCGCGCCAGCGGCCACAGCGAGACAGCGAAAGCGATCACTCCGAGGTTGAACCCGATCACCAGCGCATCGCTCCAGCTGTCGTGACGCAGCACGTGCCAGCCGCTTGCAACGGCGCTGATCACCGCGATAAACATCACGAAGCGCGGCGGTGCGAGCCGCGAAATCAGCCCTGCAAGTGGCATAGTCGATGGTGGGGCGATCTTGCGGGTCATGGCTTGGGCGGATCTTTCGCTGGCTTGGGCATTGTCGGATTCGCCCGGCGCGGGGCGAGCAGCAGATCGAGCCCGGTCGCCGCCTTGCCCGGCGCAGCGCGCTCGAGCCACGGATAGCGCAGGCCCCCGCGCCAGTTCACCGGCACGCTTTCAAAGCGGTCGCCGCGCTGGACCAGCAGCACCAGCGGCGCGCCGGTCTTGGCCGCAGTGATCGCCGCCTTGATCCCGTCCATGTCATAGCCGATGCCATTGACCGCGAGGATCTTCGCCCCCGGAACGACCCCGGCATTGAAGGCCGGGCTGTCCCACTGGGTGGCGATGACCTTGGCGTCCTTGTCGATGGTGATCCCGATCGAATAGGTCAGCGACAGCGCCTTGGCGTCAGTCATCCGCGCCTTGTCATAGGGGTTGGGCTCCTCCTTCCACACCAGCCGGTAACCACCAGCCTCGATCCCGGCGAGCGGCGCGGGCTGGGCGGGATGGTTGAGCCGGGTGTCGAGGAAGCTCTGCCAGTCATAAGGAGTAACCTGGTTCAGCGTATCGGCCACGTCCTTGAGCTCAAACGTCAGCTCGCCCCAATCGCCATCGCGCATCCCGAAGAACAGATGCGCGAAATCGTCGATGCTTTTCTTGCCGCCGGTGCGCGCCCGGATCAGCTGGTCGGCCTCCAGCCAGATCAGCGCGCCTTCGGTGTAATAGTCCTCGCTCCGGGCGAGGCTGGCGATCGGCTTGGCCTTGCGCCCGGCGAACACCGGATCGTTGCCGGTATCCTCGACCGAGCGCCATTGCCGTCCGGGTAGCACCGAGAAGTTACCGGCGTAGCCCGCCAGCTGCCCCAGCACCATGTCCTTGCTCTGCAGCCCCGAACGGGCCGAGAGCACCAGCCCCCAGAACTGGTCCTGGCCTTCGTAGGCCCAGAGCAGGTCGCCTTGCATCGGCTGGCGGTAGTCCGGGGTCCACAGCCGCGCCGGGCGGCGGAACTTGCCCGACCAGGAATGGCTGAACTCGTGCGGTAGCAGCCCGCGATCGAATTCGTTTTTGTCCCACGCGGTGAAACTGTCGGGATCAAGCTGGTTCTCGCTTGAGCGGTGATGCTCAAGTCCGATCCGGCCGATCTTGTCCGACACGGCCAGCAGCAGTTCGTAGTGATCGAAGTGATTGGCCCCGAAGGCGAGCCGCGCCTCGGTCACCATGTTGCGGTACAGCTCGATTTGTTCAGGCGAGGCCGCTAGCTGGCCCGGCTTGTCCGCCACGGTGTTCAGCGTCACCCGGCTGCCAAGGTTCCACTTGCGGAAGTTGGCCCCGGCAAAGATCGGCGAATCGACCAGCGTTTCATAGCTCGTTTCGGCCCACGACCAGGTGCTGTTCAGCTGGACCGCGCCGTCGAGTGCCGTCGCCGGAGTCCAGCCGGTCGGGAAGGTTACCCGCGGCTTGATCCTGATCTGGCGGACGTAATGCCCGGCCGGGTACAGGCTCATCTTTTCCCACTGCAGGTCGAGCATCGCCGGGGTCATGGTGATCCGGCCTTCGGCGGTCTGCAGCGGCGAGGTGTGGATGAACCGCGCGGTGACCTCACGCGTGCCCGCCGGGAGCGCCACGTGGAAAGCATTGACCTCGATCGGATCACGCTTCCATTCCAGCAAGTGCCCGCCCGCTTCGAACGACACCGCGACCAGTTCCGCAAGCGGTCCGCGCGGGCCGTGGTTGCCCGGCAGCCACTGCGGGAACAGCAGCGTCAGTTCGCTCTTGCCCGGCGCGACCGGGATTGTCTCGATCACCCGGTAGACCCCGCGCGTCACGTCGGTCGCATCGATGTCGAGGCCCAGCGTCCCGCCCGGATACGGCACATCGGCCGCGTCCGGAACGTCATGCGACAGCGGCACCGCGGTGGGAGCGGAATTGGCGGCGAGAATGGCGGGCGCAGCAAGCGCCAGTGCCATGGCGGAGAAAAGCGACCCGGTTGTTTTGTTCATGGCCGGGTTTGTGCCGGGAACTACTCGCACGCGCAACGGCAATTCCCTTCCCCGGCGGGGAAGGGCAGTGAGACTTGGTAGCTTGCTGCCTAGTCGCAGCGGGATGGGGGCGCACCGCGCGCATTGAACCCCTACCCCCACCCCTCCCCAATGGGGAGGGGCTTTCCGTTAAGCGCAACCAAGGCTAAGCGCGGCAGGCATGAGCACACTGCCAAGAACGCCCGACGCCATCCGGGGAACCCAGGACATCTTCGGCGCCGAGGCCGAAGCCTTCGCGCATGTCGTCGAGACGTTCGAGCGGGTGCGCAAGCTCTACCGCTTTCGCCGGATCGAAATGCCGGTGTTCGAAAAGACCGAAGTGTTCAGCCGGAGCATTGGCGAGACCACCGATGTCGTGTCCAAGGAGATGTACAGCTTCGAGGATCGCGGCGGCGAATCGCTGACCTTGCGGCCTGAGTTCAC
This sequence comes from Sphingomonadaceae bacterium, assembly GCA_025356175.1. Lineage (GTDB taxonomy): Bacteria > Pseudomonadota > Alphaproteobacteria > Sphingomonadales > Sphingomonadaceae > Novosphingobium. The sequence continues at coordinate 432 of JANXUP010000111.1, read as the reverse complement.
GGCAGGAATTGCGCGCGCCTATCTGACCAACGGCTGGCAGCAGCACGCGCCGCTCAAGGTGGCAACGCACGGCCCGCTGTTCCGCTACGAGCGCCCGCAAAAGGGGCGCTACCGGCAGTTCCATCAGCTCGACGCCGAAATCATCGGCGCGGCGGAACCGCAGGCGGACGTGGAGCTGCTGGTGCTGGCCGACCAGTTGCTCAAGGAACTGGGCATTGCCGACGGCGTCACCCTGATGCTCAACACGCTGGGCGATGGCGCAAGCCGCGAGGCATGGCGGCTGGCGCTGATCGACTATTTCCGCGCGGTCTCAGGCGAACTTTCGGAAGACTCGCAAGACCGCCTCGAACGCAACCCGCTGCGCATTCTCGACAGCAAAGACCCGCGCGACAAGGCCTTCGTGGCGGGTGCGCCGAAGATCGACGATTTCCT
>JANXUP010000107.1 GCA_025356175.1 Sphingomonadaceae bacterium | reverse complement strand
ACCAGCCGCCGTTCGATCCGGGCGTTTCAGGACAAGCCGGTCGATCAGGCGGTGCTGCGCGGCATTCTGGAAACCGCCCAGCGGTCGCCGTCGGGCGGGAACACTCAGCCGTGGAATGCGCTGATGCTGACCGGCGCTCCGCTTGCCGCGCTGTTCGCCAAGGTGGCCGAGGTTCTGCCACTGGGCCGCGCGGCGATGGCGCCGGAATACCCGGTCTATCCTGAAGGTCTGACCGGTCGTCACGAGGCCAGCCGGTTCGCGGTGGGCGAGGCGATGTATGCCGCGCTGGAAATCCCGCGCGAGAATAAAATGGCCCGGCTAGCGTGGTTCGCGCGCAATTTCCAGGGGTTCGGCGCGCCGGTGCTGATGCTGGTCCACACCCCCAAATACATGGGCCCGCCGCAGTGGTCGGACATGGGGATGTGGCTGCAAACGGTGATGCTGCTGCTGCGCGAGGCCGGGATGGATAGCTGCGCGCAGGAGGCCTGGGCGGTCTATTCGAAGCAAATCCGGGAATGCGTCGATATTCCGGGTGACCACATCTTCTTCTGCGGCATGGCGATCGGCTGGGGTGACCGGTCCCACGCCGTCAACACTTTCCCGGTGGCTAGGGCGCCGCTCGATGAGGCGGTGCGCTGGGAGGGGTTTTAGGCGAGGGTCCCGCGTGTCCTTCGACAGGCTCAGGATGAGCGGGTGTAGTGCCCGATCAAAACCCAATTCCGCTCACCCTCAGCGGGTTCTTACTTAGACCCATAAACCAAGTCCGCTCAGGCTGAGCTTGTCGAAGCCCAAGCGCCAACATATGGCCTCGTTCATGACTGACCTGCGCCTGTTCAACAGCCTGACCCGCCAGCTTGAGACCTTCCAGCCGGTTCACCCCGGTGAGGCCCGCGTCTATACCTGCGGGCCGACAGTCTACAATTACCCGCACATCGGCAACATGCGCGCCTATGTCTTTGCCGACGTGCTCGGCCGCACGCTGAGCTTCAAGGGCTACAAGCTCACTCACGTGATCAACATCACCGATGTGGGCCACCTGACCGATGATGCCGATGCGGGCGAGGACAAGCTGGAGAAAGCGGCGGCGGAAAATGCCCAATCGATCTGGCAGATCGCGCGGCATTACACCGAGGCCTATTGGGCGGACATCAAGGCGCTCAACATTCGCGAGCCGGCCAAGTGGTCGATCGCCACCGACTATGTCCCGCAGATGATCGAATTTGCCAAAGGGATCGCCGATCAGCACTGCTATGAGCTGGACAGCGGGCTCTATTTCGATGTCACCACCGTGGCCGATTATGGCCGCCTCGCCCGTGCGGTGACGGACGAAGGCGAGGGCCGGATCCAGCCGGTCGACGGCAAGCGCAACGCCGCCGATTTCGCGATCTGGCGCAAGACCCCGCCGGGCGAGACGCGCCAGATGGAATGGGATTCGCCGTGGGGCCGGGGCGCGCCGGGCTGGCATCTCGAATGCTCGGTAATGAGCGGCGATCTGCTCGGCTTTCCGTTCGATATCCACACCGGCGGGATCGACCACCGCGAGATTCACCACCCCAACGAGATCGCGCAGAACCAGGCGCATTGCCATTCGGACGCCAGCGGCGCGAACATATGGATGCACAACAACTTCCTGGTCGAACGCTCGGGCAAGATGAGCAAGTCGAGCGGCGAGTTTCTGCGGCTGCAATTGCTGATCGATCGGGGGTATCACCCGCTGGCTTACCGGATGATGTGCCTGCAGGCGCATTACCGGAGCGAGTTGGAGTTTTCGTGGGAAGGGCTGGGGGCGGCGCTGGTAAGGTTGAAGCGGATGGTGATGGGGATTGAGCGGTTGCGTTTGGACGCGTTATCGGTTCCGCGTGGTCAGGCCGATATGAGCTTGTATCAGGTCGATGAAGCAATCTCGGATGACCTGAACACGGCTCGGGCACTCGTGATCGCCGAATCCATTGCGAACTTGGGTGACTACGAATCTGACCGACTAGATGCAGTTTATTCAATTGATCAGATTCTCGGCCTTCGGTTGGATGAATTGACCCGCACCGACCTCCGCATCCGCCCCAAAGCCGCCACCATCGCCGAACCCGAAATCGAAGCCATCCTCGCGCAGCGAAAGGAGGCCCGCGCCGCCAAGGACTTCACCACCTCCGACCGCCTGCGTGACGAACTCGCGGCACTCGGCGTCGAAGTGATGGACGGCGATCCGCTCGGCTGGGACTGGAAGCTCGGCGCGTGAAACTCTGGCGCCTGACCCGTGCGCCTTTCGTGGCGCTCGACGGGCAGGGGGCTTTGCTCAACGGAGCGCGCTATGCGCCGCCGGGGGTGGCGGTGGTCAGTCTCGCCTCTGAGGCCGGGCTCGCGGTGCTGGTGGCGTTGCGCTACCTTCCGCGCGACTTGCAGGGGATCGCGGACGATTACGTGCTCGGCTGGACCGAAGTCGATGTGGTGCCCGAACGCGTGCCCGATCCTGACGAGG
>JANXUP010000032.1 GCA_025356175.1 Sphingomonadaceae bacterium | reverse complement strand
CGGGGTCCAACGTCTTGCGGCTGGAATCTTCAACGGGGATCGAGAGCGGGTCGACATGCTCGCCATTGACCAGCGTTTCGTAGTGCAAGTGCGGCCCGGTGGTGCAGATCCCGGTGACTCCGACATATCCGACCGTTTCGCCCTGTTTGACGTGCTGGCCGACGTGCAGCCCTTCAGCATAGTTGCGGCTATGGAAATAGCGGGTCTGCATGCCCTTGTCGTGATCGATCATAATCATATTGCCAGCGCACTTCGTCGGTGAGGCGTTGGTTACGATACCATCGGCGGCGGCATAAATCGGGGTGCCGATCGGCGCGGCAAAATCCACGCCGGCATGCATCCGGGTAAAATGCAGCACGGGGTGAAAGCGCATCCCGAATTTCGAGGTGATATGCGCCCCATCGATTGGCGTGCGCATGAAGCCGCGCTTGGTCGCGCCACCGTTGCCATCGTACCACCCCACCTCTCCGCCGGTACTTTGAAACCGGTACAGCGCGAGACTTTTGGCCTTGGTGGTGAGCGAGGCGAACAGCAATCGTGGCTTGCCGATGGGCTCGCCCGCGCCACCGACGGTTTGTTCATAGGCCACTTCGAAAGTATCACCGGCGGCAACTTCGGAAGCGAGGTTGAAATCAAATGCAAAGGCGTTGGTGAAATCCGGAATCATGGTGTCAAGCAATCCTGCCGCGACTGCCGAGGAATAGAACGAGTCGCCATCAAGTTCGCCGCGCAGGACCTTGATCTGCCGGGTCAGCGCGGCCGCAACCGAAGTCCCGGAATAGCTCCCGGCACCCTCACGAATGACCGACGCGCCCGAGCCATCGCTGGCCGACGCCTGCAACTTGGCGAGCACAAAGCCCTTACCCTCGGGAAGGAGCGTAACCCCGACGCGGATTTCGCCCGGCGCAGTCAAAGCGTTGGCCGCGGCCTGCGACGCAGCCTTTGCGTCTTCGGGCGCGACACCGGCGGCAATCAACGCGCCAGCAATGTCCCCCGTGCCGGCCAGAGTTAACCGGCGCTCAACGGCGCCTGGTGTCGGTAAGTTCGCTGCGGCAGCAATGGGCTGGCGCGCGTCAACCACCGGCGCGGCCCGGGTTAGCCAGGCTGAACAAGCTCCACTAATTAGCAGCAACGCGGACATAAGCAGCGCCAAGCGCGAAGATTTTTCGCCCGTATTTGCAGGCTCTGTTGGGGCCTCAGTCAGTTTCCCAGATTTATGATCGGGTTGACCCGCCACAAAGTCGGTGCCGACAGCGCGCCAGGCTTCGGGCAATGCGGAGTGGCGCGACTCAATGGCCGAAACCGGTGCAGGCGCTTCATCGTTCGTGGCCGCCGCCGCAATTCCAGAGCTATCCCCTTGAGATGGCGGTTTTTGCTTGGCCGGATCATTCCAGTTCCGCGGATCAAAGGAATCGTCGTCCATGCGAACACCGTGCTCTCGTGCCAGCGAATATCAAATTCGCCTGACAGCTGTATATAACGATGCTTTCGCTCTTAGTGAAGCTGTGCTTTAATCACCCAGATCAGATTGCGGGGACTTTGATGGCCGGAAGCAATAGAGTGGCGTGGCGGGAGGGGCAGTTCCTGCGGCCGCAGCATTTTCAACAGGCAGATCGCGCTTTTGATTTGGGGCTGCGCGCACGTATCGATGGCTTGCGCCCTTACCCTTGGGGATTGACCGAACTGACGATCGACGAGGACATGGCATCCTTGGGCAAGTTCACCATAGTGCGCGCCCGCGGGGTGCTGCCCGATGGCACGGCTTTTGCGATTCCTGATGAATTGCCGCCGCCTCCGCCGCTCGATATTCCTGCTGATACCCGCGATGCAATTATCTACTTAACGCTTCCTCCGGCGCAAGTCGGCGCGCAGGAGTTCAAGGAGGCGGAAAGCGCCGGCCCTGACACACGCTTTCTTGTGGCTGAATCCGAGGTGGCCGACAGTTTTTCCGAGGACCGCGTCGGCGAAGCGGTTGAACTCGCGCGGCCAAATTTACGCTTCGGCGTGACCCGCGACCAAACATACGGAAGGGTCGTGTGCGGATTGGCGCAAGTGCGCGAACTGCAATCGAAGAAGGTCATGTTCGATGATCGCTATATTCCGCCGGTGCAAGATATTGCTACCGCGCGGCCGCTGAAACATGGCCTTATCGACATTCTGGGCCGCTGCGAGCAGCGCGCCGATGAACTGGCCGTGCGCGCGGTTGAGGCGACCGACGGTGGGTCTGAAACGTTCGCCAGCTTCCTGCTGCTGCAAGCACTCAACCGCTGGATTCCGGTGCTGCGTCATATCGACAGCCTGCCGATGGTCCATCCTGAACGGTTGTACGAGCAACTGGCCAGCTTGGCTGGCGAGATTGCGACACTGGTCAGACCCGAGCGCAAGGCGCCGCCGTTACCGCCTTACGAACACGAAGATCTACGTGGCTGCTTCGAACCGCTGTTCGATCTGCTCCAGTCAATGCTTTCGGCAGTCTTCGATCGCTCCGCTGTACAACTTTCGCTGAAGCAGGCCGGCCCAGGCGCCTGGGTCTCGACAATTGTCGATCGCAATCTTTACCAGCACGGATTTTTCTATCTTGCTGTACGCGCTGCCGCGACAGGCGAAGAAGTGCGGCAGATGTTTCCTTCGCTCGCTAAAATCGGCGCAGTCGAAAAAATGCGGCAAATTGTCGACAATGCTTTGCCAGGTGTACCTTTGCGGCATACCCCAACCCCCCCACCGCAACTGCGGGTATTGCCTGGATTTGTCTATTTTGAGCTCGACCGGGGTGCGGCAGATTGGCGCGATTTTTCCACCGCAACCGCGCTGGGCCTGCACGTTGCCGGAGATTGGGCTGAGCTCAAGATGGAGCTTTGGTGTGTAAAGAGGGCTGGGCGATGAGCGACAATGGCTCTTCTGACGATGGCAACCGCACTGTATTCAGGCCCTCTCCCTTGTCCGGGGCCCGTCCTGGCGGGACCCCCGGATCTAGCGGTCCTCCGCCGCCGGCTGCACCGGCCAATTGGGGCACGCCAGTTTCCCCCGCACAGCCACAATCTGGATTTGGGGTACCCCCTGCTGCGCCGATTGAATATGCCGCGCCGCCCCCGGGCTATACCCCGGCGCCGCAGCACAGCCCCGAGCCAACCGGCCAGCGGCTTAATGATGACGACATACCGGTTCCGGCATTGCCTCGAGATACCCGCAGCCCGTTGGTGACCGAGGCCGGTCCGGTGCTGGCAATGGCCGCCAGTGTTCGTTCGGGGCGGGCCGCAATTGCCATGCCAGATTTTCACCGCGAAGCGAGCCAGCTTATTGCCGCCTACGATCGGGCGATCGCTGCAATCTATCCCGACGAGACCCGCCAACGCGCGCGTTATGCCTTGTGCGCCACCGTGGATGACATCGCCCAAAATCTGCCCAATGTCGGACAAGACGGCGCAGAGTGGGCGCGGCGCAGTATGGTGGTCCAATTCTTTCGCGAAAACATCGGCGGCGATCGTTTCTGGCAGCTAGTTGACGAGCTTTTGGCACGGCCTGGACAAAACGCAGAACTGATCGAACTGTTTGCCGCTTGTCTTGCTGCTGGCTTCGAAGGCCGTTTCAGAGTCATGCCCGACGGGCGCGGCCGGTTACAACAAATCCTCTCGGGTCTGCACGGCGCGCTTGAACATCCCCGCGGGCAATCGACGATCGAAATTTCGCCCAAGTGGCACGGCGCCAATGCCCCTTTGGGAAAAGTCGGATTGTGGAACAAGGTGGCGCTCGCCGCGGCCGCCGCGCTGGCAGGACTGTTGATGATCTACATCGCACTGCGGCTGGTGTTGCTGGCGTCTGGCAGCGACAGCTGGCGGGCAGTGCATGCCATGTCACCCGATCAGCCATTGCGGCTTTCGCGCGTCGGCACTGCCCCGCCCATTCCACCTGCGAGCCAGCAATTGGGAACCCTCCGAGAGTTTCTTAAGCCTGAGATCGACCAGAAACTGGTAGTGGTTGAGGAAGACGCTACATCGGTCCGCGTGCGGACCACTGTGGGCCAGCTGTTCCAGTCAGGCTCGGATCAGCTTGAAGCGGGGCGCGCGCAATTGTTTGAACGGATCGGACGGGCGGTCGAAGGGCAGCCCGGAGAGGTCACAATTGAAGGTCATTCTGACAGCGACCAAATCCATAGTCTGGCATTCCCAGACAATCTGACACTTTCGAAAGCTCGGGCGCAAACAGTGGCGTCAATCATCACTTCGGTGTTGAGCAATCCAGGGCAAATCAAGGTTGAAGGGTTCGGCGATACCCGCCCGATCGGATCGAACGACGATGCCAGTGGCAAGGCTCTTAACCGCCGGGTCGAAATAGTCATTCCGCATCACAACTGACCATAGCAAACTGGGGGATCAAGCACAGTGAAGAAGATCTTCGGCAATTGGTGGATCGTTACCGGGCTGATCGTACTGTTGCTGGTGCTGGTCCTGTGCGTCGGCCTTCCATTAGTAGTACTGGGACTGCGGGCGCTCTGGCTGCGAATTCTGATCGGGTTCATGATTTTTGCAGTTTGGGGAGCAATTGGATTCTGGCGCGGCTGGCGTGCGCGCAAAGCAGCCGCTGCGATCGCGGCTGAGCTTGCTACTCCATCGGCTGCAGACCAGGAAAGCGCAGCGCTGGCCGCACGGATGAGCGAGGCCCTGGCCGCGCTAAAATCCAGCGCCAGCGGTAAACGCGACTATCTTTACAGCCGCCCTTGGTACGTGATTATCGGCCCGCCGGGGGCCGGCAAGACAACGGCTTTGCTCAATTCGGGCCTGCGTTTTCCGCTCGCCGATCAGTCGTTCAAGGGAGTGGGCGGAACCCGCAATATCGACTTTTGGTTTGCCGATGAGGCAGCGTTAGTCGACACCGCCGGCCGGTATACCACACAGGATTCCGATTCGTCGGTCGATACGCAGGGCTGGCACAGTTTCCTCGGATTGCTCAAGAAGTACCGTCCCCTCTCACCGATCAATGGTGTGATTGTCGCGCTCGGCATCGATGAATTGTTACGCGCCGATCGGGCTGGTCTGGACCGCCACGCCGCGCTGGTCCGCCGCCGTCTCGCCGAAGTCCGCGCTACGCTTGAAGTGGCGGTCCCGGTTTATCTGCTGTTGACCAAGGCCGACTTGCTCGCCGGGTTTGTTGAATATTACGATGATCTCGATGTCGAAGGACGGCGCGCGGTGCTTGGTGCTACGCTCCCCGTGGAGAACAGCAAACCGCGCGTGGATGACGTGGTCGCCGCGTTTGATACGATGATAGCAGCCCAAGGCGAACGCCAGGCCAAACGGCTGTTCGACGAAGTTGACCAGCGCCGGCGCAGTCTTATCCTTGGCTTCCCCGCTCAACTGGCGGCGCTGCGTAACCGCCTGGCGCGGTTCGTGGACGGCGCATTTATCGCGGGCGATCAATCGACCGCCAGCCTGCGCGGGTTCTACTTGACCAGCGGGGTTCAGGAAGGTGCGCCGCTGGACCGCATCTTGGCCGGAATTGCGCAAGTCTATCAAAGCCAGCCGGCAGCTAACGGCAGTGGTAGCTCGGGCCGGACCTATTTCCTCAACCGCTTGCTGACCGATGTCATGTTCGGCGAGGCCGGATTGGTTGAAGCAGATCCGGCCGCCCGGCGCCGGCAACATTCGCGGATGATGGCGGGCATGGCCGGTGTCGCTGCTGTTGCCACGCTTGTGCTAATAGCGTGGGGCGTGAGTTTCGTCCAGAACCGCAGTTTCCAGAGCGCGCTTGGCAACAGCGCCCAGGCCGCCACACAGCAGATCCGCCAGACGGGTGATGACATGGTTGAGGTGCGGGCGAGCGATCCAGATCTTGAACAGTCGCTCGCGGTGCTTAACAGCCTGCGCAACTTGCCGCAGGGCTACGGCGATCAAGCCAATGGCGCGCCAAGCCTATCGATGCGGTTCGGGCTGTACCAATCGGGCCATGCCGCGCAGGCGGTTGAGGCTTACCGGGCGGGGCTGCGGCGGATCATGCTGCCCCGGCTGCTTCTGCGGCTTGAACAATATATGGCGAGTCACGGCGGTGATCCGCTGGCATTGTACCAAGCGCTCAAAGTCTATCTGATGCTGGGCGGACAAGGCCCGATGGATCGGGGCACAGTCATATCGTGGATCGCTAACGATTGGGCCAATGAAGCTTACCCCGGCGCTGATCGCGAGCCGGTGCGCAAACAATTGGGCGAACATTTGACGGCCTTACTTGAGGACGACAACCCCAACGTGGCCTGGGCCGGGCAAAAGGCACCGCTTGACGGAACCACTATTGCCTCGGCCCGCGCAGCACTTGCCACCCTCAGTCTGGCCGACCGTGCCTATGCGATCTTACGGCAGAAAGCGCTCAGCAGTGGCGGTGCGCCATGGCGGGCCGATGCGGCTCTGTCGGCCGGTGATGCGCAGGCATTCAGCAACGGGCCCGAAGTCCTGGCAATGCAAGTCCCGTATTTTTATACCCGGGCGGGATTTGAGCAAGCCTACCAAATTGGGCTCGCGACCGTCGCCGAAGACATGAAGAACGAGATGTGGGTTATGGGCGATGCCGCTGGCACCACTGGCATGCAAGCGCAGATGAGCCAGATCAGGCCCGGCGTCGCCAGCCTTTACGCTAAGGACTATATTGCCGCCTGGGAAAAGGTCGCAACGCTGCCCAAGCCGGCGAACTATTTCAGCGACGCGGCAGCCATGGGGGCGTTTACCAAAGCGCCATCACCGCTAAAAGTGCTGCTGCTCGAACTGCGCAAGAACACCACTTTCAGCGGCGGAAGCGGTGCAGCGCAGAAGATGGCTGGAGAGCGGCTGCAGCAGACCCGCATCGGATCGATCGCTGGCAAGCTGGCACCAGCAGAAACAGGGTTCGATGCCGGCGCGCAGATTGCGAGCTATTTCAAGCCGCTGCAGGACTATGTTGGTGATGGCAAAACGCCAGCGCCGATTGACGACTTCATCGCAGCCATCAAGCAAGCAAACTCGGCGGTGGCTTCGGCCAAATTTGCCGGCGGCGGCATTGCCTCAGATTCGGCTCAAGGTGCCATGGCGACCGCGATGGGTTCGATGTCGACGGTAGTTGGCGGAGCCCCTCCGCAGATGCAAAGTTTCGTTGTCGGCGCGACGACCGGAGGTAAGACTGCCTCGGTAACCGCCGCACAGGGAGCGATCGCCGATGCATACACCACTTCGGTTCTGCCCGACTGCAAGAACGCAACCGAAGATAAATATCCGTTCGTCAGAACTGCACTCGATGATGCCTCGCTGGTGGATGTACAGCGAGTCTTCGGAATGGGCGGAGGGTTCGACGCTTTTTTGCAGCAGCGAGTGACACCGTTGCTCGACAAGAGTGGCCCGATCTGGCGCTGGAACATGGCAGATGCAACCGCCGCGACGCTTAACCCTTCAAGTCCGGACGAATTTCGCAAGGCTGCGCAGTTGCGCGACACGTTGATGGGTGGAATTACAGTCAAGCTATCAAGCAAGGCTTTTAGCGGCGGCGTCGATGCCGCCGAATTGACGGTGGGAAGCACAACCTACCGGTTCGATGCGACCACGACCGGCGACCGCCCCGTAATTTGGTCAGCGCAAGGCAACGTGCCGCGCGCATCAGTCGTATTGTTGTCGGCCAATGTCAAAGTCGGAGAGGTGACCAAAGACGGACCTTGGGCCTTGTTTCGCCTGATGGATGTATCAAAAAAAGAAAATGCCGGCCCGCGCACTATTTTGGCAACCTTTGGTGAGGGTGCTCAAACGGTTCAGTTCAAAATCGAACTCGCCAGTGACGACAACCCGTTTGGCAGGGGGGGTATATGGAGCTTTCGATGTCCAGTCGCCCTTTGACCCGCTGGCTGTTTGGGAAGCTGCCAGCGCACGGCGATTTTCTGTCGCGCGGACTTGACTTCGGTGTGCGCGATGCACTTGATTATTGGCTGACCGGCGAGATTGAGGCGGCGCGTGATCGCTTGGGCGCCAGTTTCGATGACCGCTGGTTTACCGCCCCGGCGTGGAACTTCGTTGATTGCGATGGTTCAGGACAATGGAGCGGAGGCGCTCTTTGCGCATCGCTCGATTCGGCTGGCCGCAAGTTTCCGGTAATGCTCGCCGCGCCGGCTACCGATGCCCCCGGGGCTAGCGCGATTGCCGCTGGGTGCCTGGACATCCTTTACGCCGCGCTTTCGCAGTGCTGGATAGCTGATGAGCTTCACAGTCGGGCGATCGAGCCGATTGCCGCCGGCTGGACCGACGGTCAGCCAGCTTGGGCGCTGGTATCAGAAGATGGAGCTGCAATGATTGAGCAAGGCCGCTTTCCGGATGGAATCGTGCTGAAGATGCTGGAAATGGCCCAATGACCGGAAATCTGCGTATTCGGGATGCCTCCGCCAGTCATGTCGGCAACGTCCGCGCGGTCAATGAAGACAGTCTGGCCAGTATCTTGGAGGATGGTGTCTGGGTGGTTGCTGACGGAATGGGCGGGCACTTTGATGGCCGTTTTGCATCACAAACCATCGTCGATACGGTCGGCGCTGAGCATTACCCTAGCGAACTTGACGCCGCCTGCGATGCGATCGCCAGCTCGATCCAATCCGCCAACCGCGCGATCTTTTTGCGTTCCCGTGAACTGGACAAGCAAATGGGTTCAACCGTCGTCGCTCTGGTGGTGCGAGGCGAGGAGTTTGTCGTCCTATGGGCCGGGGATAGCCGCGCCTACCTCTACCGTGATGGCGCGCTGATCCAACTCACGCGCGATCATACCCAGGTTGAAATGATGCTTGAGCGCGGTCTCCTCAACGCCGCCGAAGCTGCCGATCATCCAATGAAACACGTTCTCGGCCGGGCCGTCGGCGTGGAAGAAACGCTCGAACTCGATGCGATCAGGGACCAGATCGTCCTCAACGACATTTTCCTACTATGCAGCGACGGGCTTCATGGGGTGCTGGATGATAACGAATTAGTCCAGCTATTGCGCGAGCACGGCGCGGCTGCCGCCGGGCCGATGATTGAAGCGTGTCTTGCAGGCGGCGCGCCCGACAACGTTACCGTGACACTGGTCACTGCCAACGCATCGACGCTGTTGCAATTGAGCGGAGAATTTCGATGAGCGGGGACGACGAAAACGCACCGCCGCCGGAACCGCGCACGGTGTTTAACCCGTCAACCGCATTTTCATCAGCGCCGGTGCTGCCGCTTGCGGTCGACGCGGCGTCAACCCCGCCCGAAGGAGCGACCGCGCCGGCACCGCCAGCTGCTTTGGCAGAACCGCGCCAGGTCAGAGTTGGCGACGTGCTCAACCATATCTTCGAAGTCCGCAAATTCATTGCCCGGGGCGGCATGGGTGAGGTGTTTGAGGGTATCAACATTAACTCCGAGGAACGGGTCGCGATAAAAGTGATTCTGCCCCACCTGGCCGCTGATCCGGCGGTCCAGGCGATGTTCCGCAAGGAGGCGCGCACACTGACTCGGTTGAGCCATCCAGCGCTGGTACAATACCGCGTGCTGGCGCAGGAACCTCAGCTTGGCGTGTTTTACATCGTCACCGAATATGTCGATGGCCGCAACCTCTCGACAATCCTAGGCGAGATCCACCCAGGCGCGGCCGAGCTAACCATGCTTGCCAAGCGCCTCGCGGAAGGGCTGACCGTAGCGCATTCCTTGGGCGCAATCCACCGCGACATCTCGCCCGACAATGTCATGCTTGAAGCCGGCCGGCTTGATTTGGCCAAAGTCATTGATTTTGGGATCGCCAAGGATCTCGACGCCAGCACCGGGACGATTGTCGGTGATGGGTTCGCGGGCAAACTTAACTATGTCGCGCCCGAGCAACTTGGCGATTTCAATCGCGAGGTGGGGGCCTGGACCGACGTCTACAGTCTCGGACTGACCATTTTGGCAGTGGCGATGGGACGCGATGTGGATATGGGCGCGACTCTAGTCGATGCCGTCGACAAGCGTCGGGCAGGTCCCGATTTGACACCGATACCAGAAGAGTTACGCCCGGTATTGTACAAGATGTTGCGGCCAAACCCCGCCGAACGCGCGCGTTCGATGGGGGAGGTCTTGCAAATGCTCGCCGACCCTGCCGGCACCAGGAAAGATTTGGCGCCAGTTGCCGCGGCTGAAGTAGTAGCGCTACCGGCCCAGCCGCGTGAGCGGACAGCAGCGCAATTTCGCAAATTCAAACCGTCACTAATTGTGACAGGCACAGCTGCCGTATTGACGGTCGCAGTGGCCAGTTATTTCGCGTTAGGTCGCCATGCCACATCGCCAACAGCAAGCGAACCCGCCCCTGCGCCATCGGTCTCCGCGCCCGCCGATCCAGTTGGTGCCGTACGCGAAGGACTGGCAGCCGGGTTGCCTGGTTTGCCTTGCTCATGGGTAGATCTAGTAAATGTCGAAAATAAGGACGGCGGCTTGCAGTTGGCCTTCCGCGGTGTCGCTGGTAAACCAGCGGAGATACAAGGCATGATCGGTTCGCTGCTGACCGCCAAAGGCATCCAAGCCAGTTCGATAGATTTCAGTGATGTTTCGCCGATTGACGCAACCGAGTGTGGCCCACTTGAAGCCTTTCGCAAGATCCGGAGCGTTGGGGCGCCTCACCTTTCTGTGGCTCAACGCGCCTTTCAAATGGTCAAGCTTGGAACCGAAGCTGGCTCTGATGCCGGGAAAATGGGTTCGATGGCCATTATCGAAGTTGATCTCAACGGGGTTAAAGATGATGTGGTGCTTGTTGGTTTGGAGCCAAGTGGTGCTATGACCCGGCTTAACTCGACACGAAACGAAATTGTCACCAATGGAACGCAGCCCGAACCTGGCATTTATCGGTTATTAATTCCGACCACGCACGCGGGGTGGTCGGGAATGTTGATGCTAAAGGGCAAGGGTCCGTTTGAGGCCTCGTTGCTAACCAGTCCGGGGGGGAGCCATGATGCTGGCTGGACCGACCGCTTCCTGAAGTTTGCACAGCAGCGGGGCTGGACATCGGAAATGGTCTGGTATCGCACGACCGAATGAGTGGCATTCAGCGCTTTGACGAAATCTCATCGTAAGCACGGCGGAACTCTTTGGCGAACATGTCCATGAACGCTTCATCCGAGCCGTGTGCCACCCCGCCGAATTCTTTTTCATAAGCTGCCCACAAAGCCGCATCGCGGGCACCTGGAAGAATTCTGGACAGCAGCCCGCCCTTTTCAGCGCGGCCGCGAATGGCTTTCGGGGAAAATCGCTCAAGGGTCGCACGCAGCGCTCCTTGCATTGCCCGCAGCGTCGCGACCTGGTGGGCTTGCAGGTCCTTGAATGCATCCTCAATTGCGAGTTCGCTGGACATGAAGCCCCGTTCGGGGGGGTTGAGCAGTTGGGCCAGAGCCTGTTCGGGAGTGCGGGCGAATTTGAGCGGATTATTACCGTGGAGTTCCAGATTGGTACTTTGAGCGCCCATCTGTGACTTGGCGCGTGCGCGCGCCTCAAGCATTACCACCAAGCCGGCAATCACCCGCCGCACCAAATCTCCAGCTTGCGCCAGTATTTCGGCTTCGCCTTGCTTGATCCGCTCAAGTTCGACTCCGGCGGCAACTGCAAAGACAGCCAGCCCGGCTCCCGCCGCAATATGTGGCTGCGATGGCGAAGGTGCCAGAGGGACCGGCTGCGGTTGTGGCTGCGGGTTCGGTACCGCGCCGGCATGATCTAATGCTGCTGAATTTGGCTGTGCCGAGCGCGGCGGGGCCGGTAGCGGCACCGCGGCCAGAGGCGAACTGCTCGAATTGCTGAGCCCGAGCGGATTGGCAGGTGCGGGCGGCGGCGCGGGCGGCGAGCCAAAGCCGCCCCGCGCCCAATCGACCACATTGCTTTCTTCAAACTTGCCCCAGATGTCCGCGCCGCCCGCAGGCGGCGCGGCGGCAATTGGCGCTGACCAGTCCGATGCTCCTGGAGCAGGCGCGGGCGCGGGGCCGACGTCCCAGGTTGAACCGCTAGGCTCGAGCGGCGAATGGGCCGCAGTCGATGAAGGCGGCGCCCAGTTTTGGGCCATCGGTCCGGTTCCCGAAATGGCTGAGCCGCCCGGAATCGCGTCCCACGACGATTGGATAGCGGGAGCAGCCGAATCTCCGGAGTTTCCGTGAGAAGCCCAACCTTGCCACTGGGGCTCTGCAGCTACCGCGTTGATTTCAGCCGCGGCGGCGGCGGCGGCATCATCGAGCGCGGCGGCGATTTCGTAAGTACCGGCAACAAACACATCGCCAGGTTTGATGACGTGGGGAACCGCCAATCGCGCTGCCTGCCCATGCAAGAACGTCCCGTTGGTGCTGATGTCGAGCAGTTCATAGCGGCCGTCAACGAACCGGATTTCAAGATGGCGCGACGACATATTAAGTGAAGGATCTGGCAGACACCAATCGGTCGTTGCTGCTCGTCCCACCACTGCGCCACGTCGATCAAGCACCAGCGACAACGGCGAGCCATTGTCGAGATGTTTAACATTCTGGATGGTCAGAGTCAGCGGCACCATTGATCCATTCTTGCAGGAAGCAGCACGGTCATGCGCGCTCGCTCACTCGCCGCGCGCCATCGCTTCGCCCGCAGCCAGCGCCTGCAACAGCGCCGGCTGCGGATTAGGCAGTTGGTGAGCGCCTGCCATCAATGCTCCATACACCAGCTTGGAGCAGACATCGGGTGGTGGCAGAACCGGGGGAAATTCTGGGCCGGAGAGCGATCCTCCCGACATCATTACCGCTAGGCCCAACTGCTTGGCTGGACTGTCTTTGCGCGTGGATTCAGCGAGTTCGCTGGCCGCGCGCCGCAGTCCATCACTCGGTTGGTCAATCCAGCGCAGCACCGCTACCATAATTGGATCCAACCGTTCAACCGCGCCCATCTCGAGTAATGCTTGCGCTCCCCAGGCAACAGCTTCGTAGCGCGGCAAGGCATGCGCGACGAAACCGAGCGCATCAGACAGCTCACCATCGGCCAACAGCGTCGCGAACCAGATGTGCGGTGGCTTATTTGTGGAACCCGGCGCAACCTGGTCCGGGTTAACTTGCTCAGCCAGCAACGCGGCATCGGCAAACGGTGAGCGCGACCACGGGCGCGAGGGATCTGACGGAGCCATCTGTCTGTATCTCCGCCTTAGTTGATCTTCACGATCGAGCCCTGGATTTTAACGAGCCCGGACGATTCGACGCTGGTCATGGCATTGCCCGAAAGCTTGGCTGTAGCCTGGGCCTCGGCCGAAAAAGTTGGTGTTGAGATTTTGATCGCATTTTGGGTCATTTCGATCGAGCTGGCACCTATCCTGAGCAGAATTTTGGTGTTGGCCGTGATCACGATTCCCTTGGTCACGTTGATCGTGAGGTCACCATGAATAGTTGTTGTATCGTCCTTTTCGATTGTGGTATTACGCCCGCCGTAAACAGTTATTTTTTCGTCAGCTTTGACCTCTTCGGTGCGATTCTTTTGGATCGTTATCTGCTCATTGCCCTTCACCTCTTCGGTGCGGTCGTTGTACACAGTAATCATTTGGTTGTTGCCAACTTCGAGTACGTCATCCTTCCCAACCTTGCGCGTCTCGCAATAACGCACAACTGTGTTCATATCCTTTTCGGCGTGAAGGTAGATTTCCTCGTTGTCGGTTTTGTCTTCAAACCTGATCTCATTTGCGGCCGGATTAGCGTCCTCGAAACGCTTGGCGTCCCCAGGTGTAGTGCTTTGCGTGCGCTTATAGGTCTTAGTCCGCAATAGCGCGCGGGTCTTGTGCTCGGGTAACGCGTAGACGGGCATGTGATCTTCGTTGAAGACCCGTCCCACCACAATCGGACGATCAGGATCGCCGTTAATAAAGTCCACCAGCACCTCGTGACCGATGCGCGGAATGATAATGTCCCCCAGTCCGCCGGTTTGTGAAACCCGAATCCAACAACTTGAATGCTCGTCCGCTTTGCCCAGCCGGTCCCAATGAAACTGGACCTTGACTCGGCCATATTTGTCAACTTCGATCTCTTCGCCCTGTGGGCCGACTACAACTGCGGTTTCTGGGCCACGGGCAATGGGGCGCGGGGTGATAAGCGGGGCACGAAAATGCGTCTCGGCGGGGATGGCTGTGAACGCCACTTCCGTTTTGCCGCCGCTGCCGCCGCTGGCGAGCCCTTCAGGTGCCAGCGAAGTATGTGCAGCGATGACCAAATATTTAGCGTTGAAGCGTCCGGTTGGATGCTTGGCTAAGGCAAATGTGCTGCCCACAACAACCTCAGTACAGCCAGTACTGGCTTGGTAGGAAATTCGCTGAGCGCGCCGGCTTTCGAGCAATATTTTGGCCAGATTGGTTCCTTGCGAACCGTCATAAAATCGGCCCGGCCAATCATATATCTGAATGTCTTCTGCATCGTGTTGCTTTTCGCCGCTCGCCTTGCCTTCGATCCGGGTGGTGGGGCGGGTGAAATCATAGTCGCGCAGCTCGGCATGCTTTTCGGCCCCACTGCGTAAAAATTCTTGCCAGCCGGTGGCAGTTTGAGTGCCATCACCGCGTCCGTCTGAAACCGAGTTGCCAACCGAGCCGCTTTCCGTGTTGTAGTCAAGATGATCGCAGGCAATCGCGGTGTGGGCAGCCGGGTCGTCACACATCACAAGCACGTGCTTTGCCTGTTCGTGGCGGTAAAAGTAGTAGATTCCGTGTTCTTCCATCAGCCGAGAGGCGAAGGCCATATCGCTCTCACCGAACTGGACACAGTATTTGAGCACTCGGTTGGGCGCTTGACCCCGCAATTTTTTGTCAAAATCAATTTTGTTACGGTTGAACACGTCGACGATGATCGCCAGGGCGGTTTGATCTTGATAGATTCGGAAGTCGCGCCCGTGCTCATGCAGATGCGCCATCGGTTGAAGCGTCAGCCGATAATGATATTCGCCTTCGCCACTGCGACCAATGCCAGTTGCAGCTTCGCCGACCAATTGGCCATCGGTGATGATTCCATGAAAATAGCGCATATGGCTGCCTTCAGCGAGGCTCTCTACCGTCGCGGGTTTACCCAGATGCGGCAACAGATCAAACGAACCGAGCTTGGAGATGACATCGATCACGATAAAAAACGGTTGGCTCAAGCCCTCGCTGGCATTGAGGCCAACCAAGTCAAACTGCTCAGACCCGAGATCAAGCGTGAGCTTGGTTAAACGATCGGCGCTGGCCGACGAGCTGGAGCTACTCGATCCACTCCCGCTGGTGGCACTCTTGTTGCGTTCCGGCACAACTTACCCCCTTGAGCACTGCAATACAAAATCAACCGGCATTGTGTCTGGATGAGACAGTTACAGGCCAATCTGTCGTTCGGCCAGTCCGCACGAAGAAACATTTGCTACCAGATCGGAGCGGGTATATAAAGGGCTTCGATCCTCCGAACCATAAAGGACGCTTTTTATACAAAGCACGGGGCTGGGGACAGGGGAACACATGTCGACTTTTAGGAGTTCGGTAAGATGTTGAGGAATCTCATTATTTTGTCCGCGACGGTCGCTTCTGTCGCGGCAAATGCGCAAGCTGGACCCGTGGCGAAAGTGACCAGCGACCAGCTGGTTTGCCAGCTTTCAGGTGATTGCGCGAAGGCCGACAGTTCGCTTGATACACAGGACATGCCCGAGTCGCGTGGCTTCAGCATTGTCAATTCCAATGCTGTCTCCCGGAAACCGGTTCCTGCAACGTCTGGACATTTAACGACGGCTGCGCTGGCGCGGCCTGTCACAAAGCCGGTTGCGGCAGCGCAGTACCATGCTGCCACCAGACGGATGGTAACCAGCGGACCGGTGGGACACGCTGATTTGTCGATAAGCTTTGTCACCGGTTCGGCCGAACTTACCCCCACTGGCAAGAAGTTGGCGCAGACCTTTATGGAGGCGCTGCGGGCACCCCAGCTCGCCGGCAAGCGCTTCATGATCGCGGGACATACCGACGCTGTTGGCTCCCGGGCCTACAACCTCGACTTGTCACAGCGCCGAGCTCAAGCAATGGTTGATTATCTGGTCACGCTAGGTGCCAGCCGCAGCCAGTTTGATGTCAAAGGTTTCGGCTTTGATCGGCCGCTGCCACGCACCAGCGCAGATTCTCCAGGTAACCGCCGGGTCGAAGTGGTAAAATTGAATTAGAACCGCGTGCGGCTGAACTGCAATGGAGCTTGATGTTCAATCGTTAGTGGCGCCGCTCATTGAAGACGCGCCCTCCGGGCCCGATCTGAGCTTCGATGCTGAGCGCCAGCAAATCGAAGCCGCGTTCGAACGTTCGGCCAACAGCGATGAGCCCGGTGCTGAAATCGACTGGCGTGCGACGATCAAGCTGATCCTCGCACAAGCCGAAAGAACGCGCGACCTTTGGCTTGCAACATATTTGATCCGTGCTGCAACTTTGCTCGGCGATTTTGATCAGTCAGTAGACGCGGCAGAATATTTGGCCAGCTTACTCGAAGAACGCTGGAAAGATGTCCATCCTCAGCTTGAAGAATACGACTTTATCGGTCGTAAGACACCGTGTGAATCGCTGACTAAAGTCGGAGAGTACCTCAAACCGCTGGCGCACATCCCGTTGGTCGAGCACGAACGACTCGGGCGCTACACCGGCGCTGATTTTGAAGCGCTTGAAAAGTACGGGGCAAAGGCCGCTAACTACGGCATGTTTCGCGCGCTGCTTGAAGCCGAGGGCGCGGCACCGCTTGAAGCCGTTGTCGAGAAATTCGATCGGTTGGCTAATGCGATAAAACGGGCTGATGCGGTTTTAACCGAGAACGCCCAAGGCGATACATCAACCAACTTTGAACCCACTTTCGCTGTCATTTCGTCGCTGCGCAAAGCCGTTTTTTCGCAGATTCCAGGGTCTGCGGCACTCGCTGGCGCCACGCCGACTGTGGCTGGTCCTCTTGCAAACGCGATAGTTTCCAGCGGTTCCAGCGCGGCATTTTCCGGCGCGATCAACTCGCGCGAAGACGTGATACGCGCGCTTGATGCGATCGGTGCTTATTATTTACACAGCGAGCCAGCCAGTCCAGTTCCACTTGTCTTGCAGCGAGCCAGAGAGTGGGTTACGCTCGACTTTCTATCGGTGCTCGAAGATATTGCACCCGGCAGTCTCGAGGAAGCAAAGCGCGTCCTCACGAGCGGGCGAGTAGCAAATGAATTCAGTGCACCCGAAGCTTATGCTGGGCAGGAACCTGATGTTTCCGACGAAGGTAAAGTAGAAGGCGAGAGCGGGTGGTGAAGGTTTGGCCCGCGCCTGAATAGGATGGCGGCAGCGCCTGCTGCCTGCGTTGAAGTGGCGAACCGCCAACCTTTTGGGTGGTGATGTTTTTGGGAGGGTAAAATGGCGAAGAGTGGTCAGCGCTTTATCAAAGAAAACAGGGCGCCGCGCGTGCATATTGAATACGAAGTCGAAACTTTCGGTGCCTTGCAAAAGGTCGAACTTCCGTTCGTCATGGGGGTAATGTCGGACCTCTCTGGTAAGAGCTTGGTCGAAAAAAAGGCCATGAACGAGCGTGATTTTGTTGAATTCGACATGGACAACTTTGACCAACGCATGGCTGCGATCGCGCCGCGGGCAGCGTTCAACGTCGATAACACGCTGACCGCCGATGGCAGCAAGCTAGGCGTGGATTTGACTTTCAAGTCGGTCGAGGATTTTTCGCCCGGCGCAGTTGCAAAGAGTGTTCCCGCGCTCTCGGCCTTGCTGGAACAACGCCAGCAGCTTAATGATCTGATGCTTTATATGGATGGCAAAGACGGAGCGCAGGAATTGCTCGAAAAGCTCCTTAAAGATCCTGAATTGCTGAAGGCTATTGCGGCTGCGCCGCCAGCTGCTGAAGGCGGGGAAGCCTAGAGCAACGCACTCGCGCTTAGCCAAGACCAACTTTTGCCGAAGCGGCAGTTTTTGAATGGGGTATTTGAACAATGGCCACTGAAAAGCTTCAAACTAGAGGCGCCGCCGCCGAAACGGCTTTCGCGACCGACGATTTTTCGGCGCTGCTTCAGAAGGAATTCAAGCCCAACGACGAAGTTCGCGCCAATCGCATCGAAACCGCGGTGGCGACACTTGCGCAGCAGGCTTTGGCGGATGCCAATGTGCTGGGTGCCGACGTCTTCTCAACGCTGGATGCAATCCGTTCAGCGATAGACAAAAAGCTCACAGATCAAGTGAATGCAATCATCCATCACGAAGATTTTCAGAAGCTTGAGAGTGCCTGGCGCGGCCTCAGCTACATGGTGATGAACACTTCGACCGGCAAAGATCTCAAGATCCGGGTGATAAACGTGTCGAAAGAGGAATGTCGCAAGATGTTCCGGCAATACCGCGATGCGGCCTGGGACCAGAGCCCGTTGTTCAAGCGAATTTACGAATCGGAATTTGGTCAGCTCGGCGGCCAGCCCTATGGCTCGTTTGTTTGCGACTTTTATTTCGATCACTCCGCCCCTGATCTTGAAGTGCTCAAAGGGTTGTCCAAAATTGGTGCTGCCGCCCATGCGCCGATCATTTCGGCCGCTGCACCGGGGCTGATGGGAATGGAAAGCTGGCAGGAGCTGGCTAACCCGCGTGACCTCGGTAAACTGTTTGATGCAACGGATTACGCCGCGTGGCGTACGTTCCGCGACTCGAACGACAGCCGTTACATGGCGCTCACCGCCCCGCGGTTCCTCGGCCGGCAGGTTTATGGTGCGAAGACAGAGCCAGTTGACGAGTTTGATTTCGAAGAAGATGCAGTCGGTGACCACAACAAGCATCTATGGGTAAATTCGGCCTACGCGATGGGGGTTCGGATCACCGAAGCATTCTCAACGTACGGCTGGGTAACCCGGATCCGCGGAGTAGAATCGGGCGGCACGGTTGAAAACTTGCCGACCGCGATGTTCCCGACTGATGATGGCGGGGTCGACATGAAATGTCCCACCGAGATCGCCATCTCGGACCGGCGTGAGGCCGAACTGTCCAAGTCCGGGCTGATGGCATTGATTCACCGTAAAAACACCGATCAAGCCACATTCATCGGCGCGCAGACACTGCACAATCCCAAGCAGTATATCGACAAGGATGCGACCGCCAATGCCAACTTGTCAGCACGACTGCCTTATATCTTCGCCAGTTGCCGCTTCGCGCACTATCTCAAATGTATGGTCCGTGACTGGGTCGGGGGGACGCGTGAAGTAACTCAGATTCAACGCGATCTCAATGCGTGGGTGCAACAATACGTCGACGGTCAGCCCGATTCATCGTCGGAAGATGCAAAGGCGCGCCAACCGCTCAAGCAGGCAAGCGTCGAAATTATCCCAGACGAAGAGAATCCAGGATATTACAAAGGTAAATTCATGTTTGTTCCACACTATCAAATGGAAGGCATGGATGTTGCACTAAGCATGGTGTCGAGACTGCCAAAAGGCGATAAATAATACTAGGCAGCTGAAAAGGGCGCATATTACGAGTTGAAAATCATATTTCAAGGAGATGAAAGATGGCAATGGTTGATATGTTCCTTAAGATTGACACCGTTAAGGGCGAATCTAAGGATTCGAAGCACGCCGGAGAGATCGATATACTTGAGTTTTCGTTCGGAGTTGCTCAGCAAGGTGTGGCGCACACCGGGGGCGGATCAGGCGCGGGTAAGGCCCACTGGGACGATATGATCATCACTAAGCGCGCTGACAAGTCATCGCCGACGCTGATGCTACGCTGTGCGACCGGGCAACATTTTAAAGATGCCACGCTGACTGTGCGGAAAGCCGGCGGCAAGCAGGAAGAATATTATCAAGTCAAATTGTACGAAGTGCTGATTTCGAACTTCTCCAATTCCGGCAATGGCGACGATAGTATTCCGGTTGAGCACGTGTCGCTCAATTATTCGAAGATTGAATTTGCTTACAAAGAGCAGAGCAAAGACGGCGGGCTGGGATCGCCGGTCAAGGTCAGCTGGGATATTAAGACTAACCAAGGCGGCTAATGTCCGACATGGCAGACGCTGATACCTTGTTTCGCGATGGCGATCTCGACGGGGCCCGTGCGGCGTTGGTCGAGATCGTCAAGTCGCAGCCCTCGGACCAACAAGCGCGGATGTTCTTGTTCCAGTTGCTCGCACTTGCCGGTGAGTGGGACAAGGCGAAGAATCAACTGCAAACACTCGCAAAGTTATCCCCCGAAGCGCAAATGCTCGCGGTGACCTATGAGCAAGCGATGGCCGCCGAACAGCAGCGCGCCGAAGTATTTGCCGGGGCCCGGGAAATGCCGGTACTGGCGGGGCAAGATGGCTGGGCCGTCACACTGGCTCGATCGCTGACGTTACTCGCTCAGGGGGATTTTAACGGCGCACAAGCGGCCCGCAGCGAAGCTTTCGATGCGGCCCCTGACACTCCCGGCGAACTCGATGGCCAACGGTTTGAATGGGTGGCCGATGCCGATATCCGTTTTGGCCCGACTTTCGAGGCAATCATTCACGGGCGCTATGGGTTGATCGGATTTGATCAAATCGCCAGTATAACCTCAACCGGGCCGCGCGATTTGCGCGACACGGTATGGTATCCGGTACAAATCGCCTTCCGCAAAGGTCAGTCGATCGCCGCTTTGTTGCCGGCCCGCTACCCTGGCAGCGAAACCGGAGGCAACGCCGCCCAGCGGCTGGGGCGGGCGACCGCGTGGGTCGATTTTGGCGCGGGTGAAGTCGGCTGCGGTCAGCATCTTTGGTCGCTCTCTGCAGGAGAGGAGCACGGGTTGCTCGACTTGCGCTGCGTCGTCTTTGACTGATGGCGGCCGGAACGGCGCGGGGCCGGCTAAACCCGACTATTTTTGACAAGCTGGTCGCAGATAACGAGTTCTCGGGCATGCGCGGACTCGAGATCGATCAGCTCGAAGAGAACCGCGCCGGGTTTGCGTACTTTTCGGTGCCTAAGATCGAACGATTTAACGAGGCTGGGCTGCGCGCGACAGTCAGGCGCGAACTCGCCTGGCTGCTGAATACTACTAACCTAGCTGCTTCGATTGATCTTGAACCATATCCGGAAGTGAAAACCAGCGTGCTCAACTTTGGCGTTCCAGATCTGGCTGGAAAATCGGTCAGTCGGCGCTTGGTCCTGCAACGCGCCAAAGAAATCCGCGAAGCCGTGAGGGCGTTCGAACCGCGCTTCGATGGCGCCACGCTGAGCGTTGAAATTTCAGACAAGATTGAGCGTGAGAATGCGGTCACTTTTGTAATTAACGGCGATATCCGCTCGGCGGTTCGCGCAATCCCGGTGAAGTTTCGCACTGATGTCGAAGCTGATACGGCGGCTGTTACGGTGCGTGAGTAGCCCATGGACCCGCGCCTGCTGCGTTTTTACAATGAAGAACTGGCCTATCTGCGCGAAGGCGCGCGCGAATTTGGCGAAGAGCATGAAACAGTCGCATCGCGGCTGGGACTAAAGACGCCAAACGATCCCGATCCTTATGTTGAGCGATTGCTTGAAGGCGTCGCGTTTTTGGGGGCGCGGGTCCAGCTAAAGCTGGCCGATCAGTTTCCTGAGTTTACGCAGCATTTGCTTGCGGCGGTCCAGCCGCAATACTTGGCACCGACCCCGTCGATCTGCATTGCTGGCTTTGATCCCAAGGACAATGATCCAATGCTTGCGCAAGGGTACACGGTGCCCAGGGGAACCCCCCTGACTGCGCTCGCTTCGGAACAAGGCAATGTGCCAGTCACCTTCACGACTGGACACGCCGTTGCGCTGTACCCCGTGAAAATCAGCGAGGTTGAATTTCTTGCCTCGCGGGCGGCGGTTGCCAGTTTTGTAAATTCTAGCAGCGTCCACGCCGAATGCGGGCTGAGGCTGCGCTTCGAGGCCACTGGGGCGGTTCCGCTTGAAAAAATAGAAATAGGGCCGCTCGACATTTATCTGGATGGCTCCGAGCAGGTGCCAGGTGAGCTTTACCGGCAAATGATCGGCGAGGCGATCGCGGTATTGGCGCGTCCGGCCGCATCGGCTTCGGCGGTCCCCGTACCCCTGCCTTTGCCCGAACAAGTCGGCTTCGGCGATGACGAGGCTTTGCTCCCAGCCGAACAGCGATCCTTTCGCGGCTACCGACTTTTGAGCGAATTTTTTGCGTGCCCTGAGCGATTTCTGTTTGTCCGCTTACGCGATCTCGCCAAGGCATTTGCCGCAGCGCAGGGCGGGGCCTGTGACGTTGTTGTGCTGTTTTCTAGGCCAGCGCCAATGCTGGCCGGCGCGCTATCGCCAGCGAATTTTCGTCTGTTCGCCACCCCGGCGATAAATTTATTCGAAAAGCAACTTGGGCGGGTCGCCGTAAACGCGGTCGAACACGAATTCCATTTGGTTCCTGATCGCACGCGCCCGCTCGATTTTGAGGTGTTCCGGATTGAACAGATGGAGGCACACCTGCGCGAAGAAGAACATCCGCGCCCGGTCGTCCCGCTCTATGCTTTGGGCGCGCTCATGTACGATTGGCGCGAAGCTTTGTTCTTTGTGCCGCGCCTGACAATGCGCCGCCTTTCGACCAAAGCGCAACGTCTCCAGCGCCGCGGCGACTATATCGGTACAGAAACCTACATCTCACTGTCTGCCCCCGGAAATCCCGATCGTATCGGTGAGATCCGCGAATTGGCGATCAAGGCATTGGTCACAAATCGTGAGCTGGCGGGCGAGCTAACATTTCGCGGGACGCAACATTTTGCCGTTCCGGGTGGCCCGGTTCGCGCGGTTTCAGTGCTGCGCAGCCCATCCAAGCCGCGTCCGCCGCTGGGCCTGACCGATGGCGCCTGGCGGATTATCGCGCATCTCACACCCAATTACGCCACGCTTGCCCCCGAAATTGGCGATGATCCGTCGATGCTCCGTGATCATCTGGCGCTTTACGGGCGGCAGGATGATGCCGCGATGCGCCGCCAGATCGATGGCATTCTTGGGGTCAGCTCTCGGCCGGTGGTGCGACGCATTCCAGGGCGGGGGCAGATGGCAGTTGCGCGCGGCAGCAATATAAAGTTGCGGCTTGATGATGGCGCGTACCACAATTCGCGGATCTTTCTGTTCGGTGCCGTGGTGGAACGGTTTCTTGCGGAATTCGCGACGATCAATAGCTTTACCGAAACAGTTGTTGAAACTGCAGCAGAGGGGGTTGTGTCGAAATGGCCGGCACGGATAGGGCGAAGACCGATGATCTAATCGATTGGTCGCAGCTGGTTGCGCAGTTGCCAAAGGCTGGGCTGTTCGCCGCGCTTCGCTATGCTGAAGCACGGGCGACGCAAGCACCGCGTCTGGGCCGAGCTAAGCGTCCAGAGCAAAGCATCGTCGACCTTGCGCAAGAACCCAGCATGGGCTTTGCCGACCGCACTTTGTCCGCGCTGGCTACCCGCTATGGCCGCCCGCAGCTGCGTGGTTACTGGCTCGGGTTGACTGGGCCGATGGGGCCCCTGCCCTCGCATTTCACCGAATTTGCTTATCTTGAGCGGCGGTATGCCAAAAAACGCCCGTTCGGGGATTGGCTCGATTTGATTTCGGGACGGATGCTGCAGCTGTTTTACCGAGCTTGGGCAGAATCGCAGCCGAGCGCCCAGGCCGATCGGCCTGACGATGACCAGTTTGCCCGCTGGCTCGCTGCGCTGTCCGGATCGATGGATGGAGCGCACAATGAAAGTGCGTTTTTTGCGCGAGCGCGGTCGCACTATGCGGCCGTATTTTCAGGATCGCGAAGCGCAATTGCGATCGAGGACGCGCTTAGCCACCTACTGATGCAGAAGGTCCGAGTGGTCGAATATGTCCCCAAGTGGCGCGCTTTCGAGCCTGAAGACCGCTCCGCACTCGGTCGATCTTTCGCCACTCTTGGCAGTGATGCTGTGCTGGGTCGACGGGTGTACAGTGCTGCTGATGCCTTTCGCATAATAGTCCGGGCCGAGGATGCTCAAGCCTATCTGTCACTGCTGCCAGGCAGTGAGCGTTTCGCGATTGCCTTTGAAGCGATCGAGGCGTTCAAGCCAACGCATCTTGAATGGGACCTCACGATCGAAATCGCAGATTCCGAGGCGGCCCCAACGCGGCTGGACGGGCGGGCCAAGCTCGGCTGGTCAAGCTGGGTCAAACGCCCGCAACAGGCTTCTGCTGCGCCCGTACGTCGCCGCCGACGCGAGCAAATCGTCACCGGCACAATTCGCGCCGACGCCCATCTTCGCAAATCAAGTCTCAAGCAAAGGAACCCTGGCCCATGACAGATATCAGCCGTAGCTCCCTATTCGGTCGGCTCAATCAGGCGGCCTTGAAGTCGGTCGAGACCGCGACAGGATTTTGCAAGATGCGGGGGAATCCTTACGTCGAGTTGGTCCACTGGATCCATGTCATGGCGCAGGATGAGCAGAACGATCTGGCCTCGCTCCGCACCGCGTTCGCGCTCGATGATGCCGCGCTTTCGCGTAATGTGCTAGCCGCGCTCGACGCGTTGCCTCGCGGAGCCACCGCAATCTCCGACTTTTCACCGCAAATCGAGGAATCGATTGAAAAGGGTTGGCTTTACGCCTCGCTGCAGTTTGGCGCTGGACGCGTTCGGACCGGACACCTGTTGTACGGGATGCTGAAGTCAGCCGCGCTGCGCAGCGCGCTTTACGCAATCAGCGGAGAGTTTCGGAAGATTCAAGTCGAGCGGCTGGCGGCCGAGTTTGAAACGCTCACCGCGAGCAGTCACGAAACCACCCAAGGTATCGGCAGCGGTGCCGGGGCTGATGGCTCCGGGGCGAACGGCGACGGATCCGGCCCGGTTGGCGAAGGCGAAGCACTCGTCAAGTTTTCGGTCGACCTCACCCAGCAGGCCCGCGACGGCAAGATTGACCGGGTGGTCGGTCGCGATGCCGAGATTCGGCAGGTGATCGATATTCTGCTGCGTCGCCGTCAGAATAACCCGATTCTGGTCGGCGAAGCGGGTGTCGGAAAAACTGCCGTGGTCGAAGGCTTTGCCAAGCGGATCGTCGACGGCGACGTCCCGCCGGCGCTCAAGGACGTGACCTTGCGAAGTCTCGACATCGGTTTGATGCAGGCGGGCGCCAGCATGAAGGGCGAATTTGAAAAACGCCTGCGCCAGGTGATTGACGAAGTCGAGGCGAGCACGGTGCCGATCATCCTGTTCATCGATGAGGCGCACACGCTAATTGGCGCTGGCGGACAGGCCGGAACCGGCGATGCCGCCAATTTGCTCAAACCGGCGCTAGCTCGCGGGCGGCTGCGTACCGTGGCGGCAACCACTTACGCCGAATATCGCCAGTATTTTGAAAAGGATCCAGCGCTGAGCCGGCGCTTCCAGACCGTCGACGTGCGTGAACCCGAAACCGACAAGGCAATTACCATGCTTCGTTCGGTCGCGCCGATGATGGAAGCGCACCACCAAATCGTGGTGCTTGACGAGGCCGTCGAAGCTGCGGTTAAACTGTCGCAGCGTTATGTGCCGGCGCGGCAGTTGCCTGATAAAGCCGTCAGCCTGCTCGATACCGCCTGTGCCCGGGTCGCCGTGTCGCAGCATGCCACTCCGGCCCAGGTGGAGGATCGCCGGCGGCGGCTAGAACTGCTCGAAGTCGAGCGTGAGATCGCGCTGCGCGAGGCTGGCGGACAGTACACCACCGGTGATAAACTGCCCAAGCTCGATGAGGATATTGCGGTCGCGAAAGCGGCAGTCGATGAAATCGAAACCAAATGGGACGCCGAAAAAGCGGCGCTTGGCGGAGTGATTGCAGCGCGCGACGCACTGAGCGCTGCGCGCCAGGACGCTGATGCCGAGAGCCCAGCTGACGATGGCCCGCTTATGGCGGCCTTGGGCGAGGCGATTGCGGCACTGAGCGGCGTGCAAGACGACGCGCCGATGGTGTTCGGCGTGGTCGATCAAGACGCGGTTGCGGCGGTGGTGGGCGACTGGACCGGGATTCCGATGGGGCGGATGGTCAAGAATGAGATCGAAAGCGTGTTGACGATCGCCGATCAGCTCAAGACCCGAGTGATTGGACAAGATCATGCGATGAACGAAATCGCCAAGCGGATCCAAACCAGCCGCGCTAAGCTCGATAATCCGAACAAGCCGGTCGGGGTGTTCATGCTGTGCGGCCCTTCGGGGGTCGGCAAGACCGAAACCGCGATGGTCCTGTCTGAACTGCTGTTCTCGGGCGACGACAGCCTGATCGTGATCAACATGAGCGAGTTTCAGGAAGCGCATACCGTCTCGACGCTGAAGGGCGCTCCGGCGGGCTATGTCGGCTATGGACAAGGCGGCGTGCTGACCGAGGCGGTGCGGCGGCGGCCCTATTCAGTGGTGCTGCTCGACGAGGTCGAAAAGGCCCACCCCGATGTCCACGAGATGTTCTTCCAGGTGTTCGACAAGGGCTTCATGAACGATGCCGAAGGGCGCTATATCGATTTCAAGAACACGCTGATCCTGCTGACCAGTAACGTTGGCACCGACCTGATCACCGCGATGAGCGAGGACGAGGAAATGAAGCCCGACGCGGTCGCACTGGCCTCGGCGATGCGGCCCGAACTGCTCAAGGTATTTCCGCCCGCGCTGCTGGGACGGTTGATCGTGCTGCCGTACTATCCGCTCTCGCCCGACATGCTCAAAGGCATTGTCCGGATTCAACTTAAGCGGATCGTCAAGCGGATCGCCGATAGCCACGGCATCGTCATGAGTTGCGGCGATGACGTGGTCGACTTCATCGTCTCGCGCTGCAACGAAGTGGCCAGCGGCGGCCGCCTGATCGACAATATCCTGACCAACTCGATGCTCCCCGAACTCTCGATCGAACTACTCAACCGCCAGATGAACGGCGAAGAGGTCAAGACGATCGCCGTGACGGCCACGGGCGATGGTTTTGCTTATGGGTTTGGGTGAGGAGAAAGCGCTATGATTCAGTTCCGCGTTGGGCAGCAATTTCGGGCTGTTCGCGATATCCCGCTTGTCGGCAACGTTTTCGTTAAGGTGCTGAGTTCGTCAGCGCCAATCAAATTGGCGAAAGGCACTCACGCTGAAATTGTTGAGATTGCGGTTGATGCAATCACAGTTAATTGCAAGGCGGGGGTCGGCAACGGCCCCTCTGCTTGGGGCCTGAAGCTGCGAGTAGCTAAAGTGCAATGGGGAAGCAATTTTGACGTGGCCTGATTGGTCCGCTGCTACGGTCGCGAAATGAGTTGTCGCCTCATTTTTACTAATTCTTGAACGTTGCTTGCTATGGAGGGCGGATGAGAACCGACCCAATCTCCAGTGCATTCGGATCATCTGAGGCGATCGACAGGCCTACGTTCTATGCCCTGCTTGCAGGGGCAATCAAAGTTGCAAAAGTGAATTCTGCGCCGGTACTAATCATGATCGATATTGAAGACTTGCGCGAAATTGACATTGTGCAAGGCATTCAAAAGCAACGAGTTATTGCGCAAAACGTCGCTGCACGGTTTGCAGCAAGTGTTGGTACAGAAGGTTTTGTCTGCGCGCTTGGGGGTAGCCGGTTGGCTGTGCTGACCGCCAGTGATGGATTGCAATCAGTTGAAGTTCTCGAAAAGGCGCTGCTGAGCACACTGTTGCGCCTTGGCAATGAAGACGGAAGCGCAGTTAGTCCTGCTGCCACCATAAGTACCGCGAAATGGCCAGTCGATGGTGAAACTGCAGACGCGCTGTTTGTTTTGGCTGACCACGGCATTTTTGCGGCTCGCGCGCTAAGCGAGCAAGAGCAGCACAGGCCGCTGCGTCAAGACACGAATGTTTTGGTGGCCGAACAGCACTCTGGAAATCTTGCGCGGTTCGCGGCGTCTCCGTTGAGAGCCACGGGCTAGCCCCGGAAACGGCAACGTTCGCTTCGTCTCAGGGTAAAAAGGTTGCAAGAACTTCTGCGATGTGAGCTTCGCCTTCTGCCTCCGCAACAGCCAAATTGACTGCAACGGCAGCCGCCGAAGGTGACCAAGCTTGAATTTCGGCTGGGGGCCTGACATCCATGTAGGCCAATGCATATCCGTCTTTGAACGGAGCAATAAAGGTCGTGTCGGCTGGCGCTTCAAGATTGTTCGACCAATGCCGAATGTACGATAGCCCGGCTTGGGCTATCGAATCGCGCGGGCCGAGCGAAAGTGGCAGTTGCGTCTTTTCCAGCCATCCATCGCCGAGCAGCATCGCAAATAGGCGGATGCCACTAGCGAGCTTGGTTACTAATTTCGCACTGCCGTCTGCCATGGGCCACGTGATTTCTGCAGTAAGTCCCGGTGCGATGGCTTTGACATTATAGAGCAATGTGCATGGCGCACTTGTATGTGCAGTTGCAGGCCCAACAAAATACTGTTGTTCAGCAACACGCCGATCAATGAGATAGCGGTCCAATGCGATCAAGATTTCCTGGTCATCGGTTGACAAAGTGTTGTCGTTTTTAAACGTCACGGCAGCCTCTTTAGTAATCCGCGCTGGACCGCGTCCGCAACTGACATGGGCGTACCATCCGAATTGATCAACCGGTATTGTGTCCCACCACCTGGCTGATCAAACCAAGGCGCAATGTCCGATTTTTCAACGATCAGTTTTCCTGCCCCGCGCCCCGTGACCTCATACTGGCTCAGCTCGCCTGGCGCACCTGGTAGCGCACGCTTTTCAAAAGCCTCGCCTGCCGCACTGGTGAAAGAACCTTTTTCACTCCCGAAACGATCTAGTGCTGCGCCCTCGTCAAGCGTGGTCCTAAGCGGTGCACCGAGACCGCCATTGTTGGGAGGATACCAAGGACTGCCGTCTGGCTTTTTCCAGCCCGCGGCGCGTGCGGCCTCATATTCTTGCTGGAATGGCTTCGACATGCGTTGGACTTCTGGCGGTAAACTTGCACCTCTTTCACCAACATTCGGTTTAGAGTTTTTCGCCCCAGCCGCCGCCTCAGCCTCGGCCTCGCCGGCCTTGGCAAACCTCCCGGCGAGCCGCATTCCTTGGAGGAACGCCAGCAGCGCCGAAATGCCCGCTTCGCCCAGCGCTTCGAACGCGTCGGCGAAGTGGCGGGCGGAGCTGTCGAGTTGGCGGTCGTCTTTGGCGTCGACGGCGGCGCTGACCGCCTTGACCAGTTCCTTAACCCCGGTCACTGCCTTGGTGCCGACGGTGTAAAGCAGCCAGATCAGCATCCCGAAATCGACCACCACGTCGACCCCGGGTATCAATTGCACCCCCGCCAGCACCAGCATGAACCCGACCATCATGGCCAGGTTGTGCGGATCGCGCAGTTTTTTGAGCGCTGCGCCCAAATCGCCGCCGCACAGATCATACGAGCGCGCCAAGGCTTCGTAGACCTTTTCCTTAGCGGACATCCGGCTAACTGGCTTGGGCGCGCTGGGCAGGCTCGCTGCACGGCGGACAAATTCGGCTTGATCGAGCACCGCCCCTTCGAGCTGGCCGCTGCTTAGCTGCCGGGTCAGCTGCTGGACCAGTTCTTTGCGGCTGCCATTGGCCAGCGCCGGCGGAAGCACGCGGCTGGCCTGCTGCCCGATTGTGTTGACCAGTGGGTGCTTAGGCGGGATCCCGCGCAGCAGTGCATCAGCTCTGGTGGTTTTGCTGCTTTCCTTCGCCAAATCCTTGGGCAGCTGACCTCTCGGCGCCAGCAAAACGGTCTTGTTGGTCAAGGCGACGTGCATCACCCGGTCACGCTGCTGGTCTGGCTTTACGGCATTTAGCGCGCGACGGGGTTTGCGCACAAACACCGCATTCAACCGGCCCGAGCGCAGCGCGGCTTGGAGTTGCTGTTGAAGCTGTGAATCACTATGCACCGGCAGCGGCGCACCCGGAAACAGTTCAGACCAGCTGCGCCGAATCGTACCTGAATGCTCTCGCTGCTGCCAGACCGTGAACAGCGCAGAATGGGCGCGTTGCGCATCGCTGACTACACGCAGCATGGCGGGAAACCGGGTGGGCGGCCCGATCAGCAGCTTTCCATCAGCTAGGTCAATTTCAAGCAGAGTCACGCTGTCACAGCCCCGCAAATGCAACGGATGGCGATTCCCGGAAGTTTGTCACGTCCCCATCCCCAGGAAAGATTGACCATTGTTCGCCGGATGGTGCAAGAATAATCCTGCAACTGGGGAGAGTCTGCACCGCCGTGAACACCAGTTATGATATCGTTGCTTATCCGACCACCGTGCATCCCTCGACTCACCCCGAGCGGCTCGCTGTGGCACTTCAGCTCGCCGGGCTTCATCCTGTTCCGATCGAGAGGGCTCGAGTGCTCGAGATCGGTGGCGGCAGTTGCCTGGGGCTAATCAATTTCGCAGCGACCTATCCTGATAGCCGCTGTTATGGATTTGACCTATCTGCCACTGCGATACTGAACGGCCAGCGTCTGGCCAGCGGAGTGTGTCCAAACCTGACGCTCGCGGTTGACGATATCATGACCGCAGCTAACAATTTCGCACCGCAATCTTTCGATTATGTGATTGCCCACGGTGTTTACGCCTGGGTTCCGGCACAAGTACAATCGGCGCTGATCGCTTTGATTGCACATGTGCTGTCACCACGCGGGGTGGCATTCGTCAGCTATAATGCGATGCCCGGCGGGCATGTCCGCATGATACTGCGCAACACCTTGCTCCATGCCATATCGGAAGTCGAAGGCGCACCAGAACGGGTGGCTGCAGCACGCAAAGCTCTTGCGGCCTATGGCGCAGAACAAGCTGGCGATGACCCCCTAATGCAGGGTCTGCGCTATCATGCCCGGATGATGCTTGAGCGGCCTGCCTCGGTAGTTTTTCATGATGAGATGGGTGAATGCTTCGCGCCGCAAGCGTTGAGCGACGTCATTGCCGCGGCCAGCCAGGTGGGTTTGCGCTACCTGACCGACGCCGGGCCAAATCGGATGTTTGACGGCTTCTTGCCGCCCGACGCCGGGGACATTGCCGATCCTGATGCCGAGGTCGTCAAGCTTGCCCAGATGCGCGACTATCTGGAGTTGTGCTGGTTTCGCGCGACTCTGCTGGTCCCCAGTTCTGCGCCGCTATCGCGCAGCCTTGATAGTTCGCGGAGCGCCGGGCTGTGGGTCTCGGCGCAGCTCGAAGTGCTCGATGATGGCGAGTTTCGCTCGCGCGGCGAAATCGTAAAAATCGGCGACCCGGAGCTTGCGAGCGTGCTGCGCGAACTGGCGGCGATCTGGCCAGGAAGGCTCCGAGTCGAGCAGATCGCTAAGACTCCCGCCCAGCTTGACGGACTGATGCGGCTTCACTTGGCCCAGCAAATAATCCTGCACGCTGCGCCAGCGCCGTTTGTGACTGAACCTGGGGCCTTTCCGGTTGCCGGGCGATTGTTGCGCGCAATGCTGCAGAGCGGCGAGGGTGAGCTGGTCAGTCTGGCCAATCGCAATCTTAGAGTCGACCAACAAGAACTGCGCGCGATGCTCGCTGCCGCTGACGGAACCCGTTCGGTCGCCGAGATCGGTGCAATGGTGACGAGTATTCCGAGCGACCAGATCGCGGCAGCGCTGCGCTATGCGGCAAAGCAGGGCCTACTCCAAGCATGACGACGGCGGCAAACCCCGCTGGCATGTAAGCAATAAGCCAATAAGGACAAGCCTGAGTTGACTCAACCGCAGATTGGTTGCAGCCTCAGCAAAAGAGCAAAAATAGGCCGCAAAGATCTCGACGGGCAGATTTGCCCAAATACATGTTCTGTGGGGTGACATGGCTCGTTTCAATCGTTTAAACGCAGTATTGTTGTGCGCAGCGTCGTTGGTGGCGCGGGCAGCTGAGGCGCAAACCGTTTCACCGCCATCACGCGAGGAAGTCACTCCGGTAACGGCACCTTTGCCTCCACCGCCCAGTGAAGCTCACGTCGACGAGCGTTCGGCCTTTGCAGCGGGCCCGTGCCCACTGGCTACCAGCACCGTCAAGGTGTCGATCAAGCAGGTTAAATTCTCCGCGCCTGGGGGAGGTGATCTGGCACCAGAAATCACCGGATTATTGAACGGGATTACTACAACCGACTCTGCCCAATCAATCAGGGTGGTTTGTGATCTGCGCGACCAGGCAAATGCCCGACTGCATCAGGCGCGTTACGTAGCGACCGTCCAGGTTCCCGCGCAGCGGATCGACGACGGGGTGCTGCGCTTCGAAGTGATTACCGGCCACATTACACAAATTCGATTGCGTGGCGATGCCGGTCCGTTTCAAGAACTTGTCCGTAAGCGGACAGAGAAGTTGATCCTGCTCAATCCGCTGAACGCAGGCGATGCGGAAAAACAGTTGGTAACGACCAACGATACGCCCGGACTAAGCGTCAAACTGGGATTGTCGCCAAATCTGTCCGGCAAACCTGGTGAGTTGGTCGGCGAATTGACCGTCAGTTATCGCCGCGCAACGACCATTGTTAGCGTCCAGAACTATAACTCCAAATTGCTGGGCCGCGAGACAGTTTATGCGCGTACTGAAGTCTACGGTCTTCTGACCAATAACGATGTCGCGTTTATCGCCGGCGCTTTAACGCCGGACTTCAAGAAGCAGAAAATCCTGCAGGTGGGCGAATCGTTTGGACTGTGGTCCGCTGGGGACCGACTTTCGCTGAGCGGCACCATCGCTTACTCACGGCCGGCGTTGGATACGATCGATTTGCGGACCCTGTCACTGATCGGCAATATCGAATTTGAGCACCCGCTGGCACGCACAGTTCGTACCCGGCTAGCGATTGCGGGAGGGTTCGAATATGCAATGCAACGAACCAGGGTCTACGGCGGCGGGGGCAGCACTGCGCTAAATCGTGACCGTATTGCGACATTTTACACTAGGCTTGATGGTCAAGCCCGGCAGTTCCAGCTCGACGGCCGCCTGAAATGGAACCTTGATGGTTCGCTTGCACTGCGCAAGGGCTTCAATATTCTGGGAGCCACGCGCGTTGGCCAGTTCGTCGATGGCTACGGCCCGTCGCGCTTTAACGGGAACGCTGACGCCTTCGTAGTAAGAGGGCATCTCGCAGGATCGTACGCGCTCGGGCCAGTGTTTGAGTTGGCCACCACCCTGCAGGGACAATACGCCAACAAGGCGCTGCTCAACTATGATCAATTTGCGATCGGCAACCTGACGATCGGACGCGGATATGATCCGGGCGCAAACAGCGGCGATCGGGCTATCGCTGGCGCTCACGAATTGCGCGCCAACTTTCCGGCCGGGCAGCGCAGTAGCGGCCAGCTATACGGATTTTACGATTGGGTGCATTTGTGGAACCTCGATAATAATTCGACCGAGCGCTCGCGGCAACTTGCCTCGGTCGGCGGCGGGTTCCGCTTCACCTATCATGACTCGATCCGCGCCGATTTGACGTTTGCGCATCCGCTCGACCCACCTCTACTGACCGGCGCAAATATCAGGCGCTCGCCCGATCGCGTGATGTTCTCGCTTACCGTCCAATTGTTCCCCTTCGGCACGAACCGCTGAAGGCCAGGAGATGTTTGCCATGACCGCCAAAACTGTCACCTGCCGCGCAACACTTCGGCTAGGAACCGCACTTGCTGCCGTGCTGGTGGTCTGGATGCCGGCGACGAGCGCTCACGCACAAGAGCTCCCGTTGGGGGGCAATGTGGTTATAGGGACGGCAACGATTAACAATGGTACCCCCGGGGGGGGTACAACCACGGTTAAGGTAAATGGGCCAGCGACAAACAACCCGGTGATCAACTGGGACAGCTTTAGTGTTGGCCAGTCGGACGCGGTCAAATTCATTGTGTCAGGGGGTAATACGCACACTGTCGTCAATCGCGTAATCG
Organism: Sphingomonadaceae bacterium; assembly: GCA_025356175.1. Lineage (GTDB taxonomy): Bacteria > Pseudomonadota > Alphaproteobacteria > Sphingomonadales > Sphingomonadaceae > Novosphingobium. The sequence goes on along the minus strand of JANXUP010000032.1, from coordinate 27,785 downwards.
GCACCACAGTTGGAGCTGACACCACAATCGCGCCTTCGTTGATTGATGGAAAGATCACTGCCGAACCTGGCATCAATTTGTGGTTGATCAATCCCGCCGGGGTAACGTTCAGTGCGACAGGCACTTTTAACGGCGCAAGTCTGGTGCTGTCGACGCTTGATGGGCCTGCAACCTTCCCCGGTTCGAGTGCATCGACCCAATTCAAGCCCTATACCCTCGGCACAGGGGTCGTCTTGTCAGGCAGCGCGACGCAAGCAATCACCTTGGCTGCAGGTTCAGTACTGACCAGCAGCGGCGACGTTATTTTGTTGGGCAAGCAAATCGACGTGGGTGGTACGATTACGTCCACCGGCGGCGCGATTAGTCTTGTTGCGGCTCAGGATGTCACGTTTACATCGGGGCTGGATAGTCCGCTCAGCTACACGATCAACACCGGCACTGCCCTCAGCGGGGTGCACGTCCTGGCAACTGGGACGCTTTCGGGAACGTCGGTTGCGCTGGGCGCAGTGTCGCAGGTGGGAGCGATCGCCGACCTACTGCGGGTTGATGGCGGTGCCACCCTTACTGCGGTCGATATCAACGGTGTTGTTATTCTCGCAACCAAAAGTGTCGGAGGTGTCGGAGGTATCGTCATCACCGGCAAGGGTGACGGTATCGATTTCACCGGCAGCGCCACAGGCGGTATCATCGCCACCGGCACCGCGGCCGCCGTGACGCTCGCCGCAGATGGCGCTCTTCAGCTGACTGGCCGTGTCTCCGCAGCCAATGGCACTTCGAGCCTCAGCGCAAGTGGTTCGTCGATCGCGCTCGCCAGCACCGCAATTAAGACCGGCGGCACCCAGACCTATACCGGACCGGTCACGCTCCTTAGCGATACCACCCTTCAAGGCACGACCGTAAGCTTTGCCGGCAGCGTAGACAGCGACGCGACCGCAACTGCGCGGTCGTTGGGGATTACCGGAGATGCTACCTTTGACGGCGCGGTTGGCGTTGGCACGGCGCTCAAGTCGCTCTCGGTATCGGGGACCACTGCACTCAACGGCGGATTTGTTACGACAACGGGCACGCAAACTTACACCGGCGCCGTGACGCTGGGTATGAACACGGTACTCGATTCGAGTGCGGGTAACGGAATAATCGCGCTCAACGGCGGACTGATCGGGGGCGGTAAGGATCTGACGATCAACACCGGCACCGCTAACCAGAGCTATAACGGGTTGTCAGGGATCGGGACGTTGACGCTGACGACCAGCGGAACCAAGACGCTTAACACCGGGACTTACGGCTGGACCACCCTGGCTGGGGGGGCACTCAGCGCGGTTACTACCAACGGCACATTGACGCTGAACCAAGCGACGACCTTTGGCGCAGTGACGCTGGGCAGCGCGACGGTGTTCGATTCAAGCCTGGTCGGCGGCAATCTGGTATTCGGCGCAGTCACCGGGGCAGGCAAAAACCTTGGCGTGACGACCGGCACCGGTGCGATCGCGCTGAATGGGCAAGCTGGCGGGGCTGGAGCGCTTGGCGCGGTCAGTCTGACCGGCGGCACGGTGACGACAGCTGGCACAATAACCAGCAGCAGCGCTGTAAAGATCACCGCGGAAACGACTGCAACCCTTGCTGCGATTTCAGCCGCGGGGCAAACTGTGACGGTCTCTGCCGCTAAGCTAGTGCTGAACGGGACGAATTACACGGCTACCACATTAAACTTGATCGACAAGGGACCTTCGGGCAACACTTTGCAGGTGGGCGATGGCGTGCCCAACCCAGGTGGTTTCCAGCTCTCGTCCGCAGACATCAATAAACTTAGTGTGACCAACCTGGTGCTTGACGCCGGAACGGCTGCAACCAATCAAAACGTTGCGATCGGCAGTTTGGCCCTGACCAACCCGGCGCTTAAATCGCTGTCCGTTTATGGGCTGCAGCGGATCGACATTACTGGCAATCTCACGAAAGGCGTTGGCAGCGGACTTGCGGCAGTACAACTTGGCGGCACAGGAATGGTCGGCGGGCTCGCCAGCGTCGTCCGCGTTGCCGCCACGTCAGACGGAACGGGCGGGATGATCAATGTTGGCGATGCCACACTTGAATTGCGCGGAAAGCAAATCGGAGTCGGCCAAGACACTGGATTTCTTGACCATATCGGCGTGACCGCGGGTTCGGGCGCGACGCAGACCCCGCAATTCATGGTCAACAATGCAGTGAGTTCGCTTTACGACGCGACCATCGGCGGCGGCAAACAGTACACGGCGGCCGGCCAGACCGTTATTGCCGCCAAATCGCTAACGGTCCGCTACGCTGATTTTGCGCTGTTCCAAAATACTGGAATCGCCGGATCCGCCACTTTGAACGCGGGCGTCTCGCTGAGCCCGGGTGTGAGCCCCAGCTCGCCGGCATTGGTTCTGATCGGACCCAACCCGCCAGACGCCGGACCTTTCGCAATATTTGGTAAAATCAATAGCACGGTTGATACAGCCACTGCGGTGCTCGGCAACCAATTTATTTCCGTTAGCGCAGTAATCCGGCCGACTGCGCGCATCAATGGCTGCGTAATTGGGTCGGCTGCAGGCTGTCTCAACGCGATCTCGCTGACCCCGTCGCTGGGCAGCTTTGCACCGGCCCGCTCGACTATTCTGATCGCGAATAACAACTTCGAGATTCCGTTCGACCCACTGGTCGCAACCAACAATGATTCGCTATTTGGCGATGTCGGCACATTTGGCATCGGCGACATTTCCGAGGTGGCGACTGAATGTCCGCCAGACACCAAGGCTCCTTGCGACGCTGATCAAAGGAATCCTTCGAAATGACCAAACGTTTTTCGGCAACGCTTTCGGTCTTCAGCCTGTCCGTCATGAGCTTGTCGGCGCTCGCCTATGCTCAGGATTCTAAGCTACCAGACCAAGCTGAACTTGGTCGCAATGATTCGCACGATCCTTGCCTCGCATCGCGTTATTGGGACGATCCAGCGCTCAAAGACCCGTTCGCAGTAGCCTACTCGATGACCTGCCGCGGCGCTACTGCCAGCCGGCATCTCGCAATCGCCCGCAAAGTGCGAGCCATTGATGCGCCCGCGTTTCAGGCAAGCCTGCAATGCGGCCAGGCCAGCGAGTTTGACGTTCCGCAATTGGGACGTATCAGCAGCCGGCTGTGTTTTGATAGATCGCTCGGACTGGAAACAGTCGAATCGACGATGAAGCAGGGCAAACGCGGCAAATACGTGCTGTCCGTCAGCGCGGTTCGAACGGCACAAGGTCCGGCCGAAGAGTTGCTGCGCATGCTCGCGGGATACTCCATCGACTACACCGATCGCGGCCGCACCGTCACACCGGCCGTCGATGTTAGCCGGCTCGCCAGCGCGCCAGATGTTGCTGCCGCTGTTGTGGGCAATATCAATTCAGAAGCCTCGCTTGAGCAAGGATTGCGTTTCGTTCACGCCGGCCTGTATCTGGAAGCTTCGCGCGTGCTCAACGATGCCCTTAGCCGGCTTCCTGCGGATGCGCCGGTCAAAACCCGGATCGAGTTGCTGTTAGCTTCAGGGTTAGCCGATTCCAACCTCAGATTCTTCAGTTCAGCAAGTGACTATTTCAAACGCGCTGACGATCTGCTCGCCGCAAACCCTGGACTGCCTGATGGCGCAGTACTGGCGAACAAACGTTCAATTTACGGTGCGCTGGATTTACTTAACCGGCGTAGTTTCGGCGATGCGATCGGCGCTCTCAACCTGATTGAAACAAAGGGTGTGGATGCTGGCGAACCGCTACTCGATCCAGTGACGGTGCGCACGCTCAACCATTCGAATTCAAGCAAACGTGCGGGGATTGAGGGACTAGTGGTCGCGCCGGATGTGGGTGCGCTTTCTCAGCTGGTGATCGATGCGCAGGCAGCCTGGGCGCGCAGTGTGGCGCTGCTGGCACAAAATAAACCGGCCGAGTCTGCACTGGCGCTGGCGCAAGCCGATCGCATTTTTGCCGTTTTGCTTGATGAGAAAGTTAATCAGCGTCAAATACGCTGGTTGGCTGCGCGACTTGACCGACAGCGAGCTCGATTGGCTTTGCGCAATGGCGACCAGGCGGGTGCAATCGCGGCATTGGACCAGGCTGTTGCAAACCTGCGAGCAGCCAGTGCAGAAGGCTTAAGCGGACCGACTTTGGCCGAGACCGAGCTTGAACGGGCCGGAGCAATCGCCCGCGGCGGCGGCGATCCAGAAGCGTTACTCGCCAATTTCGAAGTCGCCATCAACAGCCTGATCGCATCTGATTCGCAAGGTGCGTTGATGCCGCCAGCGATCGAGCAATATCTCGATCTCTTGATCGTTGACTTCAAGGCGCACCCAGACGGAAGTTCAGCCGAGCGCTTTTTCAGAGCGCTGCAAGCAGCCGGTGACCCGGCCATCGCCCGCCAATTTGTGGCGTTGCAGACGGTGGTGGCATCCGATCCCAACCTCGCTTCAAAGGTGCAGGACCAGGCCGATCTGGAACGTGAATTGACCCGGTTGCGCTTCGAGATCGACGCCACGCCGTCGCCTGATGCCAAAACACTGGAGCAGCTTAACGACAAGCGCCGCAAGCTGGAACTGCGACTCGACGCGCTGCGCACTGAGCTGCAAAGCAACAAGGCTTATGCCGCTGTCAATGATGCGCCGGCCACGGTGGCGGAATTGCGGCAATCGCTTCGTCCAGGCGAGGCCTATTTTAAATTGAGCAAAGTTCGCAATTATGTGTTCGGGATCGTGGTCGATGGCGCCGGTGCGACAATCTACCGAGTGCCCAACCCCGACATTGAAATCGAGCCAGTTGCTGAGGCAGTGCGAGCCTCGATCGATGGCGGCGGTGCCAAATTGCCGCATTACAACGTCGGCGCCGCTTATGCCTTGTTTAAACTCCTGACCGGTCCAGCCGCCGAGCGGATTCTTTCTGCGAAGGCGCTGGTGGTAGACGCTAACGGGCCGCTGCTCAAGCTGCCGATCGGAGTCCTGGTTGCCGACAAAGAGAGCGTCGAGAGTTACACCGCGACTCGCACCGCAGCACCTTATGACTACACCAAGGTCAATTTCCTTGCCCGGGCTGTGTCAATCTCAACCGCGCTAAGCCCGCGATCGCTGATCGTATCGCGCAAGGCCGCAGCATCCCGCGCGCCGTTGCCTTTCATAGGTTTTGCCCAGCATATGCCGGTTTCGGCTTCCTCTGAAATTCCTGGCCGGATGGTGTCGATCGGAAGCGGGTGCCTGGTCGAACAAAAGACGATCGCTGAACTTACCCGGCTGCTCACACCCATTAGCGCCAACGAGCTTGATCGGGCCGGCCAGGCACTCGGGATTAATCAACCACGCGAGTTAACCGGTGCCGCGTTTACCGACACGGCGGTGAAGGGTATGACTGATCTCGATCAGTTTCAGGTCCTACACTTTGCTACTCACGGTCTTACCGAAGGTCAGTGGGGAAGGTGTGCCAAGGCACCGCCAGGGCTCGTGACCAGCCTCGATGCGCCAGGCTCGGACGCGCTGCTGTCGTTTGACGAAATTGCTAAGCTGAGGCTCGATGCCAACCTGGTGGTACTCTCAGCGTGCGAGACCGCTTCGGGCATCAGTGGCGGTTTGGCGCGCGCGACCGGACAGGAAGAAGCCGGAGCTACGCTTGAAGGGCTGGTGCGTGCATTCCTCGCTGCGAACGCGCGGGCGGTGATGTCAACCTATTGGCCGATCTCAAACGCTGGTGAAAGCGAAGATTTGATCACAGAATTCTACAAAGCGGCTCGCGTCGGGACGATTGGCGAGGCATTGCGTACAGCGCAGGTCAAGATCATGACCAATCCGATGAGTTCGCATCCGTTCTATTGGGGGGCCTTCTTTGTGGTTGGTGATGCTCAACAGCCGTTGTTGACTGGCAAGGCGCAGATGGCGGTGCAGACTTCGCTTGGTAGCGAAGCCTCGGTGTCGCTGTCGCGTAGGCGTTGAACATGGAATGTTGATGAAGAAACCCTTCGTAATCCCTGCGTCAGAAGCGCTGACCACCGAGCTGTTTGCGGATCAAGGCAACATTTCAGCGCATTCGGCTAATGACCAGGCCCCGGCACGCGTGATCGAGACCATAGCTGTCCAAGGATTTCCATTTGTCTTGCCTCGAGGTAAAGAGGCGAGGAAATTGGTCGCTGCTCTTGGATGGCCCCGCCGCGCCGAAGGAGTACGTTGATCGTGCCCCCAGCCGCTCGCATTACCGATATGCATGTTTGCCCGATGGTAACCGGGATCGTACCGCACGTCGGCGGTCCTATCCTACCGCCCGGCGTGCCCACTGTGCTGACCTGCATGTTGCCCCAGGCCAACGTGGGTACGATGGCGACCTGCGTTGGTCCGCCCGATGTGATCGTCAAGGGATCGCTGGGGGTGTTCGTCGGCGGAATGCCCGCCGCGCGGATGCTCGACATGACCGCACATGGCGGGGTGATCGTTATGGGTGCGCCCACGGTCATCATTGGCGAAGTCAGCCCAGCCTCACCAAGCGCTGGGAGTATGGCGATGGTCGCACCCGGTGCGCCGCTGCTGGCCGATGCGGGCGGCAATGTCCAAGTTGCACAGACTGTGACAAGCCTGATAGCGGCTGGGCAAAATGGCACGCCGTTTTGCGAACACTGCGCGCGAGGTTGAGTAGTGACAGACGTAGGCGGATGGTATGCGCTGATCGATTGCTCGCGCGACACCCGGCTTGAAGGTCTGGTCCGTAGTTGCCGAGAATGCGCTTGCCTGTTCAACGGCAAGATCGATCCGCAGCTTGCCAATGTCGCGCCATGGTTGGTCCGGATTGACGAGCAAGAAGCTTTGATGTCAACCTGGCAACTACATGGGCGCGGGCAAAGCTGGGGTCTGATGGCCCATTCGCAGTTGGCACTCGATCCGCTCCACCGTTTTTTCCGCCGCTTCCTGCAGGCAATGCTCCCCGACGGGATGGTGGTGACGTTCCGGTTTTACGACCCTCGGGTGTTTAACACGTTCATCTGTGCAGCAGAGCAGGCTGAACGTGAGCCGTGGTTTGAAGGGGTTGAGCAGTACGCTGTTGAAGCGGACGGCGGCGAAGGTCTGCATCAATATCGCCTGACCAACGGGAAACTTTATGATGGCGAGCAGATTGTCGGATAAAGCCGGATCCTTGCGTTCACCGGTCGCACGGCAATCAGCTTTCCAAAGCTGGGTCATGGTTGGTATCGGGCTGATCGCAGCGGGAGTTTGGGTGTGGCTGGCACAATATTTGGGCGCGACCATTGAAACCGCTTCGATCGCGCAGACGATGGGCGTCTATTATACGCTGCTGTTTGCGCCGCTGATTGCCCTGGCCTGGGTACTTGGCAAGGCCGAGCGCAGGGCTGTTTGGTGTGCTGGTTTAGCGCCGGCGCGCTGGTTTAGCCGTGGCATCGCGCTCGGTCTGGGCGGGCTGGCAGTCACAGTTGGATTTGCTGCTCTCAATGGCGGACTGATCCGCGGTGAGTCCGGAGGAATCAGTGCTGGTTTTCTGCTGGTTGGGGTTGCGCTGACATTTTTTCAGGTGTTTGCCGAGGAACTGCTGTTTCGAGGGTGGCTGCAGCAGGCTTTGATTTCGCGGGTGGGAACGTTTGCTGGCGTCGGAATTGGTGCTGTGTTGTTCGCGTCGTTTCATCTCGGGGCGGGCGTGCGCGCTCCGGTTTCGCTGTTCAATCTTATGCTTGGCGGAATTTGGTTTGGTCTGTTGGCTTTGCGAAGTGGCGGTTTGATCGCCCCGCTGGCCGCTCATTTTGCATGGAATGTAGTTGAGGATCTTGGGGTGGGGCTGACCCCTAATCCCGGCACCGGTCCACTCGGTGCAATTATCGACCTCGATCTGTCCGGGCTACCGATCTGGGGCGGGCAGCCCGAGGCGCTCAACGCGAGTATCGGGACGTCCTTGGTATTGCTGGCACTAATCCTACCCTTGCTGCAATTCCCGTGGCAGTCAGGGGCAAAAAATCAAGCGACTGCAACGCGCTCGTTGGTTCCGGGGGAGACGTGATAAGCGAGGCTGCCCATCATGACGCTGATCTACGAGCAATGCTCCGACGGAGTAAAGTCGGCCTGCCGCTGATGTTCTCCTGGCTGGTCATTCCAGGCACCATTCAGCACTATTCCTGATACTTAAGCGTTTCCAAGAATATTACACACACCTAAGTAATTTTTTAGCATCGGCGAATGGATTCGCGATCTAATCGACGGTCGGGACAGCGTCAGCATCGCCCCCGCCTCCCTTGAGGGCATCTGCATAGCCCAGGATTCGGTCGAGTTCGCCATTGGCGAAGCCCAGCGTGGCGTGACTGAAGTCTTCGATCGTCGCTTCGAAGTCACGCAGGGACGCTTCTAATTCCTGCGCGTCCCAATGCCCCAGCGTCAGGAGCTGGTTGAGCGCGATCGAGTATTGTTGCTCCTCGATCGGCGAGAGCCAGTCCTGGCGGATGACATTGAGCCGGCTGATACCCAGCTTCTTTGCCGCTTCCACGAGCAGTCCGCCGATCAGAATCTCGTCGGCTCTATTAACGATGATCGGAAGCACCGCTCCTTCTGGCAAACGCCGGAACACCTCAATGGCACGTTCAATGTCGCGATCAAAGTATCTGCGGGGATCGCCCTTGCGCCGCTTGAGGCAGGACAGAGCGATATGTTCTATCGCGATGCGGTTGTGCCCAAGTGGCGATTCGCCGGCCTGATCCGATTGCTCTCTATGCATTTTCGTCCTCCTTGGTTGCGTGGAGGACGGTTCATTAGGCTGACAAAATTCGGACAAAAAAGAGGGAAGTGGTCGGCTTCAAGATTTCTTTGGCCGGCCGCGTTTTACCGCTTCGCGAGGTTCAATCGCAACAGGCCAAGGCAGCGGGTAGCCCATGAAAATCCTCTCTCCGAACGATACCACGCGCGTCGATTTCTCGAGCATGTGGATGCCTTTTCCGATTTCCGGATTCCACGGCTGCAAAATGGCTAAGAGACCGGCACTCGCTAAACTGCGTCACGCACCATTCCGCCGCTCCACGCATTTATGCCGCCCCGAAGCGCGCGACCAGCTCGTGCCGCGAGGCGATGAAGTGCTGATGGACCAGCGTCACCGGTGCGCCGCCGCGCCAGGTGCGCCGGGTTACGGTAAGGCACGGGTCGCCCGCCGCGATGCCCAGCACGCGGGCGAGCGCGGGGCTGGCGGCACTGGCGCTGATGCGGTTTTCCGCTTCGGTCCATGGGACGTGACCCAGCAGCCAAGTGCCGGGTGCGGTTGCGGCTAAATCGGCGGTCAGCACTTCGGGGACCTGCGCGGTGCTGATCAGGCGGTGTTCGAAGGCGAGGGGCGTGCCGTCGGCAAGGTGGACACCGTCAACTTCGAGCACCGGCCCGGGCATTTCGGGCAGCTCCGACTGCGTTTCCCGGCGCGTCTGCATCTGCCAGCCATAGCTCTGCCCGCGCGCAACTACCTCGCGGGCGAGGTCAGTGATCTCGAGCACCATCGATTGCGACCGGGGCCGCGCCACAAAAGTCCCCGCGCGGCGGCGGCGATCGACCAGCCCGGCGTGAGCGAGCGCTGACAGCGCCTTGTTCACCGTCATCCGCGCGCAGCCGTATTGCGCCATCAGTTCGATCTCGCCGGGCACCCGCGCGCCCGGAGCCCAGGTGCCCGAAAGGATCCGCGCCTCGATCTCGCGGCGGATCCGTTCGTGGAGCGGCGCTGCTTTCACGCCAGCAGCTTGGCCAGCACCGCGCGATAACGCGCAGCGATCCGTTCACGGTCATGGTGCCGCCCGCCCGCGACGACTTGCGTGCCGCGCCGCCACACCGAGTCGATTGCGCTGCGCCCGGCGGCAAAGATCAGGCGGTCAAGCCAGCCGTCGGCTGCAGCCCCGGTGAGCGAGGGATGGCCGGGATCGAGGGTGAGGAAATCGGCGCTGCTGCCTGTTGCCAGGCCCATCGAAGCGCCCAGCGCCTGTGCCCCGCCCAGCAGCGCACCCTTGTACAGCGCCGCGCCGGTGCTCGCGCCGGCATCGGCGGCGAACACATTGCGCGCCTGCTCGCCCAGTCGCTGGCCATATTCGAGCCAGCGCAGTTCCTCGGCCGCGTCGATCTTTACGTTCGAATCGCTGCCGATCCCCCAGCGCCCGCCCGCCGCGATATAGCGCGGGGCTGGGAACAGGCCGTCGCCCAGATTGGCCTCGGTCACCGGGCAGAGGCCTGCAACTGCACCCGAGGCGGCGAGCGCGTCGCATTCCTGCGCGGTCATGTGCGTCGCATGGACCAGGCACCAGCGCGCATCTACCGCCGCATTGCCAAGCAGCCACTCGACCGGCCGCGCGCCGCTCCACGCGATGCAGTCCGCAACCTCCGCCTGCTGCTCAGCGACGTGAATGTGTACCGGGGCACTGCCGGCGAGGGCGGTCAGCAGCGAGAGCTCGTCCGGCGTCACCGCGCGCAGCGAATGCGGGGCGATGCCGAGCACGGCGTCGGGAAGAGCAGCAAGCACGACGCGGCTCGCCTCATGCAATCTGGCAAACTGGTCGCCCTTGCAGACAAACCGGCGCTGGCTCGCTCCGGGGCTTTGCCCGCCGAAGCCTGAATGCGCATAGAACACCGGCAGCAACGTGAGCGCGATGCCGCTTTCGTCTGCGGCTCTGGCGATGGCTTCGGCCATGGCGGGGCCCGCATAGCGCGCGCCAGCAGGATCGTGGTGAAGGTAGTGGAACTCGCCCACGCGGGTGAAACCGCTTTCGAGCATCTCGGCATAAGCCATCGCGGCAATGGCCTGAAAGTCGTCCGGGCCGATCCGGTCGACGAACCGGTACATCGCTTCGCGCCAGGTCCAGAAGCTGTCGGCGCTCTTGCCACGCCGCTCGGCTAGCCCCGCCATGCCGCGCTGGAAGGAGTGGCTGTGAAGGTTGGGCAAGCCCGGCAGGGCAACGGCGAGACGCTGGTCGTGAGGCTGGGCGGGAACGCCTGCATCGATTCGCGTGAAGCACCCGGCGGCAATCTCGATCCGCACGTTGCGTGCCCAGCCGGTGGGCAACAGGGCTTCGGCAAAGTGCAGGCTGGCCGTCATGATTTGAGCCTATACAACCCTCTTTAATTGTCTATACATATTCGCCATCCACTAGTCACGAGGCGGCGATGCACTGCGACACGGTCTGGCGAAATGCGCGGCTGCTGACCATGATTCCCGGCGCAAGTCCGATTGCGGACGGGCTAGTGGCGGCGCGCGACGGGCGGATCGTCTTTGCCGGACCTGCAGCCGATGTTCCCGCATTCGAATCGGCGCAGGTGGTCGATTGCCAGCGCCGCTGGATCACTCCGGCGCTGATTGACGCGCACACGCATCTGGTCCACGCCGGAAATCGTGCTCGCGAGTTTGAGTTGCGGCTCGAAGGCGCAAGTTACGAAGAGATTGCCCGGAAGGGCGGCGGGATCCTGTCGACCATGCGCGCGACCCGCGCGGCAAGTGAGGAGGAGCTGGTCGCCAGCGCGCTGCCCCGGCTCGATGCCCTGCTCGGCGAGGGGGTGGGGACGATCGAGATCAAGAGCGGCTACGGGCTCGACCTGGCATCGGAGCTTAAGATGCTGCGCGCCGCGCGGCGATTGGGCGACCTTCGATCCGTGCGAGTGGTCACGACCTTCCTTGGGGCGCATGCGCTGCCGCCCGAATTCACCGGGAACCCAGACGGCTACATCGATCTCGTGTGCGGCGAGATGATCCCCGCAGTCGCCGCCGAAGGTCTTGCCGATGCAGTCGACGGATTTTGCGAGGGCATCGGTTTCAGCGCTGCGCAGATCGGACGGGTGTTCGATGCGGCAAAGGCGCATGGATTGCCCGTCAAACTCCACGCCGAGCAGCTTTCGAACCTTGGCGGTGCAACGCTGGCGGCGCGCTACGGAGCCTTGTCAGCGGATCATCTGGAGCACCTGGATGAAGCGGGCGTGGCGGCGATGGCCTCGGCGGGCACTGTCGCCATGCTGCTCCCCGGAGCATACTACTTTTGCCGCGAAGCGCAGCTGCCACCGATTGTGGCACTGCGCGCCGCCGGGGTGCCGATTGCCTTGGCGACCGACTGCAACCCCGGCACCAGTCCGCTTACCTCATTGCTTTTGGCGATGAACATGGGGGCAACCTGCTTCCGCTTGACCGTCGCCGAATGCCTTGCCGGGAACACAATCAATGCCGCGCGCGCGCTGGGGCTGGAGGCCGAATGCGGATCGCTTGAAGCGGGCAAGAGCTGCGACTTGGCGATCTGGGATATCGAGGAACCGGCCGAGCTGGTTTACCGCATGGGCGCAAGACCGCTCCATGCGCGAATCTGGAGAGGGATATGAACGAGGTAGTGTTGCAGCCGGGCGAGGTTTCGCTCGGGGAATGGGAGGCGATCTATCGCGGTGCATCGGCCCGGCTTGATCCGTCGGCCGCCGCGCGTATTGCCGCGAGCGCCGCCGCAGTCGAGCGGATCGTCGCCCGGGGCGAGCCGGTGTACGGGATCAACACCGGGTTCGGGAAGCTGGCCTCGGTGCGGATCTACGATTCCGACTTGGCCGTGCTCCAGCGCAATATCGTGCTGAGCCATGCGGCAGGGACGGGCGAGCCTTCGCCAGTGCCGGTGGTGCGGTTGATGATGGCGCTGAAACTCGCGAGCCTCGGGCAGGGCGCCAGCGGGGTGCGCCCGGCGACGGTTGAATTGCTCCAGGCGATGCTCGCGCGTCGACTGACGCCGGTGGTGCCGTGCCAGGGTTCGGTCGGGGCGAGCGGCGACCTTGCCCCGCTCGCGCATATGACCGCAGCGATGATCGGGGTGGGTGAGATCTGGGTCGATGGGGCGCGGGTGGATGCTGCCCAGGCCCTTACCCAGGTTGGACTGGTGCCGCTGCAGCTAGGCCCCAAGGAGGGACTGGCGCTGCTCAACGGCACGCAGTTCTCCGCCGCCAATGCGCTGGCAGCGCTGATCGGCGCGCAGACCATGTTCCGTTCGGCGCTGGTCACCGGCGCGCTCTCGACCGAGGCGGCCAAGGGCTCGGACACACCGTTCGATCCGCGCATCCACGCACTGCGCCGCCATCGCGGACAGATATTGGTTGCGGCCACCTTGCGCGAGCTGATGGCCGGCAGCGCAATCCGCGCCAGCCACTCGGTCGACGACCCCCGGGTGCAAGACCCCTACTGCCTGCGCTGCCAGCCGCAGGTCATGGGCGCGGTGCTCGATCTGCTGCGGCAGGCGGCAACCACTTTGCTGACCGAAGCGAACGGAGTTTCGGACAACCCGCTGATCTTCCCAGAGAGCGATGAAGCGCTGTCGGGCGGAAACTTCCATGCCGAGCCGGTCGCCTTCGCCGCCGACATGATCGCGCTGGCGCTGTGCGAGATCGGCTCCATCGCCGAACGGCGGATCGCGATGCTGGTCGACCCGGCGCTGTCCGGCCTGCCCGCCTTCCTCACTGCGCACCCCGGGCTCAATTCGGGCTTCATGATTCCGCAGGTTACCGCCGCCGCGCTGGTCAGCGAGAACAAGCAGATGGCTTATCCGGCCTCGGTCGATTCGATCCCGACCTCGGCCAATCAGGAAGATCATGTTTCGATGGCCGCGCATGGCGCGCGCCGCCTTGCGCCGATGCTCGCCAATGCCGAAGCGGTGCTCGGGATCGAGCTGCTCGCTGCGGTGCAGGGCTGCGAGTTCCACGCCCCGCTCGCCTCGTCAGCCCCGCTCGAAGCGGCGCGGCGATTGCTGCGAACAGTGGTGCCTGCGCTCGCCGAAGACCGACACTTTCATCCCGATATGCAAGCGGCGAATGCGCTGATCCGCTCAGGCGCGCTGGCGCATACAGTGGGGGTCGAGTTACCGGGCCTTGCGCCGTGAGCGACTGGCTTCACGTCCATCGCGGCCAGGCCCCGCTGGTCGTCGCCTTACCGCACGGCGGCACCGAACTGGGCGGGGTCGAAGACCGCTTCGTCTCACCTTGGCTGGCGCGGCGCGATGCCGATTGGTGGATCGCCGAGCTTTACGAATTCATCCGCGAACTGGGCGCGACCACGGTGACGACAAAGGTCAGCCGCTCGATCATCGACGTAAATCGCGACCCCTCGGGCGCATCGCTTTATCCGGGGCAGGCGACCACCAACTTGTGCCCCGTCACCACTTTCGACGGCGATCCGCTCTATCGCGGGTTCGATCCCGAAGCGGACGAGATCGCTTGGAGGCGCAAGTCGTTCTTTAATCCTTATCATGCTGCGCTGGCTGCCGAAATCGCACGGCTGCGTGAAGTTCACTCGGCAGTGGTGCTCTACGATGCGCACTCAATCCGCAGCCGCATCCCGCGTCAGTTTGAGGGCGAGTTGCCGCAGTTCAACCTTGGCACCAACGGCGGGATGACTTGCGACCCCGCGCTGGAGGCTTCGCTGACCCAAGTCTGCGCCGCCTCGGGCCTGTCGTTCGTCGCCAATGGCCGGTTCAAGGGCGGCTGGACTACGCGGCACTACGGCGCTCCCGAAGCCGGCATTCATGCGGTGCAGATGGAACTGGCGATGCGCGGTTACATGGACGAACCCGCCGAGCCAGACGAAACCAACTGGCCCGGCGCGCTCCACCCGCAACCCGCAATCGCGCCGACACTCCGCGCGCTGATCGGTGCCTGCCTCGACTTTGCCGAAGGACGCTGAACCATGACCCGTCTCGACAATAGCCGCGTGATCCGTGCCGCCACCGGAAGCATCCTGACCGCGAAAAGCTGGCTGACCGAAGCGCCCCTGCGGATGTTGATGAACAACCTTCACCCCGATGTCGCCGAGAACCCTGCGGAACTGGTGGTCTATGGCGGGATCGGCCGCGCGGCGCGCGATTGGGAAAGCTATGACAAGATCGTCGAAACGCTGCGGCGGCTGAACGATGACGAGACGTTGCTGGTCCAGTCGGGCAAGCCGGTCGGCGTGTTCAAGACCCATGCCGACGCGCCCCGGGTGCTGATCGCCAATTCCAACCTGGTGCCCAAATGGGCCACCTGGGAACATTTCAGCGAGCTCGATAAGAAGGGCCTCGCGATGTACGGCCAGATGACTGCGGGGAGCTGGATTTACATCGGCACCCAGGGAATAGTGCAGGGCACTTACGAGACTTTCGTCGAAATGGGCCGCCAGCACTTCGGCGGCGATCTTTCCGGGCGCTGGCTGCTCACCGCCGGTCTGGGCGGGATGGGCGGGGCGCAGCCGCTCGCCGCGGTAATGGCGGGCGCGAGCTGCCTCGCGATCGAGTGCCAGCGCAGCCGGATCGAGATGCGGCTGCGCACCGGCTATCTCGACCGGATGGCCGAGACGATCGACGAGGCAATGGCGATTATCGATGCGGCGAAGCACAGCAATGCGCCGGTTTCGGTCGGCCTGCTTGGCAATGCCGCCGAAGTGCTGCCCGAGATGCTGGCGCGGGGGATTCTGCCCGACCTGCTGACCGACCAGACCAGCGCCCACGATCCGGTCAATGGCTACCTGCCCGCCGGGTGGACCGTCGCCGAGTGGACCGAAAAGCGCGAGCGAGAACCCGAAGTCGTCGCCAAGGCCGCCAAGGCGAGCATGGCGCGCCACGTTGAGGCGATGCTCCAATTCCAGAAGCGCGGCGTCCCGACTACCGATTATGGCAACAACATCCGCCAGGTCGCGTTTGACGAAGGCGTGGCCGATGCCTTCGCCTTCCCCGGATTCGTCCCCGCCTACATCCGCCCGCTGTTCTGCCGCGGGATCGGGCCGTTCCGCTGGGTGGCGCTGTCAGGCGATCCCGAAGACATCTACAAGACCGACGCCAAGGTAAAGGAACTGATGCCAGACAACCCTGCGCTGCACCGCTGGCTCGACATGGCGCGTGAGAAAATCCAGTTTCAGGGGCTCCCGGCGCGGATCTGCTGGGTTGGCCTTGGCGACCGCCACCGGCTCGGTCTTGCCTTTAACGAGATGGTCGCCACAGGCGAGCTCAAAGCCCCGGTGGTGATCGGGCGCGACCATCTCGATTCGGGCTCGGTCGCCAGTCCCAACCGCGAAACTGAGGCGATGAAGGACGGCAGCGATGCAGTGTCCGACTGGCCCCTGCTCAACGCGCTGCTCAACTGTGCCAGCGGGGCGACCTGGGTCTCGCTGCACCACGGCGGCGGGGTGGGGATGGGCTATTCGCAGCATTCGGGCATGGTGATCGTCGCCGACGGCACGCCCGAGGCAGCGCGGCGCTTGGAGCGCGTGCTGTGGAACGACCCCGCCACCGGGGTGATGCGCCACGCTGATGCGGGGTACGAGATGGCGCTCGCCTGCGCGCGCGAAGAGGGCCTCGACCTGCCCGGGATCCTTGCCTGAAGGATCCTTGGCTGAGTCAGTAAAGCGACCCCGCTTCGGCGGGGTGCTCGTTCATGTGCCGCTTGAAGCGGCTGCCCTGCGGGCTGGCATTAAGCCACAAGGCGGCAATCGCCACCGCAGCGGCGGCATACAAGACATAGCGCATGATCTGCTCCATCAGCGATGTCCCCTGGTCCGCACCGGAATGCGCAATGCGGGGTGAAGCCCGCCTTACGGCTTGCGGTAAAGCCAAATTAAGCAGGTTTTGTAATGTAGCGCACAAGGCTGCCACAAACAGGTCTAGCGCGTGTAGCAGGGTGTCTGGATACGGCACAAGGCACGCAAGAACATCACCGCGATCAGACAAATAAACACACTATTACAATAAGATAACGTCAAATCGCGATAGGTCTTGAGCGTTTGCGAAAGACGCCGCAGTCAAGCCGGATGGCGAACCCCTGCTTAGCAATTTCCAGCGTTGTAGGAAACGGTCCGGCGTCAGGCGAGCAGATCTGCCCATTCGGGATGCCGCTTGAATTGCGCGGCGACATAGCTGCACTGCGGATCGATCCGGAAGTGCAGCGTGCGGGCGTCGGCGATCAGCGCTTCGACCAGCTTGCCTGCCACGCCGCGCCCGCCGATTTCGGGCGGGACCAGCGTATGTTCGGCGGCGCGGACATCGTCCTGCCGGGTCCAGGTCAGCCGTCCGATCACGCTGCTCCCGGCGACCGCCGCGTGATATTCGCCGTGAGTGCCGGAATCGTGGCTGGTGATGGTGACGTCGTCCATGAAACCCTCCGAAGCTTGACGCGGCTGGTCGCCGCCCGCAATGCAACATGGCGATGCAGTTCCTCTCTGACAATGCCGCCGCCGTGCACCCGCGCATATGGGAGGCGATGCGTGCCGCCGATGCGCCGCAGTCCCCTTATGACAACGACGCGCTGAGCCTGCAGCTCGACGCGGCGTTTGGCGCGCTGTTCGGAAGAGATTGCGCGGTGCTGTGGGTCGCGACCGGAACCGCCGCCAACTGCCTTGCGCTCGCCGCCATGGTGCCGCCGCACGGCGGGGTGATCTGCCACCGCGAAGCCCATATCGAGACCGACGAATGCGGCGCGCCGGGGTTTTACACTCACGGGGCCAAGCTGATCCTGGCCGAGGGCGAGGGCGCCAAACTCACCCTCGCCAGCATTGATGCCGCGATCGGCGCGATCCGCAAAGACGTTCACCAGGTCCAGCCGCACGCCATTTCGGTCACCCAGGCAAGCGAATATGGCCGAGCGTACCACCCCGCAGAGATGGAGAAAATTGCGGCACAGGCAGTGCAGCACGGGCTGGGGTTGCACGTCGATGGCGCACGCTTCGCTAACGCCGTAGCGTTCCTCGGTTGCACCCCGTGGGAGGCTTGCCAGGGTGCCAGCGCACTGTCGTTCGGTTGCGTCAAGAACGGCGGGATGAGCGCCGAGGCGTTGGTCTTCTTCGACACCCAGCTCGCCGATCTCGCGCGGCTCAGGCGCAAGCGGGCCGGGCACCTGCAATCGAAGGGCCGGTTTCTGGCGGCGCAGCTGCTGGCGATGCTCGAAGGCGATTTGTGGCTGGTCAACGCCCGCGCCGCCAATGCCGCCGCGCAGGAACTGGGCCAGGCGGCACCGGATCGCCTGATGCACCCGGTCGAGGCGAACGAGCTGTTCCTGACGATGACCGCGCCCGAGCGCGACGCTTTGCGCGCGCAAGGCTTCAGCTTCTACGACTGGGGCGACAATGCCGCACGGCTGGTCACCGCGTGGAACACCGATCCCGCCCATGCCGCCGCGCTGGCTGAGGCGATCGCCGCGTTATGAGCGATGCCAGCGCCGCCCGCACCCGCGGGCTGATTGCCTTTGCCGTCACCACGCTGGTCTGGGGATCGACCTGGTTGGTGATCAAGACCCAGCTTGGCCCGGTGCCCCCGGCCTGGTCGGTGACATACCGGTTCAGTCTGGCCTGCCTTGGCATGTTCGTGCTCGCGGTGGTGCGCGGCGAGCGGCTGCTGCTCGGGCGGCGCGGACTGCTGCTCGCGGGCGTGGTCGGGTTCTTTCAATTTTTCGCCAATTTCCAGCTGGTCTATCAGAGCGAGCGCTATCTCACCTCGGGGCTGGTGGCGGTGATGTTCGCTTTGCTGATCGTGCCCAATGCGCTGTTCGCGCGGATGTTCATCGGCGCGCAGGTCAGTGGCCGGTTTCTGCTCGGTTCGGCCATCGCAATGGGCGGGATCGGCTTGCTGATGCTGCACGAATACCACATCGCGCCGACCGGCGGCGCGGTGCTGCTCGGTCTGGCGCTGGTCACCGGCGCGATCCTGAGCGCTTCGGCGGCCAACGTGCTGCAAGCCGGTGAAGCCGCACGGCGCGAGGCGATCCCGGTGCTGCTGGCCTGGGCGATGCTGGCTGGCTCGCTCGGCAATGCCGCCTATGCCTGGGTCACCACCGGGCCGCCGGTGATCGACCTCGCCCCGGCTTATCTCGCCGGGGTCGTCTATCTCGCGCTGATCGGCACGGTGCTGACCTTCCCGCTTTATTCGCTGCTGCTGCGCGATTGGGGCCCGGGCCGCGCGGCCTATAACAGCGTGCTGATCCCGGTGGTGGCGATGGCGCTGTCGACGCTGTTCGAAGGCTACCACTGGACTTCGCTGGCGGCAGGCGGTGCGGTGCTGGTACTGGCCGGGTTGATCGTCGCGCTAGGCGGTCGGCGTTAGGGCCGCCAATCCTTCGCGGTATGTCGGATAGCGCAGTTTCCAGCCGAGCAAGCGCTTGGCCTTGCCGTTCGCGACGCGGCGATTCTCGTCGTAAAAAGCGCGCGCTCGCGGGCTGAGCCGCGCTTCTTCCAGAGTCAGCAGGGGTGGGGGTTGGGCAGCGAGCAGTGCGCAGGCCGCTTCGATCACCGCGTTCTGGCTGGTGGGGAGATCGTCAGACAGGTTGTAGGCACCCGGCGGCGCATCGAAGGCCGCCAGTGCGCCGCTGATGATGTCATCGACATGCACCCGGCTGAACACTTGCCCCGGAACATCGATTCGCCGCGCAGCCCCTTCGCGCACCCGATCGAGCGCCGAGCGGCCGGGACCATAGATCCCTGGCAACCGCAGCACCCGCGCACCGCTTGCCAGCCAAGCGGCATCGGCCTCGCTGCGGGCAGTGCGGCGGCCAGTGCCAGTTGGCGCGCTTTCATCGACCCAGGCCCCGCCGCAATCGCCATAAACCCCGGTCGAGGATAGATAGGTCAGCCGCTTGCCGGCCAGCGCCGCGCCGTAACGCTCCAGCACTGGATCGCCATCGCCTGCGGGCGGGACCGAGCTTAGCACCTGATCAGAATCGGCCAGGGCCAGCCGCACCGCGCCATGATCGTCGAAGGCCAGCGTCCCCGCGCGTCCGGTCGAGACCACTTCCCAATCCTGCGCTTCGGCGGCGGCAGCAATCCGCGCGGCGGTGTAGCCGAGGCCGAAGATAAACAGGCGTTGGCGCACTAACCCTGCCCTATTGGGGTTTAAGTCCCGCTTGCGGCATCGGCGGGGGAACGACCATCTGCGCACCCGGCACATGGTCCTTCTTCCACTGCATGCTCATCCGCACCCGGGTTGCGCCCGAGGGATGATCGAAGAACAACGCCTCCTCGATCGGTCCGGGTTCGATCTTCCGGTATTCGCTGAGCTTCATCGCCACCGAGGCAAATCCGTCCGGCTCCTGCGCCACGTCGAGCCCGAAGGCGTCGGCCTGGCTCTCATCGACCCGGATCATGGTCTTGGTCAGCGGCGTGGCGAGCATGCCGAACACCGCGATCAGGATCCCCAGCACCGGCAGCGAGGCTGGATCGCCAAGGTCGCGAATTCCGCCCCAGCGCGCTCCGTAGCGCGCGATCAGGGCCGGAGCGATGCGCGAGACTAGGAACATGGTGAGCGCCGCGAGGCCGCTGAAGAAGGCCAGCCCCCACCACACGTGCTTGAGCACGTAGTGCCCCATCTCATGCCCCATCACCGCGGCGATTTCTTGCGGGGTGCTGCGGTTCAGGAGGTTGTCGTTGAGGCTGATCCGCATCGTCGGGCCGATGCCCGAAACATTGGCCGAGATCGCCTTCGACTGTTTCGAGGCATCGAACAGGTAGATGTGCTCGGCCGGAATATTCTTCGCTTTGGCCATGGCGACGATGCGGTCGCGGATCGGCCCGGTGGGGAGCTCCGTATAGGTGTTGAACAGCGGCGCAATATAGACCGGGCCGAGCAGCATGCCGAACGCGAAGAACGTGGCGATCACCCCGGTTGCGGCGACCCACCAGTTCTTGGGAAAGCGCCGGATCACGGCGTAAACCGCCATAACGATTAGCGGGAAGATCAGGAGGTTGATGCCGACGTCCTTGATCTGATCGAACAGCCAGCCGCCAAAGCTCTGGTTCATCAGATCGTACTGTTTTTCCCGGAAGAACCCGGTGTAGATCGCCCACGGCAGCGCAAGCAGCGTGCCAGCGAGCGAATAACACAGCGCGGTGATCCAGGTGACCCCGGCTTTCGCTTTGAACAGCCGCTCGCCCAGATCGCGGAACCTTGCCGACAGGCCGAACTTCAGCAGCAGGCCGTCGATCAGCACCGAAACCAGCGTGCCCCACACGATCAGCCAGTAGCCGCCCTCAAAATAGGCGTCGCTCTTGGCCCGGGCGGGGCCTTGCAAGGTATCAAGCCAGGCGCGGGTCGCGGTTTCGACGTCGAAAGCGGCGGCATGCGCCACGCTCGGAATCGCGAGCAGCGCCAGCGCGGCGAGCGGCAGGAATTTGTGGCGCAATGGAACCCCCTCTTGGTGTATTGCCTGGCCAAGACACTGCGCCGCCATACGTTGTACTGTCAAGCGCAAGTTTGGGCTTGGCCTTGGGCGCTGCGCCACCCTACAGTCGCGCGTTATGGATGCCACCCTTACCCCGCCCGCCGACGCTCCCCCCGCCGCCCCGCATCACCACGGCCCCAAGGTCATCCGCCGCAAGGACTATCAGCCGCCCGAATGGCTGGTGCCCGAGGTGGCATTGGCGTTCAATCTGGGGCTGGAGCAAACCCGCGTGGCGGCGACGCTCAAGGTCAGGCGCAACGGCGAGAGCCAGACCTTGCGCCTGAACGGCGACGGCCTGAGCCCTGCGGCGGTCCTGGTCGATGGCCAGCCGGTCAACGACTGGCGGATGGATGGCTACGACCTGCTGATCGATCTGCCCGGCGAAAACCACGAGGTTAGCATCACGACCGAGATCGAGCCCGCGCGCAACACCCAGCTGATGGGGCTTTATGGGTCGAACGGCATGCTCTGCACCCAATGCGAGGCCGAAGGCTTCCGCCGCATCACCTTCTTCCCTGACCGGCCCGATGTGCTGTCGGTCTATTCGGTGCGGATGGAGGGCGACAAGGCAGCCTTTCCGGTGCTGCTCTCGAACGGCAACTGCACCGCCAAGGGCGAGGGCGATAACGGCGCGCACTGGGCCGAATGGCACGATCCGTGGCCCAAGCCGAGCTACCTGTTTGCGCTGGTCGCAGGCGATCTGGTTGCCAACCACGATAGCTTCACCACGATGTCGGGCCGCACGGTCGAGCTCAATATCTGGGTCCGTGATGGCGATCAGGACCGCACCCATCACGCGATGGCCGCGCTCAAGGCCGCGATGAAGTGGGACGAGGAAGTGTTCGGGCGCGAATACGATCTCGACCTGTTCAACATCGTCGCGGTGTCGGACTTCAATATGGGGGCGATGGAGAACAAGGGGCTCAATGTCTTCAACACGCGCTACATCCTCGCCGATCCCGAAACCGCGACCGATGGCGACTATGACGGGATCGAAGGCGTGGTCGCGCACGAATACTTCCACAACTGGTCGGGCAACCGGGTGACCTGCCGCGACTGGTTCCAATTGAGCCTCAAGGAAGGCTTCACCGTGCTGCGTGACCAGCTGTTCAGCCAGGACATGGGCAGTGCCAGCGTCAAGCGGATCGAGGACGTGCGGATGCTCCGCGCGGCGCAGTTCCCGGAAGATTCAGGGCCCTTGGCGCACCCGATCCGGCCCGACAGCTATCAGGAGATTTCCAACTTCTACACCGCCACGATCTATAACAAGGGTGCCGAGGTGATCCGCATGATGCGGACGCTTGCAAATGCTGGGGCGGGCGAGCAGCGGTTCCGCGCCGGGACCGACCTGTATTTTGACCGCCACGACGGCGAGGCGGCGACCTGCGAAGATTTTGTTGCAGCGATCGAAGCCGGGGCGGGGCTCGACCTTACCCAGTTTCGCTTGTGGTACAGTCAGGCCGGCACCCCCAAGGTGACCGCGTCGCTAACGCACGAGGACGGTGTTGCGACGCTGACCCTGACCCAGGCGGTGCCCGATACCCCGGGGCAAGCGGGCAAGCAGCCAATGGTGATCCCGCTGCGGCTAGCCCTGTTCGACCGCGCCAGCGGCCAGCATCGCGGTGAACAGCTCGTCGTGCTTGACCGCGCCGAGATGCAGTTCGCTTTTCCCGGCTTCACCGCCCGCCCGGTGCTTTCGCTGAACCGCGGCTTCTCCGCTCCGGTGCAGATCGGCAGTGATGTGAGTGCCAGCGATCTCGTCTTCCTCGCCGCGCATGATGACGATCCGTTCGCGCGGTACGAGGCGCTGCAGCAGCTCGTCGTCCAGCATCTGGTTGCCGAAATTTCGGGCGGCATGCTGTGCGGCGCCGAACGCGATGCGGCGCGCGAGGACATCGTCCGCGCCTTCAAGGCAGTGATCGAGGATCCCGCGCTGGATGACCTGATGCGCGGTGAATTGATGATCCTGCCCGGCGAAGGATACCTGGCCGAACAGTTCGCTGCGGCCGATCCGGGTGCGATCCGCGTTGCCCGTGAAAGCCTCAAGGCTGAGCTTGGCGGCAAGCTTGAAGCGGAGCTCGCGGCGC
Organism: Sphingomonadaceae bacterium; assembly: GCA_025356175.1. Taxonomy (GTDB): domain Bacteria; phylum Pseudomonadota; class Alphaproteobacteria; order Sphingomonadales; family Sphingomonadaceae; genus Novosphingobium. The sequence continues at coordinate 4,544 of JANXUP010000032.1, read as the reverse complement.
TGCATCAGCGCGCCCTGTCGGTGCCGTATAGCCTCTCTGCCGAAGCGCGCGGCGCGCGCAAGCTCAAGACCCAGGCCTTGGCCCTGCTCGCTGCCGGCGCGCCGGGACGGGCGGCGGGGCTGGCTGCCGCGCAGTTCGATGCGGCCGACAACATGACCGATCGCCAGGGCGCCTTGATGGTACTGTGCGGCCTCGACACTCCGCTGCGCGAGGAAAAGCTTGCCGCGTTCCATCAGCGCTTTGCCGGCAACGCGCTGGTCATCGACAAGTGGTTCTCGCTGCAGGCCGGGTCGCTTCACCCGCAAGTGCTCGATCATGTTCGCGCGCTCGCTTCGCACCCCGATTTCACCATGAGCAACCCCAACCGGGTGCGCGCACTGTATATGGCGATGGCGGGCAATCCGGGCGCTTTCCATGACGCGAGCGGGGGGGGCTACCGGATCATCGCCGACCTGATCCTCGCGCTCGATCCGGTCAATGCGCAAACTGCTGCCAGGTTCGTTGCCCCGCTGGGCCGGTGGCGGCGGATCGATGCGCAGCGCGCCGCGCAGATGCGCGCCGAACTGGAACGGATCGTCGCCGCGCCGGGGCTGTCGAAGGATTCATTCGAGCAAGTGAGCAAGAGCCTTGGCTGATCACCCCGAACTCTTTCGCAGCGATGTGCTGGCGGGCGTGCCGCATGGCTTCCTCGGGCGGCGCGGCGGACGCTCGACCGGGCTGGTCGCCGGGCTCAATGCCGGGCTCGGCTCGGGCGATGACGAGCGCGCGGTGGCAGGCAACCGGATGCTGGCGGTGGGTGCCGTGCTCCCCGGCGCGCGCCTGGTCAGTGTGTTTCAGGTTCATTCGCCCGATTGCATCACGGTCAGCGTGCCCTGGGCGGACGATCGCCGCCCGCAGGCCGATGCAATGGTCACTGCGCGGCCCGGGCTGGTGCTCGGCGTGGTCTCAGCCGACTGTGCGCCAGTGCTGCTGGCAGACCGCGCGGCCGGCGTGATCGGCGCCGCTCATGCCGGGTGGAAGGGGGCGCTCGCCGGGGTGACCGACAATACGATTGCCGCGATGGAGGCATTGGGGGCGAAACGCAGCCGGATCGCCGCCGCGATCGGTCCGTGCATCGCGCAGGCAAGCTACGAAGTCGATCAGGGCTTTGCCGACCGGTTCTGCGCCGATGACCGCGCCAACGTGCGGTTCTTCGCTGCTGGCGCCGCGGGCCACGCGCAGTTCGATCTCGAAGACTATGTCGCGGCGCGGCTGGAAGCGGCGGGAATCGGCGCTGTCGACAAGCTCGGGCTCGATACGTACCCCGATCCGGCGCGGTTCTATTCGTTCCGCCGCGCCACCCACTTGCACGAACCCGACTATGGCCGCCAGATCTCGCTGATCGGCTTGGCCTAGCAAGATGCAAAGCCCGCAACGCCCTTGCACAAATAGACAGTTGGCAGCGGCATGGCCCTCGTCTATCAGGCGCGCCAATCGGGCCGTTCACCCGGCACTTGCGGGGCACGGACGGTTCGAATAGGGGCTTTGCCAAGCAGAATTTGCCAAGCACAATTTGATGGGGCCCGACTGGATGCGCGCGAACGGCGCAAAGAGCGGGCCGGCAGAACAGTACAGGATCGGTTCGACCATGTCTGACGACGACAACAACGGTACTCCGGAAGACGGTGTCCGTCGGCGCGATTTCATCAACATTGCCGCAGTCAGCGCGGCCGGAGTTGGCGGGGTAACCGTCCTCTATCCGCTGATCAGCCAGATGTGGCCGTCGGCCGACGTGCTCGCCGAAAGCTCGGCCGAGATCGATCTTTCCGCAATTGCCCCCGGGCAGGCGATCAAGGCGCTGTTCCGCAAGCAGCCGCTGTTCGTGCGCAACCTGACGCCCAAGGAAGTGGCCGAGGCCAAGGCCGTGCCGCTCAGCGAACTGCGCGATCCGCAAAGCCTGGAAGACCGCACGGTCAACGCCGACAAGAACAAGAAGGGCAAGGAAAACTGGCTCATCACCATGGGCGTCTGCACTCACCTCGGCTGCGTGCCGCTGGGTGCCGGAGCGGGTGAAGAGGCCAGCCGCGGCGCGTTTGGCGGCTATTTCTGCCCGTGCCACGGCTCGACCTACGATACCGCCGCGCGCATTCGCAAGGGTCCTGCTCCCAAGAACTTGCAAGTGCCGCCGTACGAATTCACGTCAGACACCGTCGTCAAGATCGGTTGAGGTAGACCACGATGAGCTTCCCCTGGGCAAAGCAGTACACTCCCAGCCACCCCGCAATGGTGTGGCTCGATGAGCGGCTCCCGCTTCCACGCCTGATCTACGGCGCGGTTGGCGGCGGCTATGAAGTGCCGCGCAACCTCAACTATTTCTGGAACTTCGGGTTCATGGCCGGGCTGTGCCTGGTCATCCAGATCGTCACCGGCATTGTGCTGGCGATGCATTTCGCCCCGAACACCGGCCTCGCCTTCGATTCGACCGAGCACATCATGCGCGACGTCAACTGGGGCTGGATGCTGCGTTATGCCCACTCGAACGGCGCGGCGATGTTCTTCGCGGTCATTTATCTGCACATTTTCCGCGGCTTCTATTACGGCTCGTACAAGGCCCCGCGTGAGATGATCTGGCTCTTGGGCGTGGTCATCTTCCTGCTGATGATGGCCACCGCCTTCATGGGCTATGTGCTGCCATGGGGCCAGATGTCTTACTGGGCGGCGCAAGTGATCACCGGCTTCTTCACCGCGTTCCCGCTGGTTGGCGATACCGTGAAGGAATGGCTGCTCGGCGGTTTTGCGCCCGATAACGCGACGCTCAACCGCTTCTTCTCGCTGCACTTCCTGCTGCCCTTCGTGATCCTGGGCGTGGTGATCCTGCACATCTGGGCGCTGCACATTCCAGGCTCGTCCAACCCCACCGGGGTCGAAGTGAAGAGCCAGAGCGATACCGTTTCATTCCACCCCTACTATACGGCCAAGGATGGCTGGACGGTCGGGCTGTTCATGGTGATCTACGGCTTGTTCGTGTTCTATATGCCCAACAGCCTCGGCCACCCGGACAACTACATCCCGGCAAATCCGATGCAGACCCCGGCGCACATCGTGCCCGAATGGTACTTCTGGCCGTTCTACGCCATCTTGCGCAGCTTCACCCAGCCGCTGCTGTTCATCCCCGGCAAGCTGATGGGCGTGCTCGCCATGTTCGCGGCGATCCTGGTGTGGTTCATTATGCCCTGGCTCGACCGGTCGCCGGTCCGTTCGGCGACATACCGCCCGCTCTACCGCAAGTTCTTCTGGGCCTTGGTCGTCGATGTGCTGGTGCTGGGCTACTGCGGTGTCTCGCCGCCGGAACAGCCCTACATCCTGCTCGCGCAGCTCGCGACGATCTACTACTTCGCCCACTTCTTTATCATCGTGCCGCTGGTCTCGTCGATCGAACGGCCCGAGCCACTGCCCTTCTCGATCACCGAATCGGTGCTTGGACACGATGGGCAGGCCGCGCTGGCGGCCAAGGCCTGAACCCGGAAAGAGCGAAAGAACAAAGCCATGATCCGCATCTTGTCCATCCTCGCCGGTATATTCTTCATCCTGGGCCTGGTCTGGTCGATGACCATCGACTCGATCGCCTTCGCCACCGACGGCTGGCCGACCAGCGCCGAGAAGGAATTCCACGAGCATCCAAAGGCACTGTCGCTGTCCAGCGACGGCCCGTTTGGCAAGTTTGACAAGCAGCAGCTGCAGCGCGGCTATGCGGTCTATTCAAACGTCTGTGCGCAGTGTCACAGCCTCAAGCTCGTCGCCTATCGCGATCTCACCGCGCTTGGCTACAGCGAGAACGCAATCAAGGCGATCGCGGCCAAGGCAACGATCAACGCCAAGGATCCGCTGAGCGCTGAAATGAAGGATCGCCCGGGCCAGCCTGCGGATCACTTCCCGCCGGTTGTCTATGGCGGCAAGGGCGTTCCGCCCGACCTTTCGCTGATCACCAAGGCGCGTCATGGCGGCGCTCCCTATGTCTACTCGCTGATCACCGGTTATGCGACGGTCCCGGTGGCGCTGATCGCGAAGTACAAGGACTTCACCGTCCCTGATGATAAGAACCAGCTCCACTACAACCCGTACTTCGCCAACCTCAACATCGCGATGCCGCCGCCGCTCGTTTCGGACGATCTGGTGACCTATTCGGACGGCACCAAGGCGACCAAGGACCAGATGGCGCAGGACGTTTCCGCGTTCCTCGTGTGGACTGCGGAGCCCAAGCTTGAAGCCCGTCACCAGACCGGCTTCATGTGGATCGGGCTGATGCTGTTCGTAACGGTGCTGTCGTTCATGGCCTATCGCAACGTCTGGTCGGGCACGAAGCACTAAGCTTTTCGGCAAATCAAACAGGCCCTCGGACCTCGCGTCCGGGGGCCTGTTTGCTGGCGCAAGCGGATTGACCGGAAGGCCCGGCTGACGCATAGGGTCCGGCGCTCGAGGCATCTGGCCCGCGCGGGTATAGCTTAGTGGTAAAGCACCAGCCTTCCAAGCTGGCTATGCGGGTTCGATTCCCGCTACCCGCTCCA
>JANXUP010000096.1 GCA_025356175.1 Sphingomonadaceae bacterium | reverse complement strand
GCGCCGCCCATGTCCTTCTTCATCAGCAACATGCCCGAGGCCGGCTTGATATCGAGCCCGCCGCTGTCAAAGCACACGCCTTTGCCGACGATCGCCACTTTGGGATGCTTGGGGTTGCCCCAAGTGAGCTCGATCAGCCGCGGCGCATGGCTGCGCGCGGCCGCCCGGCCGACTGCGTGGATCATCGGATAGCCTTGCTGCAGCGCATCGCCGCTGGTTACGGTCAGCTCGGCATGGAAGATCTTGGCCAACCGCTGCGCCTCGGCTTCGAGCGCCGCAGGGCCCATGTCTTCGGCCGGGGTGTTGACCAGATCGCGGACCAGCGCCGTTGCCGCGGCTTCGGCCAGCGCCGGATCGATGGCCTTGACAGCAGAGGTCAGCAGCATGCGCGGACCTTCGGGGGCGGCGTCCTTGCGGTAACGGTCGAAGCGGTACTGCCCGGTGACCCAGCCGAACAGCGCCGCGCCGGGCTCGCCCTCGGCCAGGCGGTAGGTTCCGGCGGGCAGCACCTCGGCCAAACGGGCGAGGCACCAGCTTGAAAGTTCAGCCGGATTGGCGACTCCAGTAAGGACAAACCAGCCATCGCCATCGGGCACAATTGCGTAGGAATAGCCCTCGCCAGCGAACTTCTGCGCCGCCACCGCAGCGCGCTGCCCGGCAGACAGAGACTTCAGTTTGACTTCCAGAGTCGACTTGTCGACGAGATGGATCGCGGTGGCGGCCTGGCCTTTGTCGGGCTGGATCAATGCGTGCTTGTCGGTCATGGTGGCTGTGCCATAACCCCAGCCGTGGGGCTGATGCGAGCGGAAACGACGATGATGCGATTCGTGCCCTTGGTAAGCGCGGTGCTGATGGCAGCCTGCTCAGGCTCGACCACTGACAAGGCCGCGCAACCTACCGTGGCTGCAACCAGCACCGCGCCTGTGGCGAGCGATCCGCCGACCCAAGCACCCACAGCACTGCCCAACGCCAAGCCGGTCGCGATCACCGACAGCACGCCGCTCTACGAATTCAACTACGCCTATCCCGCGCAGGCCGCCGCGATCCCGGCGCTGGTCGGCTGGTTCAAGCTCGACGCGGCCAAGCACAAGCGCGAACTGATCGTCCATGCCAGGCAGGGTCAAGCCGAGGCCAAGGCCGACAAGCGGACCTGGTATCCTTACGGCCACAGCACCAAGTGGGATGTGGTGACCGAAATTCCCGGCTGGCTCAGCCTTTCGGCAGAGCGCTGGGAATCGCTCGGCGGGGCGCATCCCAATCCGTGGCAGGAAGGGTTGGTGTGGGACAAGCAGAGCGCCACGCGCCATCGCGGTATCGATTTCTTCGTGTCGCACTCAGCGCTGTCTGCGGCGATCCGCGCACCGTTCTGCGCTGCGCTGAACAAGCAGCGCGCCGAAAAGAGGGGCGAGCCGACCATTCCCAAATCCAGCGATCCGTTCGACGCCTGCATCGATCCGGCCGCGCAGACGGTGATCCTTGGCTCCAATGACAAGGCGCACTTCACTCGCATTGGCGTGCTGGTCGATCCCTACGAAGCAGGGCCATACGCCGAAGGAAACTATGAAGTGACGCTGCCGGTGACTCCGGCGGTGCTAAAGGCAATCAAGCCTCAGTATCGCAGCGCTTTCGCCGTTCCGAAGTAACTGCCCGGCGTCACTCGCAATTTGCGCCAAATGCCGTTATATGAGGCGCATGAACCTCTACCAGACAGTTGCCGATGACGAAGTCCTGCTGCGCGACGGGACGATCAAGCTCCACGGGCCCGCAGCCTTCGAAGGCATGCGCAAGGCCGGGCAGCTGGCCGCCGAAATCCTCGATGCGCTGGTCGATCATGCCCAGCCCGGAGTAACCACCGGCGCGCTGGATGACATCGTGCGCGAGATGACGATTGCCGGCGGCGCAGTGCCGGCAACGCTGGGTTACCGCGGTTATGCGCACAGCTGCTGCATCTCGATCAACCATGTGGTGTGCCATGGAATTCCGTCGGACAAGGTCCTCAAGGACGGCGATATCGTCAACATCGACGTTACCCCGCTGCTGAATGGCTGGCACGGCGATACCAGCCGGATGTACCTGGTCGGCGACGTGTCGCTGAAGGCAAAGCGGTTGGTCGATGTGACTTACGAATGCCTGATGCTGGGGATCGAACAGGCAAAACCCGGCGCGCGGCTCGGCGATATCGGTGCGGCGATCCAGCACCATGCCGAACGCCAGCGTTATGGCGTGGTGCGCGAATTTTGCGGGCACGGGGTGGGGCGGCTGTTCCACGATGCGCCTGAGGTGGTTCACGCCGCCCGCGCCGGGACCGGGCCTGAGCTCAAGCCCGGCATGTTCTTCACGATCGAACCGATGATCAACCTCGGCAAGCCGGGGGTGAAGCTGCTCGAAGATGGCTGGACGGCGGTGACGCGTGATCGGTCCTTGTCGGCGCAGTTCGAACATTCGATCGGGATTACCGAGACCGGGTGCGAGATCTTCACCGCGAGCCCCAAGGGGTTGAACCAGCCGCCTTATTGATTTGGGCCGGGGCAGCGCGTGTGCTTCGACAGGCTCAGCATGAGCGGACTTAGTGAAGATTTCCAAGACCCGCTCAGCCTGAGCTTGTCGAAGGCCACACGCCAACCTAGCCTCGCTCGCTTTGGATCGCCGCCGCACCTGCAAAAGGCGTGATCGCCAGTAGCACCAGGCTAACCGCTGCAGTAAGCGCCAGCCCGGCCTCGCCGCCAGTTGAAAGGCTCCCGGCGCCGAAGATCAGCAGCGGCACCGCGAGCAGCATCACCAGAAACCCGCCTAGCGCTGCCCCGCCGCGCAGGCCTGCGGTGATGCTCGCGACCAGCACACCCAGTGCGGCAAGGCCCGGTGTTCCTGCCAGCAGGCCCCATTCGACCGTGGCGAGCTTCCCCCCGTCGATCCCGACCAGCGCAGACGCAGGCACTGCCGCAAGCATCAAGGGCGGGCCGAAGCTCAACCAGTGCGCCAGCACCCGGACCGCGACCACGCCCTCTTCGCTGATCCCGCGTAGCGCCCACTGGTCGAACATGCCGAGTTCTAGGTCGGGTTCGATCAGCCGGTCAAGCGGGAGGATCGCGGCGAGCAGCGCGGCGACCCACAGTACTCCGCCGCCGGTTTTGGCGAGCAACGGCCCATCGGGTCCGACCGCGAACGGATAAAGCATCGCCACCGCAAGGAAGAACAGCACCGGCAGCAGCGCTCCGCCGCGTCCGCCGGAGAACAGCCGCGCCAGATCGCGCCGCAGCAGTGTGAGGAAGGTGCTCATCAGAGCCCCTCCCCGGTGGGGGGTTGGGGTGGGGGTTCGGCGGTGCGAAAATCTGATGCCGAACCCTCACCCCCGGCCCCTCCCCTCCGGGGAGGGGGGAAGTTTCTGAGGTCGATCACCTGCGCGCCGGGCAGCGCAATCGGCTGGTGCGAGGCGACCACCACGACCCCGCCCGCCGCGCGGCGTTCGGCGATCAGTGCCTCGACCAGCGCGGTCCCTTCGGCGTCGAGGCCGTTGAGTGGTTCGTCGAGCAGCCAATGCTCCGCTTGCTGTCCGATCAGCCGCGCGAGGCCAGCCCGTTTGCGCTGGCCGGTCGAGAGGTAGCGCACCGGAATGTCGGCGAGGCGGGTGAGGCCCAATCGTTCGAGCGGCGGCGGCGGGGATTTGTCCAGTGCGGCCCAGAAGCGCAGTGCCTCTGCCAGCGGCAAATGCTCATCGAGCGCAATCCGCCCATCGAGATAGGCGAGCGATCCCTGCCATTCGATCTGGCACGGTGCGGCGGGCGGCAGCAGGCCCGCCAGCACGCGAAGCAGCGAGGTCTTGCCGGTGCCATTCGGCCCGACCAGATGCAGCGCGCCGCCCGCTTCCAGTTGCAGGTCAAGCCCGGCAAACAGGATTCGGTCGCCGCGCCGGCAGGCAATTTGCTGCGCTGTAAAAGCCCTGGCTTGCATGAGGCGCGGCGATAAGGGAAAGCTGCGGCCATGCCAAGGAGAGTGCCATGTCCGTCCCCCGCCTCAGCCAAGCCGATCTCGAAGCCCTGCTGAAAGAAGTGCCCGGCTGGACGCTGCGCGAAGACGGCAAGGCCATCACCCAGGCCTTCAAGTTCGATGATTTCAACGCAGCCTTCGGCTTCATGACCCGCGTCGCGCTTTACGCCGACAAGCACGATCACCATCCTGAATGGTTCAACGTCTACAACCGGGTCGAGATGACGCTGACTACCCATGACGCGGACGGGCTAAGCCAGCGCGATGCGGACATGGCGCGGGCGATCGCCAGCTACCTGTGACCGGCTGGGCGGTCTTGCTCCGCGCGGTCAATGTTGGCGGCACGGGCAAGCTGCCGATGGCTGAACTGAAGGCGCTGTGCGAGGAACAGGGGCTGGCGCAAGTGCGGACCTACATCGCCAGTGGCAATGTGGTCTTCGCCAGTGACCGCAGCGAGAAGGATTTGCGCAGCAGCATCGAAGCGGCGCTGTTCGCCAGGTATGAAAAGAAGTTCGGCGTGCTGGTGCGCAGCGCGGCAGAACTGGCCGGGCTCGCCGCGCAAAACCCTTGGCCCGACCGGCCCGGCAACCGCGTGGTCGCAATCTTTGTCGACGGGCCATTGACGCTGGACGGCGTGACCGGCCTGAGGGATGAGGTCATCGCGCTCGGCGCGCGCGCGATCTATGTCGATTACCGCGAAGGTATGGCGGATACCCGTCTGCGGATTCCCTGCGCCAAGCTCGGAACAGCGCGTAACATGAACACCGTGAAGAAACTGGCGGCGATGGCCGGGGATTTGAAATAAGATCCTCTCCATTTGTGGCAGCCGCCAAAAATGGAGAGGATCTTTAAGCGCTCTAACGCCTGCCCAGTGGCTTGCCGCTGGTCTTGCTCATCTTGCGCAGCCGGCCCGGCATCCACCGCGCGGCAAACGCCAGGCGATCGGCGGTCTTGCCGACGCGGTTGTGCAGGGCATTGCCGTGCACCGCCTGCCATGCGGCATCGGCCACTGCGCTCACCGGAGTAATCTCCAGCCCGGCCTCGATCACCCGGCCGCGGATATGCTCGTTGGTTTGCTGGTTGGGGTTCATGTCGATCAGCGGCGTATCGATGAAGGCCGGCATCAAGTCGGCGACCTTGATCTGGTCGGGTGCCCATTCGGCATCGAGACATTCGGTGATCGCGCGAACCCCGAACTTGGTCGCCGAATAGACCGAGGCCCCCGGCGAGCCGTAAATTCCGGCGGCGCTGGAGGTGTTGAGCAGGCACGAGCCCGGCGCGCTGGCCTTGAGCCACGGATGCGCGGCTTGTGCGCCGAACAGCACGCCCTTGAGGTTGATATCGAGACAGCGCTCGATCTCGGCCACATTGTTTTCGACGAGATTGCCGCCGAGCGGGATCCCGGCGTTGTTGAACACCACGTCGATCTTGCCGCCACTCGCCTTGGCGCAGGCGGCTAGCGTGTCGTCCCAGGCCGCGCGGTCGCGCACGTCGAGTTTGTGGAGCGAGCTCATCCCCGCCGGAATCATCGCGGCGGTTTCGCGCATCCCGGCTTCGTTGACATCCGCGAGCCCGACGAACCAGCCCTGGCCGCCGAACTTGGCTGCCACTGCGCGGCCGATGCCCGATGCTCCGCCAGTGATGAAGATGGTCTTGTGCGCCATGGTTGGTCCCTCCGCGAGTCGCGCTTACATTTATGTCAGCAGTGCTTACAGCGCCGGGTTGTTATAGCAATGCCAGGTGAAGATCGCCGCCGCGCCGCGATAGGGGCGCCATGCTTCGGCGAGGACGCGGATCTCTTTTTCCGATGGCCGCGCGTCGAGGCCGAGGATCTTGTGCAGTCCGGCTTGCACCGCAAGGTCGCCCGCAGGCCAGATGTCGCCGCGGCCTTCGGCGAACAGCAGGTAAATTTCCGCTGACCAGCGCCCGATCCCCTTGATCAGCATGAGCTGCGCGATCGCTTCTTCGTCATCGGCGGGCAGATCCTCGAAATCGAGCGCACCGCTCGCCACCAGTTCGCACAAGCTGCGCATGTAGCCCTGCTTCTGGCGCGACAGGCCGCAGGCGCGCAGGGTATCGAAATCCGCGCCGAGGATTTTCTCGACCGCCAGCTCTTCCCCGGCGAACGCTTCGAACTTGCGCCACATCGATGCGGCGGCGGCGACGCTGACCTGCTGGCCGACGATGGTCCGCATCAAAGTGCCATAACTGCGAGGTCGAATGCGAGGTTCGGGATAGCCGGCCACTTTCAGCGCGCGCGCAAAGGCAGGCTCGATCTTGCCCAGCGCGTCCAAATCGCTCTGCATCTGCTCTGCAATGATTCCCATGTTCCGTCCCGCTTGCCAAAGTTTAGCCAAGCGATTAGCAGCCCCGCGAAAGCCCGAACAGGCGTGAATTGCAAAGGACTGTGCAGATGCCGAAGCTCGTTGTGGTCAATCGCGCCGGTGAGGAAAAGGAAGTCGACGCGGCCAGCGGCGTTTCGGTGATGGAAGCGATCCGCGACAACGGCTTTGACGAACTGCTCGCGCTGTGCGGCGGATGCTGCTCGTGCGCCACCTGCCATGTCTATGTCGACGTCGCCTTCGCCGACAAGGTCACCCCGCTGAGCGAGGACGAGAACGACCTGCTCGACTCGACCGACCACCGCCAGGACAATTCGCGCCTGTCGTGCCAGCTGCAGATGAGCGACGAGCTCAGCGGCCTCAAGGTCACGATCGCGCCGGAGGATTGATCCTCCCAGATCGTCAGTCGCTTCCAGCGACTGACGGAGGGGTATGAGGGCGGGCGCCGGGGCCCCTCCGTCTGGCTCTGCGAGCCAGCCACCTCCCCATTTGCGGCATTCGCCAAAAATAGGGAGGATCTTCAGCCTGCAAATCCGGCTTGCTGCTGACAAAGCGCATTTGCGTTGCGCTTGTCCGGGTGGCTGCCTAATTCTGCAGCATGACCGGAACCCGTTCCTCATCGCTCGATCTTATCGGCAACACCCCGCTCGTCCTGCTTCAGGGGCCAAGCGAGGCGGCGGGCTGCGAAGTGTGGGGCAAGTGCGAATTCGCCAACCCCGGCGCCTCGGTCAAGGACCGTGCAGCGCTGTGGATCGTCCGCGATGCTGAAGACAAGGGCCTGCTGCAAGCTGGCGGAACGATCGTTGAAGGCACCGCCGGGAACACCGGGATCGGGCTGGCGCTGGTCGCCAATGCGCTCGGCTACAAGACCGTGATCGTGATGCCGGAAAACCAGTCCAAAGAGAAAATGGACACCTTGCGCGCGTTGGGCGCGGAACTGGTGCTCGTGCCGCCCGCGCCGTTCTCCAATCCGGGGCACTTCGTTCACACTTCGCGGCGGCTGGCCGAGGAGACCGAAGGCGCCGTCTGGGCCAACCAGTTCGACAATGTCGCCAACCGCAAGGCCCATATCGAGAGCACCGCGCCGGAAATCTGGGAGCAGATGGACGGCCGGATCGATGGCTTCACCTGCGCTGCCGGGACTGGCGGGACGATTGCCGGGGTCGGGCTGGGGCTCAAGGCGTTCGACGAAAGCGTTCGCATCGCGCTGACCGATCCGCACGGCGCGGCGCTGTACAACTACTATGCCTGCGGCGAGCTGCGCGCCGAGGGCAGCTCGGTCGCCGAAGGGATCGGGCAGGGGCGGATTACCGCCAACCTCGAAGGTGCGCCGATCGACACCCAGTTCCGCATATCGGACGAGGAAGGGCTCGATTGGGTCGGGCGGCTGCTGTCCGAAGAGGGCCTGTGCCTCGGACTGTCATCGGGGATCAACGTCGCCGGAGCGGTGGCGCTAGGCCAGCAACTGGTCGCCGACGGGCGCGAGAACGTGCGAGTTGCGACGATCCTGTGCGATACCGGCTTCCGCTACCTCTCTAGCCTCTACAATGCCGAGTGGCTGCGCGCCAAAGGACTGCCGGCCTTCCCTTGGCTCCAATGATGCGCTAGAGTTCCCGCCAGATGGCAACACAACCGCCACATCGGGTATTGCAACCACTGGTCACGCCGCAGCATTATGCGCCGCCGAGCGTGCGCGAACTGCGCGCGCAAGCCGTGCAGCGTCTGCAGTCGGGCCTGTTTGGTATCGCCGCCATCGTGCTGGTGGTGGGCCTGGCCAATATCATCAACGATCGCGCCCGTCAGGCCGATGCGTCTGCGCGGCCGCAGACCTCGGCCAGCAGTTCGAACAGTGCCGGGGCAAGCGATCCGCTGGCCGATATCGGTGTGGTCCCCTCGCAGCAGGCCGAAAGCGCGCCGCATGCCAAGCCGTCCACCATCGCTGCCCCCGTTCCCGCCGGAGCGCCGCATTAAGCGCAGGCCGGTCCGGCTGGTCTTGGTCGTAGTGCTGATCGCACTGGCCGCGATCGGATGGTTCAGTCTGCACCGCGCTCCCAAGGCGCCGAAACCGATCGGCCTGTTTACCGCGCTGCCGATCTGGCTGGGCCGCACTGCGATCGATGACGAACTGCAACCGGATGCGCGGCCGCACTGGGCCAAAGCCGAATTGCAGCGCTATGGCACCGTGCTGCCGCTCGACACTCTGGACGCGGTGGGCGGGAGCGATCCGCTGCGTGGCATCACCCGCCTGGTCATTGCCCAGCCCCGCGTGCTCACTCCCGCTGAGAATGTCGCGCTCGACAAGTGGGTGCGTGGCGGCGGGCATCTGCTGCTGATTATCGATCCCGCCTACACAGAGGAATCGCCGTTTCCGCTGGGTGACCCGCGGCGTCCGCCAACGCAGGCGATGCTGTCACCGATCCTGACGCGGTGGGGGTTGGAATTGCAATTCGATCCCGCACAACCGCTCGAACTGCGCCTCCAGGACGTCATGGGCGCGCCGGTTCCTACGGTGCTTGCCGGGACCTTTGCAACTCGCGGGCAGGGTAATTGCCGCCTGTGGGGCAATGGCATCGCGGTGACCTGCGCGATCGGCAAGGGGCGGATACTTGCTCTGGCCGACGCCGCTGTGGTTGAGCGGGACGACCCCGATGGCACGGGTGCAAGGGCGTTTTCCGCGCTGCTCGACAGCGCCTTCGCCGCCAATTGAACCGTCAAGGCTGGGCGACTGCCGGGAAATTGCGGGATCGCTTCAGTCCGATTCGCGATATTCGGGCTAAATCATTGAATTCACAGTTGGAACATAACCAAAACATTGAGGTTCGTTGCCTCAGAAAGTGCTCAACAGAAAGCGAGTTTTCAACAGGTTACCGTCTATTCCCGTAAAATCCCGCAAATTTCCCTTCCATCGCTGCAAAAGCAGGGTTAATGAACCGTTTCATCGACATGCAGGTTTGCCGAGGGCCCTGGCGAGGGTCGCCCCGGACGCGTTCGCGCGGGCGGGGAGGCGAGCTTTTTTTGGGGAGCCGGGCCACCGGCTAGGCGAGGACTAAGTGGAGCCGGGCAAGCCGATCACATACAGTGGCCAGGGATTTTCGCTGCTCGGCGAAAAGGGCCGCTTTGTGCTGCCGCCGGACCTGCGCAAGGCGGTCCGCGAGAGCGGCCACGGTGAGCGGCTGCTGTGCCTTGCCAAGCACCCCCGCTGGAAGTGCCTCACCGGCTTCGGCCTTTCCCGCGCCGATCAGTTCGAGGCGGAACTCGACCGCGAGGAAGAAATCGCGCTCGAACGCCAGCAAGACTTCGATCGCGATATGCGCGCGCAGCAGCTTTACGGTTTCGCCCGCGTGCTGTTCGACGACAGCGGCCGCTTCATCCTGCCCGAACGCTACTTCAAGCTCGGCGGGCTGACCGACCGGGTGTTCTACCAGGGCGGCGGCAAGATGTTCACGCTGTGGAACCCGGCCGAACTCGCGAAAATGGGCACCGGCTGGGAAGACGCGCAGGAAGCCTGCGCCGACCTTGAAGCCCAGGCCATGGCCGGGAAGGAGCGCAGGTGACTTCTCAGCCGCACACCCCGGTGCTGCTCGATGAAGTGCTTGATGCGCTGCAGCCACTTGACGGCGCGGTGATTGTCGATGCGACCTTCGGCGCAGGCGGTTATACGCGCAAGCTGCTCGATGCCGGGGCCAGCGTCCACGCCTTCGACCGCGATCCCGATGCGATCGCTGCGGCAAGCGGGTGGGCCGAAGCTGCGGAATGCCCGCCGCGGCTCGTGCTGCACCCGCGCCGCTTCTCCGAAATGGTCGATGCGCTGAGCGCCGCTGGCGTGGCGCAGGTTGACGGCGTGGTGATGGACATCGGCGTGTCCTCGATGCAGCTCGACCAGGCGCAGCGCGGCTTTGCCTTTTCGCTCGAAGGCCCGCTCGACATGCGCATGGGCCAGGACGGGCCGAGCGCCGCCGACTTCCTCAACACGGCGGGCGAGGGCGAGATTGCCGACGTACTCTATACTTACGGCGAGGAGCGCCAGTCGCGCCGCGTTGCCCGCGCGATCGTCGCCGCGCGGCCGCTTGAAACCACCGGGCAGCTTGCCGGGGTGGTGCGCAAGGCACTGGGTTACCACGCTGGTGCGCCCAAGGATCCGGCGACCCGCAGCTTCCAGGCGATCCGCATTCACGTGAATGCGGAGCTTGATGAGCTGACCGCCGGGCTGGGTGCCGCCGAAACCTTGCTGCGTCCCGGTGGCCGGCTGGCAGTGGTGAGCTTCCATTCTCTCGAAGACCGGATCGTGAAGCAGTTCTTGCGCGAAGCCGCCGGAGCCGTAGCCAATGCCTCGCGCCACTTGCCCCAATCCGCACCGAGCGCCGCGCCCAGCTTTGCGGCGCTGTCCAAGGCGATCAGGCCGTCCGCTGCCGAGCTGGCGAGCAACCCGCGCGCGCGTTCGGCCACCCTGCGCGCCGCCACCCGCACCGAGGCTGCCCCGCGACACCGGAGGGCTGCATGAACCTTACCCAGGATCGCCTGCGCCAGGTCGGCTGGTTTGCCGTTCTGCTGACCTGTTTCACCCTGACCGTGATCCTGACCTTCAAGGTCAACGCGGTAAAGAGCCAGGTGCGCCTCGCCGAACGCCAGATCGCGGCGACGCAGCAGCAGAAGCTGTTCCTCGAGACCGAGTTCGAGGCACGCGCCAGCCAGCAGCAGCTGAAGTCCTTGAACGACGTCGATTTCGGCTATCAGGCGCCGACCGCTGGCCAGTATCTCGAAGGCGAGCGCCAGCTTGCCGCGCTGGGCAAACCGCGCGGGGCGGGTGCGCCGAGCCCGATCCGCGTGGCCAGCGCAGGCGACAATACGTCTGTGCCGACGATGGTCTCGCCGCTGACCGGCAAGGCGATGGCCGCCGAGCCGCCCAAGAACGGCAAGGCCAAGCCGGTCACCGCGACCAACCTGAGCGACCGCCTAAGCCATGTTGAAGACCGCGGGAGCCGCAGCGAATGAATTCGATCGCCGTCTCGACTGCGATGAATTCGGGCCGGCGCGACCTCGTCAATGTTCGCACGCGCAGCTTGCTGGTGGCCAAATGGCGGGTGCTGTGGGTGGTGCTGGGCTTTGCCGCCATCGCGCTGGCGGCGATCATGCGGATCGCTTTTCTCGGAATGTTTTCGGGCATGCCGAGCGCGGCCGACCTTGCCGCCGCGCTCCAGCCGCAGCGCGGGGACATCACCGATCGCAACGGCGTGCCGCTGGCCCGCGCGTTTCCAGCCTACTCGCTGTGGTTCAATCCCGCGGCGCTGGGCGGTGACGGGCCCCCGTTGGTCCATAGCCCGTCTGAAGTCGCCGGTGCGCTAGGGCGAATCTTCCCCGGCCTCGACGTAGCGGAAATGACCAAGCGGCTGGC
>JANXUP010000089.1 GCA_025356175.1 Sphingomonadaceae bacterium | reverse complement strand
TGATCGTGGCGATCTCGGTCGACCAGTATTCGGCCGATCTGTTCGCGCAATACCGCTCGCATTACCGCTATGGCCTGGCTCGGCTGCAACAGGGCGCGGTGTTCCCTTCGGGCTTCCAGTCGCACGCCGCGACCGAGACTTGCCCGGGCCACTCGACCCTGCTCACCGGCGATCACCCGGCGCGCACCGGGATCATTGCCAACACCTGGTACGAACCGGGCGGCCCGCGCGGGACCAAGCCGATCTACTGCGCGGAAGATGATCGCAATCCGGATTCCTCGGCGCGCAACCCGGTGGTTTCGGCCTATCACCTCAAGGTTCCGACGCTGGGCGAATACATGAAGGCCGCCGATCCGCGCAGCCGCAACGTCGCGGTCTCCGCGAAGGACCGTGCGGTGATGATGATGGGCGGGCACACGATCGATGCCGCTTACTGGTGGAAGGGCGCGGGCTTCGTCACGCTGGCAGGCCGCGATCTTGCGCCATCGGCGGTGGCCGAAAATGCGGTGGTGACGAATACGCTCAAGATCGGTGCCCCGGCACTCGCCGTGCCTGCCTGGTGCCAGCCCACCGACCACGCCGTAGTGCTGGGCAAGAAGGGCAGCACCGGCCAGTTCCGCTTTGCGCTCCCCGCTGTGGGCACCGAGGCCAAGGCCCCCGACTTTTTCCGCATCTCGCCGCGCATGGACGGCGCGACGATCGATCTGGCCGAGCGGCTGGTCGACGAAATGGGGCTCGGCAAGGGCGGCGCGCCCGACATCCTCTCGGTCTCGCTCTCGGCGACCGATTATATCGGCCACGCCACCGGCACCGAAGGGGTCGAGATGTGCATCCAGATGGCCGAACTCGACAAGAACATCGGCCGCCTGCTCGATCACCTCGACGCGGCGGGGATCGATTACATGGTGGTGCTTTCGGCCGATCACGGCGGGCTCGATACTCCCGAACGGCTTGACGAACAGGCGCTGCCGCGTGCGGTGCGGGTCGATCCGACCCTGACCCCCGATGCCCTGTCAAAGACGGTTTCGGCCAAGACCGGGATCAAGCTGGATGGGCCGCTGCTCCTTGCCGATGCTGCATTCGGCGATTTCTATGTCAACCGCGCCGTCCCTGCGGCGCAGCGCCCGGCGGTGATCCAGACGCTGGTCGCCACGGTGAAAGCCAACCCGCAAGTCGCTGCGGCGTTCACGGCGGAGGACCTGGCCAAGACCCCGATGCCGGCGGGCAACCCGCAGGACTGGTCGCTGAAAGACCGCGCCCGCGCCTCGTTCGATCCCGCGCGTTCGGGCGATGTCATCGTGCTGCTCGACCGGGCGATTGTGCCGATCCCCGAACCGATGCCCGGTGCCTTCATCGCCACCCATGGCAGCGCCTGGGACTATGACCGGCGCGTGCCGATGCTGTTCTGGCGCAAGGGCCTGCCCGCGTTCGAACAGCCGCAGCCGGTTGAAACGGTGGACATCGCACCGACCTTGGCCGCGATCCTTGGGATGACCTTGCCCGACGGGACGTTCGATGGGCGCTGCCTCGATCTCGATGGGGGCCGCGGGAATACCTGCGCGAAATAGGCGCAGAACTTGCCCCAAAGGGCAGCCGTCTTGTGCCTTGTCGAACCCTGAGGCCGGGCCTAGACCGCAGCGATGACTGACAAACGCGACCTCTTGATCCTTGGCGGCGGGCTCGTCGGCATGACGCTTGCGCTCGCGGCGGCCAAGCAGGGCATTACCAGCCATGTGGTCGACAAAGCGCTGCCTGAGGAATTGACCGCCGAGGGCACTGACGGGCGCGCGTCGGCGATTTCGACCGCGAGCTGGAACCTATTCACCAACATCGGCCTGGCTGACCGGCTCGAACCGCTGGGCTGCCCGATTACCTCGATCGCGGTAACCGACGGGATGAAGCCGGGGCGGATCGATTTCCAGCCGGGCGCGGATGATGGGTCACTTGGCCGGATGTTTGCCAACCGCGACATCCGCCTCGCGCTGTTCGAAGCCGCGCGGGCTGAGCCGGCGATCTCATGGTCGAGCGGAGTTGAACCGATTGCGCGCGAGCGGGGCGAGCATGGGGTTGCCGTGTCGCTCAGCGATGGCCGCACGCTCGAAGCCAGCCTGATGGTCGGCGCCGAGGGCCGGCAATCGCCGACCCGCGCTGAGGCGGGGCTCTCTTCGGCGCGCTGGGACTATCGCCACCGCGCCTTCGTCACCGCGATCACGCATGAGCAGCCGCATAACGGAGTGGCGTGGGAGATCTTCTACCCCGCTGGGCCATTGGCGCTGCTGCCGCTACTCGACCTGCCCGACGGGCGGCACCGCAGCGCGGTGGTGTGGACGGTGGACGAACAGGACGCCGCCGGGATTGCCGGCCTGCCTGACGCGGTCTTCCTGAGTGAAGTGGTGCGGCTGATGGATGGCGTGTTCGGCAAGTGCGAGCTGGTCGCGCCACGCATGTCGTGGCCGCTTAATTTCCACCACGCCGGGCGGATCGTTGAACAACGCCTCGCGCTGATCGGCGATGCCGCGCACGGGATGCACCCGATTGCCGGACAGGGGCTCAACTTGGGGTTGCGCGATGTCGGCTGCCTGGTCGAGGTGCTGAGCGAAGGGATGCGGCTGGGCCTCGATCCGGGCGACGCGCAGTTGCTCGCGCGTTACGAGCGCTGGCGCAGTCTTGATGCCACCACCGTCATGGCGACCACCGATGCGCTGGTCCGGCTGTTCGGAATTCCCGGCCGCTTGCCCAGTCTGGTGCGGCGCATGGGGATGGGGCTCGTCCAGCGCACCGGCCTGATCAAGCGCTTCTTCATGGACGAGGCGCGCGGCATGTCGGGCGATCTGCCGATGCTGCTAAAGGCGCAGTAGGGTCGTCTCGAAGGACCGCGAGTTTTACCCCGCAGGCGTGGCGGCGGGCAGCCCCGGCTGGCGGACCGCTTCGCCATTGCCGTCCTTGAGCAGCTCAGGCTCGGTCAGCGCGGCCTGTTCGATCACGTCGAGCGCTGCCTGGGCATCGGCATAGCGCCGTGCTGCGGCCAACCAGTCACGCGCCTGGGCGCTGGCGGGCAGCTTGCCGACCTCGGCAATCGCAGCTTCGACCTGGCCGCTGCGCAGCAGCAGCTTGGCGGAATCGAGCCGCTGGTCGGGGGTCGAGGTCTTGCCGTCATCGTGACGGATTACAAACAAACCCGAAAGCTCGCGAGTAAAGCGGCTCCAGCCGTCTTCGTCCTTGGGCTTGTCGAGCAATGCAGGCGACAGCCCATCAAGCCGCGCGGCGAGCTGGTCGAGCGTGACCGGCGTCTTGGCGGCGGCGACCAGCGTGTTCACCGCCGCCGGACGGGCAGTGCCAAAGCGGGTGCGCAGCTGCGCTTCGAGATAATCGAGCGGCTTGCCCTGTTCGATCGCCCGGCGCGTCGCCGTGGCGACCAGCAAGGCTTCGGCCCGCGCCGAATTGCCACCGAGCGCGGCGGTCTGCAGGTTGAGCTGGGCGAGGCGGCGTTCGAGCGCGGCGACCTGCTGGTCCATTTGGGTCGCGGCAAAGCTGGGCGAGGGGCTGGGCGAAGCAAGCGCCGGCTGGGTTCCGGTGGCCGCTGCAGGTGCGCGCTGCCCCAGGTCGATCTGGCCGTTCCACACCAGCCAGCCGATCAGCCCGGCCCCGCCGAGGAAGGAAATCAGCCCCGCGAGCAGCATTCCCCGGAGCGAAGGTCCGGTGCGGGCAGCTGCAACAGGCCGGGATGTGTAATAGTCTTCGGGCATCAGTGCTCAGTTCTGTCAGCCGGCGTTTGAGGCGTTGGGGCGACCTGCGGGCCACGGCTCTTGGCACATCTGGCGGGCCAAGGCCAGCAGCGCCTTGTCATCGGGATGGGCTGCGGCGGCAACCTCGCCCCAGCCGTCGCCCGCCGCCGCAGCGATGCGGGACGACAGTGCGGCGAGACGAAGCGGGGCGCGGCGGATACCCAGCCGCACGCATTCGGCGGTCAGATGATGCGCCGCCTCGGCCGAGTGAAGCAGGGCGATTGCCGGTTCGCGCAGCAGCGCCTCAAGCTCGGCGGGCAGCGAGCGAGGCTGGCTGGCGTAGACCACGCGTTCGTCGATGGTGACCTTGGCGGGCAGCGTCAGAGCGATGCGCTCTTGCCCGGCGAGGCGCAGCAGGCGGCGATGCGCGGGAATCAGCTCGCCCAACAGGGCCTGAAGCGATCCGGTGCCGGTGGCGACGACAGTAAATCCCGCATTGCGCGCCGCCGCTGCGGTCGCCTCGCCTACCGCGTAGATCGGCAGAGTACGCAATGCCGCAAGCCCGCGGCCACCGTGAAGAAATACCTGCGTACTGCCAATCAGCAGCGCGTCATAGCCCTCGGGCGGTACCGCTTCCCAGCTTTTCGCCACCACTTCGAACAGCGGCCAACTGCGCGCATCGAGCCCTGTCGCGCGCGCGGCCGTGGTGCTGGCTTCATTACCCGGCTCGGGACGGATGATTACCAGCGGCACCATGGCTACTCCCCCGGGGGCGGATCGAAATGCGCGCGGATCGCGGGGCCCGCGCGGCTCAGCAAATCAGCGGCGAGCGCTGCGGGCGCGGCGGTATCGCCCTGCGCAAAGCTGGCCTGCCCGCGCACTTCCTCGGCCCCGTCCGGGCTGAGCAGCGCGGCCGTCATCGTCAGCATGGGACCGTCAGCTTCGGTAAAGACCGCGATCGGGCTGTGGCAATTGCCGCCCAGCGCGGCGAGCAGCGCGCGTTCGGCGCGCACCGCGTGGTGGCTGGGCGCGTGGTCGATCGCAGTCAGCAGCGAAAAAACCCATGAATCCCGATCATCCTGAGCCTGTCGAAGGAGCGTGCGGCACTCGATCGCGATTGCGCCTTGGCCGGGGGCGGGGAGCCATTCGACCGGATCGAGCGGGACTCCGTGAGTCAGTCCGAGCCGGTTAAGCCCGGCCATGGCGAGCAGCGTTGCATCGGCCTCGCCCGCTTCCAGCTTGGCGAGCCGGGTCGCAACATTGCCGCGGATGCCGACCACAGTGCAATCGGGCCGCGCCCGCAGCGCCAGAGCAGCCCGGCGCGGCGCGCTGGTGCCGATCCGCGCGCCCGCCGGCAGCTCGGCAAGCGAGGCCGCGCCCAGCAGGCAATCGCGCACATCTTCGCGCGGCAGCACCGCAGCGATGGTAATTTCATCGGGCCGGATCGTCTCGACGTCCTTGAGCGAATGGACCGCAAAGTCGATTTCGCCCGCCAGTAGCCAAGCGTCGAGTTCCTTGGTCCACAGCGCCTTGCCGCCCGCATCGGCGAGCGAGCCCTGAACCCTGTCGCCGCTGGCAGTGACCGGCACAATCTCCACCGCAATCTCCGGATGCGCGGCGAGCAAGCGGTCACGCGCCTCTTCGGCTTGCGCCATGGCGAGCGGCGAGCGGCGGGTACCCAGTCTGAGTCGGGGACGGTCAGGCATGGCCGCTTGTGCTAGTGTGCTATGTGGTTCAGTGGAAGCGCGGATGGGGATTGTCCTCGGAATTGAATCGTCCTGTGACGAGACTGCCGCTGCTTTGGTGGATAGCAGTCGCACAATCCTTGCGCAGCGCATCGCTTCGCAGGATGAGGCACATCGCCCCTATGGCGGGGTTGTCCCCGAAATCGCTGCCCGCGCCCATGCCGAGCGGCTCGCCCCCTTGATCGAAGCAGTCATGGCCGAGGCCGGACTGGGATTTGGCGATCTCGACGCCATCGCCGCCACCGCCGGACCAGGGCTGATCGGCGGGGTGATGGTCGGGCTGGTCAGCGCCAAGGCGCTCGCGATGGCCAACGACAAGCCACTGATCGCAGTGAACCACCTTGAAGGCCACGCGCTCTCGCCGCGGCTTGCCGACCCATCGCTTCAATTCCCGTACCTGCTGCTGCTGGTCTCGGGCGGGCATTGCCAGATCCTGCTGGTCGAAGGGGTGGGGCGCTACCGCCGTCTTGCGACCACGATCGACGATGCGCTGGGCGAGGCCTTCGACAAGACCGCCAAGATCCTCGGCCTCGGCTTCCCCGGCGGCCCGGCGGTCGAGCGGATCGCCGCGACCGGCAATGCCAAGGCGGTCCCACTGCCGCGCCCGCTGTTGGGGAGCGCGGAGCCGCACTTTTCCTTCGCTGGGCTCAAGAGCGCGGTGCTGCGGGCCAAGCAGGCCGGAACCCACGCCGATGCCGATATCGCCGCCGCTTTCCAGCAGGCGGCGATCGACTGCGTGGTGGACCGGACCCGCAAGGCACTGGGCACCATCGCCGCGCCGAACGCGCTGGTTGTCGCGGGCGGCGTCGCTGCCAACAAGGCGGTTCGAGCCGCGCTCGAACAGCTTGCTGCCGAACATGGTCTGCCCTTCGTCGCGCCGCCGCTGGCGCTGTGCACCGACAATGCCGCGATGATCGCCTGGGCCGGGCAGGAACGCCTCGCCCTGCCGGGGTTCATCGCCGACCCGTTCGATTTCGTGGCACGGCCGCGCTGGCCGCTCGATCCCGATGCCGCGCCGGTGCGCGGGGCCGGGGTCAAGGCGTGACCCTTCGACAACCTCAGGGCGAGCGGATCGGCATCATCGGGGCGGGGGCATGGGGCACTGCATTGGCGCAGGCGCTCGCGGCTGAGACCACACCCATCACGCTCTGGGCGCGCGAGGCAGAGCTGGGGACCGAGATCAACACCGATCGCCGCAACAGCCTGTTTCTGCCCGGTGTCGCGCTGTCCCCGCACATCCATGCGACTGCAGATCTGGCTGACCTTGCGGGGCTGTCGCTGCTGCTGGTGGTCACCCCCGCGCAGTACCTCGCCCGCGCTCTCGCCGAAATGCCGGGCTACGCCGGCGATCTCGTGCTCTGCGCCAAAGGGATCGAAGCCGGGACCGGGCGGCTGATGGCCGATGTCGCCGCCGAGGCCGCGCCGCAAGCAACCATTGCCGTGCTCTCCGGACCGACCTTCGCGCACGAAGTTGCCGGCGGCCTGCCCACCGCGGTCACGCTGGCTTGCGGCGGCGGCGAGGCGCAGTGGCAGCGGATCGCCCCGCTGCTCTCGCGGCCCATGCTGCGGCCCTACTATTCGGACGACGTCACCGGGGCGGAGATTGGCGGCGCGGTCAAGAACGTGCTGGCGATTGCTTGCGGCGTGGTTGAGGGCTTGGGATTGGGGCAAAATGCCCGCGCCGCCCTGATCGCGCGCGGCTATGCCGAAATGCTGCGCTTCGGGCTTGTCCGCGGGGCGCGCGCCGAGACACTCGCGGGGCTGTGCGGGCTGGGCGATCTGGTGCTGACCTGCTCGTCCACCGCCAGCCGCAATTTCTCGCTCGGCAAGGCGCTGGGCGAAGGCATGTCCGCGACCGAGGCGCTGGCGGGGAAGAATTCGGTCGCCGAGGGTGCCTCGACCGCGCCGGTGCTGGCCGGGCTGGCGATGCGGGACCATATCGAGATGCCGATCGTCCAAACCGTGGCGCGGTTGCTGCGCGGTGAAGTGCCAGCGCGCGCAGCGGTGGCCGAATTGCTGTCGCGACCGCTCAAGGCGGAAGGTCCGCAGGCATGAGCTCGCAGGAAGCCGCCCAAGAAGACATCAAGGCGCTCGCCAAGGGCGGGCGGACCAACTTCTTCGGGTTCTTGCTGCGCCTGCTTGGCACCGCGCCGTTCCTGTTCATCGCCGGGCGGCTCTACGGGGTCGAGGCGCTGGGGGTCTATGCCTCGGCGGTGCTGATCGCCGAGCTGGCAGCGCAATTGTGCGGGCTCGGCCAGCGTCGGGGCCTGGCGGCGCGGCTTGCCGAGGGTGGGCGCAATCCCGCGCATACCGTTACCGACGCGCTGGTGCTGACCTTCGGCCTGTCGCTGGTAATTGCCGTTCTGCTTTACCTCGTCCCCGCGCCGATGTTCCCCAGCGGGCAGTTCAGCGAATATGACCGGCTGCTGCCCTTCGCGATCATTCCCAATGCGCTGACCGACGTGATGCTCGCCGCGCTCGCCTATGGCTATAATGTCGGCGCGACGGTGCGGGCGCGATCGCTGGTCGAACCGTGGGTCCAGACCCTGACCGCGATCGGTTGCCTCTGGCTGATACCCGAAGGCGGGCTGACGCTGTCCTACCTGTTTTCAAAGCTCGCCGCCGTGCTGTTCGCATTCTTTCCATTGCTGACCAGTCTGGGCTTGCCGCGCGGCTGGCGGCCTGAGCGCGCCCGGTTGTGGCGCACCGCCGCCCAGTCCGCGCCGCTCGCCGGAGCAGACCTGGTCGAATGGGGCTCACGCCGGCTCGATCTTGCTATCCTCGGGTTCCTCACCACGCCGACTGCGGTCGGGGTTTATTTCGCCGCGCAGCAAGTCGCTTCGCTGCCGCAGAAACTCAAGACCAGCTTCGAGCCGATCCTGGGCCCGGTGATTACCCGCAACATCAAGGAGGGCAATTACGCGGCGATCGCGCACCAAGTGTGCCAGGTGGGGTTCTGGATCGTTGCGGTGCAGGCGGGAATTGCGCTGGCGCTGGGCATTCCCGGGCCCGACGTGATGGGGCTGCTGGGCAAGGATTTCGTCGGCGGCACCGGGGCGCTGGGCTTCCTGCTCGCCGCCGAAGTGGTCGCGGCAACCGCGGTGGTGAGCGAGGCCGCGCTGGTCTACCTCGCGCGGGTGCCCAACTTGCTGATTTCGCTGTTCACGATCTCGCTGCAGGGCGTGCTGACCTTCGGCGGGATCGAACTGGTCGAGCAGTTCCATTACAATGACAAGTTTGCCGCCGCCGCGGCCGCCGGATCGCTCGCCTTTTCGCTGGGTGTGGCCTCGCTGCTGAAGTCGCGGCTACTGGCACGAATTCTCAAGCATCCGATCAACAACTGGCGCTGGCCGCTGGTCTGGGCGGCGGCCCCGGCGGTGCTGGTCGGCTGGCTGACCCAGCGCCTGTTGCCGCACTGGGCGAGCCTGGTGTTCGGGATCCCCGCGATCCTGCTCGCTTACGGTTTCGTCATCTGGCACAAAGGGTTCGGCCCCGAAGACCGGGTGCTGTTCCGCCGTAATGTCGGTGCCTGAAGGGAGCGGAGTTGCCACAATGATGCAGGATTTTGAAGCGCACTGGCTGCTCTATGGCGCGATCGCGCTCGCCGTTTTGTTCATCGTCTGGTGGCTGCTCGCGCGCTCGTCGAAGCGTACTCGCGACCGAAGCTACAAGCCCGATGTGCTCGACGAAGGCGTCGGCCCCGCCGCGCGCAACCAGGCGCTGATCGACGCAGCTCCGGCGGCGCAAGTGGTGATGCCGCCGGTGATGTCCGACGCGCTTGGCGGCATGGGCGAAGTGGTCGCGAGGGCTGCGCAGACCGAGGTTGAAGAAGCCTCACCGGTTGAGGTTGCGCCGCCGCCCCCACCGCCAGCACCGGAGCCGGTGGTTGAACCGGGGCCGGAACCTGAACCTGAACCGGAGCCCGAGCCAGAATCCGCACCCGCACCTGAGCCGGTAGCAGTTGCCGAATTCGCACCAGCGCCCGCCCCGGTAACTCCACAGTCAGCTCCGGTGACGAGTGAAGGCGACGATCTTTCGAAGATCAAAGGCCTCGGCCCGAAACTTCAGGCGCTGTTGCCCCCGCTGGGCCTCAGCACCTACGCCCAGATCGCCGCGCTGAGCGATGCCGATCTGGTTGCGCTTGACCCGCAGCTCGGGCCTTTCGCCGGACGCCCGACGCGCGACGGCTGGGTCGAACAGGCACAATACCTTGCGGCAGGGGATGTCGCAGGGTTCGAAGCGAGGTTCGGGAAGGTTTAACGCCCGAAGCGGCGCTTGCTCTCCCTGCCGAACCGCCCCTTGCGCGTCCCCGGCTTGCCCTCATTGCTCCGCCCGATAATCGGCGCGCGTTTGTCGCCATCCGGGATGCCGAGTTCGTCCGCTTCGAGTTTGCGGATTTCGTCGCGCAGCCTTCCGGCTTCCTCGAATTCCAGGTCGGCTGCGGCGTTGCGCATCTTCTTTTCCAGGTCCTCGATGTACCCCCGCAAATTATGGCCGACGAGGTTGTTGGCGCCTTCCGCGTCAATCTCGACCAGCACGCCGTCGCGGCTGGCGGTATCGGCGACGATGTTGTGGATGTCGCGCTTGATGCTTTCGGGCGTGATGCCGTGTTCGATGTTGAACGTGTGCTGCTTTTCGCGGCGGCGGTCGGTTTCGGCGATCGCGCGTTCCATGCTGCCGGTCATCCGGTCGGCGTAGAGGATCACCCGGCCATCGACATTGCGCGCGGCACGGCCGATGGTCTGGATCAGCGAGGTTTCGCTGCGCAGGAAGCCTTCCTTGTCGGCATCGAGGATCGCGACCAGCCCGCATTCGGGAATGTCGAGGCCCTCACGCAGCAGGTTGATCCCGACGAGCACGTCATACACGCCAAGCCGCAGGTCTCGGATCAGTTCGATCCGTTCGAGCGTTTCGACATCGGAGTGCATGTAGCGCACGCGCAAGCCTGCCTCGTGCATGAATTCGGTCAGGTCTTCGGACATGCGCTTGGTC
>JANXUP010000069.1 GCA_025356175.1 Sphingomonadaceae bacterium | reverse complement strand
ATGATGTTGCCGCCGATCACTTCCTGACCGCCGAACTTCTTCACGCCGAGGCGGCGGCCTGCCGAATCGCGACCATTGCGCGAGGAGCCACCAGCTTTTTTATGTGCCATCTCGATCTACTCCGAATTCTTATTCAGCAGGCTTCGCAGCCTTGGGTGCGGCCTTTTTCGGCGCAGCCTTGGCGGGTGCTTCTGCAGCAGCTTGGACGGGAGCAACAGGTGCTGCTTCGACCTTGGGGGCAGCGGCTTCCTTCTTGGCGGCCTTCTTCTCGTCGCCGACAGCCACAATGCGCAGCAGGGTGAGCTGCTGGCGGTGGCCGTTCTTGCGGCGATAGTTGTGGCGGCGGCGCTTCTTGAACACCACGACCTTTTCGCTCTTCGCCTGGGCGATGATCTCGGCCGAAACCACGACACCCTTGATGTCCTTGATTTCGCCGCCGTCACCGGCCAGCAAAACGTCGCCCAGCGTGATGGTTTCACCGGCTTCACCAGCCAGCTTTTCAACCGCGATCTTGTCTCCGGCGGCAACCCGGTATTGCTTGCCGCCCGTGCGCACTACAGCGAACATGGTGCTTTTATCCGTTCATTTCACACAAGCTGCCCGGCCAATCGGACAGCGTACCGACCCCCGCCTGACGGCAGGTAGCCAGAAGAGAGCGCGCCCTAGATGAAGCAGGGCGGAGTGTCAACGGCGAGATTGCGCGCTTTAGCTTGGCATGCACAGCATGGGGTTGCTAAGGCTGGCACCATGCTTCCGCGTATCTTCATTGTGCTTGTGCCCACCGCGCTGCTGCTCGCCGGCTGTGCGACCGACAAGAGCCAGTATCCCTCGCTCGCGCGCCGCCCGGCAGAGCGGCTGACCGCCAGTTTCGACACGCCCACCGTCCCGGTCGAAATCGTCCGCCCGGCACCGCCCACGGCGGTTACCGACAAATTGGGCGGTCTGGTCAATGCGGCCGAGGCGGCCGATGCCAAGTTCGGCACCCGCGAGGCGCGCGCACGCGCTGTCGTCGGGTCTGCGGCGCATGCAAAAATCGGGAGCGAATCATGGGCCGCCGCAACCATCGCGGTCGCCGAGCTCGAGGCCGCGCGTTCCGAAGCGATGCTGGCCCTGTCCGATCTCGATATGCTGTTCAACGAGGCCAGCGTGAGCGGGCAAGAAGCCAATGGCATCGGCGCAGCGCGCGACAAAGTGACCAGCCTCATCACCCGGCAGGACCAGGTACTGGCCGAACTCCGCGGCCGGTTGGGCAGTTAGGCCCAGCGCTGAACTGCAGCGTAATCATCGGGACGCGGCTCGATCCACTGCCATGTCCCAGCGCGGCGTTCGCGCTTCCAGAACCACGATTCGCTCTTCAAGTGATCCATCGCATAGTCGACCGCGGCAAAGGCCTGGCGGCGGTGCGGCGCCGCAGCAGCAACCAGCACGATCGGCTCTCCCGGAGCTATCTGCCCGGTGCGGTGCAGGATCAGCATGCCGTCAAGCTGCCAGCGCGACTGGCACAGCTGCGCCAGATCGCGCATGCCCGGCAGCGTCAGCGGAGCATAATGGCGCAGTTCGAGCAGTTCGGTGCCCCGCCCGCGCACTTGGCCCAGAAAGCTGGCGATCCCGCCCGAACCGGAATGCGCCGCGTGGAACTCCGCCAATTCGCGCTCCGGTCCAAAGCACGCGTCGAGCAGGCGGACGTCGCTCGGCATGTCAGCCGCCGCTGACAGGCGGCAGGAAGGCGAGCTCGTCCCCTTCACCCAGCACGATCCCGCCGCGTTCGGCGATCAGCACACCATTAAGCGCCATGCGCACCCGTTCACCCAGCAAGGCGACTGCCAGATCGGGCTCGAGTGCACCGAGCACAGTTTCCAGCGGCCCGGGCGCAACTTCGCGTTCCGGCCCGCCTGCAATATCTTCAAGCCGCCCCAGGAACACCAGCCGCGCCGCCACGGTCAGCCGCCGGTCAGCGACATGTGCCGCGGCAGGGCAGGCACCGCACCGGGCGCACGAATCGCAAAGTGGTGCCGTTCGGGCTTGATCGCCATCGCCCGGTCAAGCGCGGCAGACAGCTGCGCGTCCGGGTCGTCACTGCGCAAGGCGGCGCGCAGGTCGACTTGCTCGATCCCGCCGAGGCACGCGTAGAGCTGCCCGGTCGCGGTTACCCGTACGCGGTTGCAATCTGCGCAGAAGTTGTTGGTGAGCGGGGTAATCAGCCCCAGCCGGCCACCAGTCTCCGCCACATCGAAATAGCGCGCCGGACCGCCGCTGCGGTGAGCACTGGGGACCAGGGTAAAGCGCTGTTCAAGCTGTTGGCGCACCGCATCGAGCGGCAGATAATGGTCGAACCGGTCGGTCTCGACTTCGCCCAGCGGCATGACCTCGATCAGGGTCAGGTCAAAGCCCTGCCCGTGCGCCCAAACGATCAGGTCGGGCAGTTCGGCTTCGTTGACGCCCTTCAGCGCCACCGTGTTGATCTTGACCGTGACGCCCGCCGCCTTTGCCGCAGCGAGCCCTTCGAGCACTTGCGGCAAGCTGTCGCGCCGGGTCAGTTCGGCGAAGCGCGCGCGATCGAGCGTATCGAGCGAGACATTGACCCGGCGGACCCCCGCAGCGGCCAGATCAGCGGCAAATGCCGCCAGCTGCGTACCGTTGGTGGTCAGGGTCAGTTCTTCCAGTCCCCCACCGCTTTTGGGCCCGGCCTGCCGCCCAAGCGCGCGGACCAGCTCGATCATATCACGCCGCACCAGCGGTTCGCCGCCGGTAAGCCGGATCTTGGTCACCCCGCGCGCGATGAAGCCCAGCGCGAGCTGGTGCAACTCTTCCAGACTGAGCACTTCGCTGCGCGGCAGGAAGGTCTGCCGCTCGGGCATGCAATAGGCACAGCGCAGATCGCAGCGGTCGGTCACCGACAGCCGCAGGTAGCTGATCCGGCGCTGGAACTGGTCGATGAGAGGCTGCGGCGTGATCATCCCGGTGACTGTATCACAGCACCCGCACCCACGTCATCAAGCAGCAGGTACTGCCCGGTGACGCCCTCGGCTGCTTCGAGGTATGCCAGCGCTGCGGAAACAGCGGCGTCCCCTTCGCCGGCAATTGCATTGACCCGCACCGGGGCACGTTCGCGCGCCAACGCCTGCACTGCGGCGAGCCGCCAGGCGCGGTGCGCGTGGTCGGATGGCGCGAACAACAGCGTCAGGCATTGCGTTTCGCCGCTCAGGATTTCTGTAGCCTGAGGCATAACCGTGCGGTGGAATTCGGCCGCCGCCGCGCTCGGCAAATCAGTCAGCGGCGGGACTGCCAGCCGCGCCATCAGCGCCGTTCGCGCCGCAGCGTGATGCCAATCGATTCGCTGCCCTCGGCGATTGCCAGCTTGACGATTTTGACCGTCACCGCCTGCACCCGCTCGTCCTGCACGAACAGCGTCTCGCAGACGTAATCGGCAACCGCCTCGATCAGCTTGAAGTGGGTTCCTTGCGGCAAAGCTTCGCTCGCCGCGAACTTCAGGTCCATGTAGTTCTTGCTGGCGCTGAGCGGCGTGTCGGGCGCGTAATGCGGCGCGCAGGCCAGCTCCACCGTAATGGTGAAGCGCAGCGGCTGCGGGCGGCCGGTCTCTTCGGAATAGATGCCGGTCAGGACATCGTGCTCGAAATCGGCAACTTCCAGGATCAGGTGGTCTGACACGCGCGGCGCAGTGACACGGGCGCAGCGCCAAGTCCAGTCCGGGGGCACCATTCCGAGCTTGGGACATGGCGCGGCGCAGGCTACAACCCCGCGCAACAATCCTTGGAGAGTGTGGTTATGCGCAAATCGATGATTCGGGCAGCAATGGTCTTGGCCCTGGCAAGCTCAGCAGCGCTGACCGCCCGGGTCGCCGCCCCCAATTACGCCGCCTTGCTCGCCAGTCCGGAACGCCCCGCTGCCGACACGGTGCGCGACGCCGATCGCAAACCGGCCGCACTGATGGCCTTCGCCAAAATCAAGCCGGGCACTCTGGTGGTCGAACTGGTGCCGGGCGGCGGCTATTACACCCGCTTGCTCAGCCTCGCCGTTGGTCCGACCGGGCATGTCTATACTTATGGCTTGCGCGCCAATCCGGCGATCGCGGCATGGGCGCAGGGCCATCCCAACGTGACCGAGGGCATCGCCGGACCCGGCGTCGGCCTCGCCCCGGTCCCGGTCGACGTGGTCTGGACCACGCTGAACTACCACGACCTCAAGAATTCAAAACAGGGCGCCCGCGACACCGCAGCGGTGATCAACGAAGCCGCGTTAAAGGCGCTTAAACCGGGCGGCATCTATCTGATCAACGACCACCAGACCGCCAAAGGCATGGGCATTACCCAGACTGCCACGCTGCACCGGATCGAGGATGTTGCAGTTATCCACGAGGTCGAGGCCGCCGGATTCAAGCTTGAAAGCCGCAACGCGATCCTTGCCCATCCCGCCGACGATCACACCATCAAGGTGGTCGAGAGCGGTATCCGCGGCAAGACCGACCAGTTCGTGCTGCGCTTCCGCAAACCGAAATAGCCGCGCCGTTCACCCAGCCCTTGCGGAATTTATTAACCACGATGCTCTAGCCAGTTTCCGATCAGGGGATTTTGCGCATCATGGCCACCAGCTATTCCGACAGCATTGCCAGCACGCAGTCCGCCCCAGTGGCGACGCGGCGGCGCTATCTGTTTGGGCCGGTGGTGGATTTCATCACCTTTGGCGGACTTTCACTGGTGCTGTTGCCGTTGATGCTGCTGCTGCCCGCCAGCGACCAGGTGACGCGCAGCGCAATGCTGGCGACCATGCTGCTCAGCCACGTGATCAACCACCCGCATTTCGCGCATTCGTACCAGATCTTCTACCGGGGCTTTGCAGCCAAGGCATTTGGCGATGAGCTGAACCCGGTGATGCGGCTGCGCTATCAGTTCGCCGGAATTGCCTTGCCCCTGCTGATTGCCACCTATCTGGGTTGGAGCCTGCTACGCGGCGATGCGCAGCTGCTGGGCTATGCCGGCAATGCGATGGCGCTGTTCGTAGGGTGGCACTACGTCAAGCAGGGCTATGGCCTCTTGATGGTCGATTGCGCGCTCAAGCGGCAGTTCTTTTCCGCCGCCGACAAGCGCGTGCTGCTGATCAATTGCTATGCCGTGTGGACCGGCGCGTGGCTATGGTTCAACGCCAGCGCGGAAAAGACCGACATGCTCGGCCTTTCATATTACGCCTTCGATTTCCCCGGTTGGCTCATCAGCGCCGGGTTGGCAGTCACGATGACCACCAGCCTTGCCGCCGCACTCACGCTGGCGCGCGCCTGGCGCAGCGCCGGTGCACTCCCGCTCAACGGGGTCGCCGCCTATGTTGCCAGCCTCTATCCATGGCTGATCCTGATCAAACTCAGCCCGCTGTGGCTGCTGCTGGTGCCCGCGTTCCATTCGCTGCAATATCTGGGCGTCGTCTGGCGGTTCGAGATCAACCGCGAAAAGGGCCAGACCGGAGCGAAAACGTCGTTGCTCGGCTCCAGCCCCGGCGCGCATCTGGCCAAGTTCGTGGTGACCGCAGTGTTGCTTGGCTATCTTGGGTTTTTGATCCTGCCGGGCTTTGCCGATAGCCATGGCGTTTATGACAAGGCAGCAATCGGCGGATCGTTCTTCGCCTTTGCCGCGCTCATTTTCATCAACGTCCACCACTACTTCATCGACAATGTAATCTGGCGGCGGGAAAATCTGGAAAGCCAGCGCTTCCTGTTCGCCTAAGCGCTGCGCCACCGCGCGAAGATTGCCGTCGGCAAGTGCCGCGCGCGCTCGCCGTGTTCCTGCACTGCCAGATCGCCGTGCTCGATCGTTCCGGGCAGGTCAGCAAACAGCTCGTCCATCAGTCCGGCCAGCGCAAGCGACGACATCCGCACCGCATAGACGGTAAGGAACAGAAACTTGCTTTCGGCGCTCAAGAGTGCGCGGCAATCAGCCAGCAGTCCGGGCAGATGATCTTCCAGTCGCCAGACTTCACCGTCGGGCCCGCGCCCGAACTTGGGCGGATCGAGGATGATCCCGTCGTAATGCTTGCCCCGCCGGACTTCGCGCGCGGCAAACTTGGCCGCATCGTCGACGATCCAGCGCACCGGGCGGTCGGTCATGCCCGATATCTCGGCATTGAGCCGGGCTTGCGCGACCGACTTCTTCGAGGCATCGACGTGGGTAACCGGGCCGTATTCGCTTAGCGACAAGGTACCGACGCCGGTGTATCCGAAAAGGTTAAGCGTGGCGGCATGGCTGCGCCCCGCGAGCTGCTCGCCCATCCAGTCCCACACCGGGGCCATGTCGGGGAAGAACCCCAGGTGGCGGAACGGGGTGCATTGCGCGGTGAACTTGACCGGGCCCCGGCTCAGCGGCCAACCGTCTGCGGGCACCGGCGCGGCGAACTGCCAGCGCCCGCCGCCGTCCTCGTCCGAGCCGGGGACAAATTCGCCCTCGGCGCGCCAGGTTTCGAGTCGCGGGGTCCACAGTGCCTGCGCGTCGGGGCGGACGAACTGGTAGGGGCCATAGCTTTCAAGCTTGCGGCCGTGGCCGCTGTCAATCAGCCGGTAGTGGTCCCAGCCCTCGCCGATCATCAGCTGCGGCTGCAAAATGAGTTGCGCCACTACACCAAACTCCGCTCAGCCTGAGCCTGTCGAAGGCCGCGCGCCCCGCCTGCCCGCCGCGCGTGTGCTTCGACAAGCTCAGCATGAGCGGGTCTTGGAGCCTGCTTCAATTGCGCGGCACCGCGTGCGCGGCGATATATTCGGCGACCGCAGCATAGTCGCCGGGAAGTTCGACGAAGCTTTCTTCGCGCTCGAACAGATCGCCGATACGGGTGGGCAAGACTGGCCGTTGCCCGGTCGCGCGTTCGACCGCGTCGCGGAACTTGGCGGGATGCGCGGTGGCGAGCGTGACGACAGGGATGTGCGCCGCGATGCCCGCTTCGCGCGCCGCATGCAGTCCGATCGCGGTGTGGGGATCAAGCAGCTCGCCGGTGGTCTCCCAGGCCCAGCGCAAAGCCTGGGTCATCTGGTCGGCATCGGCGCTAGCGCTGGAGAACAACTTGGTCGCACCTTCGCGCTGCGCGTTGGTGAGCTGCATCGCCTTGGTGGTTTCGAATCCCGTCATCTGCGCCGCGAGTGCCGCACCATCACGGCCGCCGAGATCGAACAGCAGCCGCTCGAAGTTGGAGGAAACCTGAATGTCCATCGACGGCGCGGCAGTAGGGGTAACGGTCCCCGCCGAATAATCGCCCGAAGTCAGCGCGCGGTGGAGGATATCGTTGACGTTGGTCGCCACTATCAGCCGCTCGATCGGCAAGCCCATTTGCGCCGCGACATAGCCCGCGAAGACATCGCCGAAATTGCCGGTCGGCACTGCGAAGGCGACCTTGCGCTGCGGTGCACCCAATTGCAGCGCGGCGGCGAAGTAATAGACCACCTGCGCCATCAGCCGCGCCCAGTTGATCGAATTGACCGCGCCGATCGCGAACCGCCCGGTCATCGCCGGATCATTGAACATGCGCTTTACCGTGGCCTGGGCATCGTCGAAGGTGCCCTCGACCGCGATATTGTGGACGTTGGGCGCGCGCACCGTGGTCATCTGGCGGCGCTGCACGTCCGAAACGCGGCCCCTGGGGTGAAGCATGAAGATGTCGATGTTCGCCCGGCCCGCCACCGCATCGATCGCCGCCGAACCGGTATCGCCCGAGGTGGCTCCGACAATCGTCAGCGGATCGCCGCCGCGGCTGAGGAACTCCTCAAACAGCAGGCCGAGCAGTTGCAGCGCGACATCCTTGAACGCCAGCGTCGGCCCGTGGAACAGTTCAAGCAGCCAGTGCTGCTGGTCAAGCTGGACCAGCGGGGTGACTGCGGTGTGAGCAAACCGGCCGTAAGCCTGCGCGGTCAGCTCGCGGAGTTTCTCCGGGCTGAGGCAATCACCGACGAACGGCTGCATGACCCGCGCAGCGAGCTCCGCGTATGGCAGCCCGGCCATCGCGGCAATCTCTGCCTCGGTGAACCTGGGCCACTCGCGCGGCACGTAAAGCCCGCCGTCGCTGGCCAGACCGGCAAGCGTCGCGCCCGCAAAATCGAGCGTGGGCGCAGAGCCGCGAGTGGAGACGTATTCCATGCGCGCGCCGTTAGCCCGCAGGGTCAGTCGCGGCAAGCCGCTTGCGCAGCGCAAGGCCGTAGATCACCAGCGCCGTCAGTGCGAACAGGAACCACTGGATCGCATAGGACCAGTGGTTGTTGGGCAGGTCCTTGGGATCAGGTCTGGCATTGGACTGGAGGTTAGCGAGCGGCGGATCGGCGACAACGCGAACCCCGGCCTTCCCCATCGGCGCGACGATTCCCGCAACCTGGCCGCCGTCCCATGCGGGCGGCGCAGGATTGGTTGACCAGCCAAGCGTGACGGTAACCGGTACCGCAGTCCTATCTGCTGCCGCCTGGCACTGGACGGTATGCGCGATACCGCTTGCACCCGTTGCGCTGAGCCCGGCAATCGCAGACCTTGTGCTGACATGATCGCAAGCAAATGCCGTGTGGCGATAGAGTATGGCGTCACGGTCACCGCCAAATTGGCTTGGTGGCACGTCGGCTGAGGAATGGTCTGCCGCCTCATAGCGGACCAGCAGTTCCGCCTTCTGGTGCATCCGGTCAATCTGCCAGAATCCCAACCGGATCATGATGCCGACTGCGATCAGGACCACGATCGTTGGCAAAAGCGGCAGTCGCCTGATCACTCCGGGCCCGGCTTATGCATTTCCGACGCACCACGGATCGGGGCCGTGATCGACCGGCAGCCCAGTCCGGTCAGGTGCGGGAAACTGCGCCTTGAAGGTGAACGCCTGCGGGCAAGACCCGAATCGTTCGAGCAGCCACAACCGCGACAGACCCTCCGAAACAGTTGGCACGGTGCCCGCGTCAACCCACCACAACGCTTGATATGCGCCGTCGAACTTCTGGAAATAGTCCCGCCGCCGAGCCATCACCGGGGTATGCGCACTGCGGTAGACGAAATCGAACAGGCTATCTGCATCGCGCCATACCGACATGTTCACCGCGAGCAGCGGATCAGGCGAATAGCTGATCCCCATCGCATTGCCGCTATCGTCTTGCAGCCGCCAGACGAAGCCCGGTGAAGCATCGGCTAAGGCATTCACGCGATCGAGCGCGTCAAAAAACGGCTGAATCCGGGCATCGGCCTGGGGCGCAACCAATCTGCCGATATTGATCTGGGCGAGGTGCCAGCGATCAGCCATCGACCGGACCATTACTCGACTGCGAAGCCCCAATTGCCCCACACGTAGATGCACAGGAACAGGAACAGCCACACCACGTCGACGAAGTGCCAGTACCACGCTGCCGCTTCGAAGCCGAAGTGCTGCTTGGGGGTGAAGTCACCGTTGTAAGTGCGCTTCAGACAAACCGCGAGGAAGACGGTGCCGATAATCACGTGGAACCCGTGGAACCCGGTGGCCATGTAGAACGCGCTGCCATAGGTGTTCTTGCCGAACGGGAACGGCGCGTGGATATATTCGTAGGCCTGCAGGCTGGTGAACAGCATGCCTAGCAGGATCGTGACCCACAGCCCCTTTTTCAGGCCATCACGGTCACCGTGGATCAGCGAATGGTGCGCCCAGGTGACGGTAGTGCCCGAGCACAGCAGGATCAATGTGTTGAGCAACGGCAGGTCGAACGCGTTCATCACCGCTTCGAGCCCCTTGGGCGGCCATTGCCCGCCGACGACATCGGAAATGGTCGATGGGAACAGCGAAAAGTCAAAGAACGCCCAGAACCAGCCGACGAAAAACATCACTTCCGAAGCGATGAACGTGATCATGCCATAGCGCAGGTGGAGTTGCACCACCGGGGTGTGATGGCCCTGGTGCGCTTCGGCGACGACCTTGGTCCACCACTGCCACATCGTGAACAACAAGGCCGCCAAGCCAAGCGGGAAAACGAACTTGCCCGCCGCAATGTTGTGCATGAAAAGCACCAGGCCGCTGGTCATGGTCAATGCCGAGACGGCGCCCATGAACGGCATGATATCCGGATCGAGGATGTGGTACTGATGGTTCTTGGTGCCGGCCATGATGCTTTCGGTCCCTGTTGTGCCAAAATTGCCGAAGGCGCGAAACCCGCCGGCGCAAAACTCGAATAGGCCCTTATCGCGCCGCCTGCGCCCGGTCCAGTGTCTTTGACGCGGCTTTCACCGGCGCGGATTTGGCGGCGCTTTGATCGGCAGAAATGTGAAAGGTGTAGCTCAAGGTGATCTGCGTCGTCGCGGCCGATTCTGGATCCTTGAGGATCGCCGGATCGACATAATAAAGCACCGGCATTCGCACCTTTTCATGCGGTTGCAAGGTCTGCTGGTTGAAGCAGAAGCACTGGATTTTCTTGAAATACAGCCCGGCAAGGTCGGGCTCGACATTGAAACTGGCGATCCCGGTGATCGCGTGATCGGACAGGTTTTCGGCGGTGAAATAGGCGATCTTGCGCTCGCCGATGCGCATTTCCTGTGTCACCTGCTCGGGACCGAAGCGCCACGGCATGCCGTTCTCGACGTTGCCGTCGAACCGCACCGAAATGCGCTGATCGGCGACCTGCACCTTGGCCGCTTCGGCGGCATTGGCGCGCTGGGTGGTACCGCCAAAGCCAGTGACCTGGCAGAACATCCGGTATAGCGGCACCGAGGCAAAACCCATCGCCAGCATGAACGCCGCGAAGGCTGCAGCGTATGCCGCGACCTTGCGATTACGGCGCGGATCGCGCTGCATCAGGGCATCCGCTTGACGATGGTGATCGCAAAGAACAGCACCGCAAGGCTGAACAGCACCAGCGCCAGTGCGCGGTTGCGGCCCTTGATGATGCGGGCGCGTTCGGTCTTGGGATCAAGCTCGGTCATGGGTTGTCATCCAAGGATAAAGCGGTCCGCCACCAGCGCGCCAAACAGTGCGAACAGATAGAGGATCGAGAAGCCGAACAGGCGCTTTTCGGCACGCATGTCGGCATCGTTGGTCGGGGTCCGGAAGGTTGCGACGCGAAGCGAAAGTAGCAGGAAGGCGGTGCCCAGCAACAGGGCCGAAAGGCCGTATAGCCAGTGCGCCAGCCCCAGCAGGAACGGCGC
>JANXUP010000061.1 GCA_025356175.1 Sphingomonadaceae bacterium | reverse complement strand
TCCAGCCTACTCGCTGTGGTTCAATCCCGCGGCGCTGGGCGGTGACGGGCCCCCGTTGGTCCATAGCCCGTCTGAAGTCGCCGGTGCGCTAGGGCGAATCTTCCCCGGCCTCGACGTAGCGGAAATGACCAAGCGGCTGGCCGAGGGCAAGCCGGGCTATCTGCGCCGCCGCATCCTGCCCGAAGACGCCAACAAGATTCACGCGCTGGGCGAACCGGCGCTGGAATTCCCGCGCGAGACCGAACGCTTCTATCCGCAAGGATCGATGGCCGCGCACGTGCTCGGCTTTGTCGGCGCTGACGGGCAGGGCCATGTCGGCATGGAAGAGGTGTTCAACAAGCGCCTGACCGATCCTGCCACGCGCGGCGCATCGGCGGCGCTGGCGATCGACACCCGCGTTCAGGGCGCGCTCGAAGATGAGATGTCGCGCGCCATGGCCGATACCAACGCCAAGGGCGCGGCCGGGGTGATCCTCGATGTCGATACCGGCGAAGTGGTTGCGCTCGCCTCGCTGCCCTCGTTCAACCCGAACCTGATCGATGATGCGGGCCAGGCAAACATCTTCAACCGCGTGACCAACCAGGTTTATGAGCTGGGCTCGGTGATGAAGCCGATCACTATCGCCGCGGCGATCGATGCCGGGACGGTGAGCGATCTGGGGCGGCGGTATCAATCGTCGCGGCCAATTTCGATCGGCGGCTTTCAGATCCATGACAGCCACAGCTTCGGTGGCTCGCTCAACGTGCCCGAAGCGCTGATCCATTCGTCCAACATCGTTACCGCGCAGGTCGCCGATGAGCTTGGCGGCGCAAGGCTCAACGCAACGATGCGCGCGCTCGGCATGAACGAGCGGCCCTATATCGAGCTGCCTGCGCGCGGCTTTCCGCTGTGGCCGCCAGGAAATTGGTCGCGGATCACTACGATGACCGTGGGTTACGGCCACGGCATCGCGATCACTCCGCTGCACCTCGCCGAAGCCTATGCGGCGATGGTCAATGGCGGGATCTGGCGCCCAGCAACGCTGATCCGGGTCCAGCCGGGGACCGATATTGCCGGGCGGCGAGTGTTCAAGGCCTCAACCTCGGCGCGGATGCGCCAGTTGCTGCGGCTGATCGTGGATCTTGGCACCGGGCGCAAAGCCAATGCGGCGGGTTACCGCGTCGGCGGCAAGACCGGCTCGGCCGAAAAGCCCGGCAATCACGGTTATCAAAAGACCAACATCATCGCGACCTTCGCCGCGGCTTTCCCGATGGACCACCCGCGCTATGTGATCATCGCCATGCTCGATGAACCGCAGGCCACCGCCGCCAGTTCGGGCCAGCGCACCGCCGCATGGAACGCCGCGCCGATGGTTGGGCGGCTGGTCCCCCGGATCGGGCCGCTGCTTGGCATCATGCCCGACGGAACGCGCGATGTGGACATTTCTGACCTTGCCCCGCTGGTCGGCAGCGGAGAAGGCGAGTGAAGCTCGGCGCGCTGGCAGCACAAGCAGGAATAGCACTGCCGGGCGGTGCCGATGCGCAGGTTACCGGGTTCGCGATCGACAACCGCAAGGTTGCTCCGGGCACTGTATTTGGGGCGTTTCAGGGCCTGGCTGTCAACGGCGAAGACTTCATTCCAGCCGCGGTCACTGCCGGCGCGGTGGCGGTAGTCGCGCGGCCCGAAGCCACGGTCGAAGGCGCGGTGCACATCGCCGATGCCAACCCGCGCCGCGCTTTCGCGCATTTGGCAGCGGGCTTTTTCACGCCCGTCCCCGAGACCGTGGTCGCGGTGACCGGGACCAACGGCAAGACGAGCTGCGCCGAGATGACCCGCCAGATCTGGCGGATGCTGGGCGAACGCGCCGCTTCGATCGGTACGCTCGGCGTGACCACCGCGGACGAGAGCATTTCGACCGGCCTGACCACGCCCGACATCGTCACCTTCCTTGCCAATATGAGCGGGCTGGCGCGCGAGGGGATTACTCACGTCGCTTACGAAGCTTCGAGCCACGGGCTGTCGCAGTTCCGCAATGAAGGGCTCAAGGTCATGGCCGGGGCGTTCACTAACCTCAGCCGCGATCATCTCGATTATCACGCCACGATGGACGACTACTTCTCCGCCAAGATGCGGCTGTTCGACGAAGTGGTCGATGGCGAAGGCACTGCAGTCGTCTGGGCCGATGATATCTGGTCGGCAAAAGCCATTGAGCATGTCCGTCAGCGGGGGCTGCGGCTGCTCAGCGTGGGCGAGAAGGCGGAGAGGACACAAGGGTCGTCCATCCGCCTTCTCGCTCGTTCGCTCGGCCAGCTTGGACAGGTGCTCGAGATTGAATGGCAGGGCAGGGCACAGACGATCAAGCTGCCGCTGATCGGGGCTTATCAGGCCGCTAATGCACTCGTTTCAGCGGGGCTGGCAATTGCCACTGGCAGCGATCCGGCGCGGGTGTTTGATTGCCTCTCTCGCCTTCAGCCCGTGCGCGGACGGCTTGAACGCGCGGCGATCACGCGGGCGGGCGCGCCGATCTATGTCGATTACGCACACACGGCGGACGCGCTCGAAGCCGCGATCGCAGCGCTGCGCCCGCATTGCAGCGGGCGCCTGATCGTGGTGTTCGGCGCAGGCGGCGACCGTGATCAGGGCAAGCGCCCGGAAATGGGCCAAGTGGTCAGCGAACAGGCCGACCTTGGCCTGGTTACCGACGACAATCCCCGCAGCGAAAGCCCGGACGCGATCCGCGCCGCAGTGCTCGCCGGCGGCCATGGCAAACTGCGCGACGGCGGCGATCGCCGCACCGCAATTGCCGCTGCGATTGCTGAAGCCGGACCGAACGACATCGTGCTGATCGCCGGCAAGGGCCACGAACAGGGCCAGATCATCGGCGCGGGCGAGACCATGCGCGTCCTGCCATTCGACGACGTAACCGTAGCCAGGGAGTGTGCTGCATGAATGCGCTTGCGAAGATCCTTGCCTGGCCTGCGCTCAAGGAAGACCTTGTCGGTCTGGCGCTGTGGGACGCGGTTGAGGTCGCGCGCGCGGTGCGCGGCGTCGCGGTCGGGCAGTTTCAGGTATCGGGGGCCGAAATCGACAGCCGTGATGTGATGCCGGGCGACCTGTTTTTCGCGCTGAAGGGCGAAGCGATGGACGGGCATAAGTTCATTCCGATGGCCTTCGCGCGCGGCGCTGCCGCTGTAGTGGTCGATCGTCCGGTCAACGGGCCGCACGTGCTGGTCGATGATACCTCAATTGCGCTTGAGCTTCTTGCAAAAGCTGCGCGAAACCGGGGTTCTGCGCAGATCATCGGGGTGACCGGATCGGTTGGCAAGACCGGGGTCAAGGAAGCCATCTTTGCCGCGCTCGACCGGTCGAGCCGGGGCAATGCGCACCGTTCGGTCAAGAGCTACAACAACCATGTCGGGGTGCCATTGAGCCTCGCGCGGATGCCCGCCACGTCGCGCTACGGCGTGTTCGAAATGGGCATGAACCACAAAGGCGAGATCGCCGCGCTGACCCGTCAGGTCCGCCCGCATGTCGCCGTGATCACCACGATTGCTCCGGCGCACATCGAAATGCTCGGCAGCGAAGAAGCGATTGCCGATGCCAAGGCCGAGATCTTTGAAGGGATCGAACCGGGCGGCACCGCGATCATTCCCGCCGACAGCCCGCACTACGAGCGACTGCTCGCGGCGGCGGAGCGGATAGGCGTGGAGGTGCAATCATTCGGCCGCGCGCCACATGCCACGGTCCGCTTGCTCGATGCCGTACCCGCAGCAGGCGGCGGCTCGCTGATCACCGCCGACCTTGGCGACCGGCGGATTTGCTACACCGTGGCGGAACCGGGTGACCATTGGATCACCAATTCGCTATGCGTTATGGCTGCAGTCCGCGCAGCCGGCGGCGATCTGGGCGCAGCCGGGCTGGCGCTGGCGGAAATGCAAGGCCTCAAAGGCCGCGGCGCGCGGACCATGATCAACGCGCCTGCTGGTGATGGCTCGGGCCAGGCACTGCTGATCGATGAAAGCTACAACGCCAACCCCGCCTCGATGCGCGCCACGCTGGCGCAGCTTGGCCGCACCCCGGCCCGCCGCCGGATCGCGGTTCTGGGTGCAATGAAAGAGCTGGGCGAGCATGGCCCGGCGTTCCACGCCGAGCTGATCGAGCCGGTCACCGCGGCGGCAATCGACCAATTGATCGTGGTTGGCGACGAGATGACCGCGTTGGCCGATGAACTGGGGAAAGCCGCTACGGCATCGCTTGGCAATCCGCCGGCCTTCGCGCATTGCGGAACTGCCCGTGAGGCGCTTGAGCACCTCAGGGCACTTGGGGTGGAAGGCGGCGACGCGATCCTCGTCAAGGGATCGAACTCGGTCGGGCTGGGGACACTCGTCGCC
>JANXUP010000059.1 GCA_025356175.1 Sphingomonadaceae bacterium | reverse complement strand
TCCAGCCTACTCGCTGTGGTTCAATCCCGCGGCGCTGGGCGGTGACGGGCCCCCGTTGGTCCATAGCCCGTCTGAAGTCGCCGGTGCGCTAGGGCGAATCTTCCCCGGCCTCGACGTAGCGGAAATGACCAAGCGGCTGGCTGAGGGCAAGCCGGGCTATCTGCGCCGCCGCATCCTGCCCGAAGACGCCAACAAGATTCACGCGCTGGGCGAACCGGCGCTGGAATTCCCGCGCGAGACCGAGCGGTTCTATCCGCAAGGCTCGATGGCTGCCCACGTGCTCGGCTTTGTCGGAGCTGACGGGCAGGGCCATGTCGGCATGGAAGAAGTGTTCAACAAGCGCCTGACCGATCCTTCCACGCGCGGCGCGTCCGCAGCTTTGGCCATCGACACCCGGGTGCAGGGCGCGCTCGAAGACGAGATGTCGCGCGCGATGGCCGATACCAACGCCAAGGGCGCAGCCGGGGTGATCCTCGATGTCGATACTGGCGAAGTGGTCGCGCTGGCCTCGCTGCCCTCGTTCAATCCCAACCTGATCGACAGCGCGGGTGAGGCGAACATCTTCAACCGCGTGACCAATCAGGTCTATGAACTGGGTTCGGTGATGAAGCCGATCACCGTGGCTTCCGCAATCGATGCCGGGACGGTGACCGACCTCGGACGGCGCTACCAGTCGTCACGACCGATCGCGATTGGCGGTTTCCAGATTCATGACAGCCACAGCTTCGGCGCCTCGCTCAACGTGCCCGAAGCGCTGATCCATTCGTCCAACATCGTCACCGCGCAGGTTGCAGACGAGCTTGGCGGGGCGCGGCTAAACGCGACGATGCGCGCGCTCGGCATGAACGAGCGGCCCTATATCGAACTGCCCGCACGCGGTTTCCCGCTCTGGCCCAAGGGCGATTGGTCGCGGATCACGACAATGACCGTGGGTTACGGTCACGGTATTGCGATCACCCCGCTGCATCTGGCGGAAGCCTATGCGGCGATGGTCAATGGCGGGATCTGGCGTCCGGCTACGCTGATCCGGGTCCAGCCCGGCACCGATATTGCCGGACGGCGGGTGTTCAAGGCCTCAACCTCAGCCCGGA
Source organism: Sphingomonadaceae bacterium (assembly GCA_025356175.1). Taxonomy (GTDB): domain Bacteria; phylum Pseudomonadota; class Alphaproteobacteria; order Sphingomonadales; family Sphingomonadaceae; genus Novosphingobium. The sequence goes on along the minus strand of JANXUP010000059.1, from coordinate 3,276 downwards.
TGCGCCAGCTGCTGCGCCTGATTGTCGACCTTGGCACCGGGCGCAAGGCCAACGCGGCGGGTTACCGCGTTGGCGGCAAGACCGGCTCGGCTGAAAAGCCTGGCAACCATGGCTACCAGAAGACCAACATCATCGCGACTTTCGCCGCTGCTTTCCCAATGGACCATCCGCGCTACGTGATCATCGCCATGCTCGATGAACCGCAGGCCACCGCTGCCAGTTCGGGCCAGCGCACTGCTGCATGGAACGCCGCGCCGATGGTCGGGCGACTGGTGCCGCGGATCGGCCCGCTGCTCGGCATCATGCCCGATGCGACACGCGACGTGGACATTTCGGACCTCGCCCCGCTGGTCGGCAGCGGAGAGGGCGAGTGAAGCTCGGCGCACTGGCAGCACAAGCAGGGATTGCATTGCCGGATGCCGATGCCCAGGTCACCGGGTTCGCGATCGACAACCGCAAAGTTGCGCCGGGCACTGTGTTCGGCGCGTTTCAAGGTCTGCAAGTCAACGGCGAAGATTTCATTCCTGCCGCGATCACTGCCGGAGCGGTGGCGGTGGTCGCCCGGCCCGAAGCGAAGGTGGACGGCGCGGTGCATATCGCCGATGCCAGCCCGCGCCGGGCTTTCGCACATTTGGCGGCGGCATTTTTTACGCCCGTCCCCGAAACCGTGGTCGCGGTGACCGGGACCAACGGCAAGACCTCCTGCGTCGAGATGACTCGCCAGATCTGGCGCATGATCGGCGAACGCGCCGCCTCGATCGGCACGCTGGGCGTGACCACGGCAGATGAGAGCATTTCGACCGGGCTGACCACGCCCGATATCGTCACTTTCCTTGCCAACATGAGCGGGCTGGCGCGCGAGGGGATCACTCACGTTGCTTACGAAGCGTCGAGCCACGGCTTGTCGCAGTTCCGCAACGAGGGGCTGAAGGTCATGGCCGGCGGCTTCACCAACCTCAGCCGCGATCATCTCGATTACCACAAGGACATGGACGACTATTTCGCCGCCAAGATGCGGCTGTTCGATGAAGTGGTCGATGCCGAAGGAACTGCAGTGGTCTGGGCCGACGACCTCTGGTCGGCAAAAGCAATCGAGCATGTCCGTCAGCGGGGGCTGCGGTTGCTCAGCGTGGGCGAGAAGGCGGAGAGGACACAAGGGTCGTCCATCCGCCTTCTCGCTCGTACGCTCGGCCAGCTGGGGCAAGTGCTCGAAATCGAATGGCAGGGCACGGCGCAGGCGATCAAGCTGCCGCTGATCGGGGCTTATCAGGCCGCTAATGCGCTCGTATCGGCGGGCCTCGCCATCGCCACCGGCAGCGATTCGGCGCGGGTGTTCGATGCGCTCGCGCGGCTCCAGCCGGTACGCGGGCGGCTAGAACGCGCGGCGATCACCCGTGCGGGCGCGCCGATTTATGTCGATTATGCGCACACGGCTGACGCGCTCGAAGCCGCGATCGCCGCACTTCGCCCGCACTGCAGCGGCCGCCTGATCGTGGTGTTCGGTGCCGGCGGCGACCGTGACCCGGGCAAGCGTCCGGAAATGGGCCGGGTGGTAAGCGAGCAGGCCGATCTCGGCATCGCTACCGACGACAATCCCCGCAGCGAAGACCCGGCAGCGATCCGCGCCGCTGTGCTCGCCGGAGGCGCGGGCAAGCTGCGCGACGGGGGCGAACGCCGCACCGCGATTACTGCTGCAATCGCCGAAGCAGGTGCGCAAGACATCGTCCTGATCGCTGGCAAGGGTCACGAACAGGGCCAGATAATCGGGGCAGGGGCAACCATGCGGATCCTGCCATTCGACGACGTAACCGTAGCCAGGGAGTGTGCGGCATGAATGCGCTAGCGAAGATCATTGCCTGGCCCGAACTCAAGGAAGACCTTGTCGGCCTCGCGCTGTGGGACGCGGTCGAGATCGCGCGCGCGGTGCGCGGCGTCGCGGTCGGGCAGTTTCAGGTTTCCGGGGTCGAGGTTGACAGCCGCGACGTGATGCCGGGTGACCTGTTTTTCGCGCTCAAGGGCGAAGCGATGGACGGCCACAAGTTCATCCCCATGGCCTTTGCCCGCGGCGCCGCTGCGGTGGTGGTCGATCGCCCGGTCAACGGCCCGCATGTGCTGGTCGATGATACCTCAATTGCACTTGAGCTTCTGGCAAAAGCCGCGCGAAACCGGGGCTCTGCGCAGATCATCGGGGTGACCGGCTCGGTCGGCAAGACCGGGGTCAAGGAAGCCATATTTGCCGCGCTCGACCGCTCGAGCCGGGGCCAGGCGCACCGCTCGGTCAAAAGCTACAACAACCATGTCGGGGTGCCGCTCAGCCTGGCGCGGATGCCCGCCACGTCGCGCTACGGCGTGTTCGAGCTGGGCATGAACCACAAGGGCGAGATTGCCGAACTGACCCGTCAGGTCCGCCCGCACGTCGCAGTCATTACCACGATTGCCCCGGCGCACATCGAAATGCTCGGCAGCGAGGAAGCGATTGCCGATGCCAAGGCTGAAGTGTTCGAAGGTCTTGAAACCGGCGGCACCGCGATCATCCCCGCCGACAGCCCGCACTATGAGCGGCTGCTGGCAGCGGCGGAGCGGCACGGGGTTGAGGTCCAGTCATTCGGCCGCGCCCCCCATGCCACGGCTCGCTTGCTCGATGCCGTACCTGCAGCAGGCGGCGGCTCGTTGATCACCGCCGATCTTGGCGACCGGCGGATCTGCTACACCGTGGCGGAACCGGGCGATCACTGGATCGCCAATTCGCTGGCGGTGATGGCGGCGGTCCGCGCGGCAGGCGGCGATCTGGGCGCGGCCGGGCTGGCACTGGCGGAAATGCAGGGCCTTAAGGGCCGCGGCGCGCGCACCGTGTTCGGCGCCGATGGCGGTGACCTCTCGGGCCAGGCGCTGCTGATCGATGAAAGCTACAACGCCAACCCGGCCTCGATGCGCGCCACCCTGGCGCAGCTCGGCCGCACCCCGGCGCGCCGCCGGATTGCGGTGCTGGGGGCGATGAAGGAACTGGGCGAGCACGGTCCCGCCTTCCATGCCGAGTTGATCGAGCCGGTCAGCGCGGCCGCAATCGATCATCTGATCCTAGTCGGCGACGAGATGAGCGCATTGGCGGATGAACTGGGGAAAGCGCAGCACAGTTCGCTTGGCAATCCGCCGGCCTTCGCGCATTGCGGAACTGCCCGTGAGGCGCTTGAGCACCTCAGGGCACTTGGGGTGGAAGGCGGCGACGCGATCCTCGTCAAGGGATCGAACTCGGTCGGGCTGGGGACACTCGTCGCC
>JANXUP010000037.1 GCA_025356175.1 Sphingomonadaceae bacterium | reverse complement strand
TACCGCGTTTCGCTGACCCGACTTAGGCCGGGTTGTACCAGATTGCCGAAGTGTAGCCACGTTCCTGCTGTTTGAGCGGCACGTTCGCCGGCAGCGTCAGGTTGAACCGGACCTTGTCGAAATCGACCCAGCTCGGAGTCGGGATCATCAGCACTCGGAGGTAATAGAACGAGCGCTGTGCGGGATCGAACTCGGGATCGGTCCAGACCGTTGCCAAAGTCGGCGCGCCGATCGTGTTGGCGACAGTCGCGGTGTTGACGTCCACCGTATCACCCACTGCCGGAACCTTGCCGTTCACGATCGCGCGCTTGGCCAGGTCGCTCCACACGACGTCGAAGACCTTCTCGTGTGCCTGTCCGGCCTTGTCGACCCAGCCTTTGACGACTTGTACCCGGTCAAGGTTGGCGTCCATTGGATCCTTGAGCGCCGAGACGATGAAGCTGGGTGCGCCGGCCTTGTGCGCCGAAAGGTTCCCGCCCATTGGCACGCCGCGCTGGTAGCCAGCCTTGACCCAGTCACCCTTAAGATCGCCCGCGTTGAAATCCCAACCGCCGAAGAAGCGGATCGTCATGCGCGGCCCGGTGGTGCCATAGACTTCGCGGCGGTTCAGCGCGTCGAAGATCGCGCCGCGGGTGTTCGATGTCGCCCAGACTGCGGCATAGCCGCTGGCGAGGTAGTTCCAGCCGAACCGGCCCTGGTGTGCACCCAGGTTTTGTGGCTTCATCGCCCGTGTCGCCGAAGGCTCGACCGTCGGGAATTTGCCGAAGTAATTGTTGTCGTCCGCCGTGGAAAGCGCGGTGTGCGCGTCAGTCGAGCCGATCACCCCGAACTTGTAAGGGTTTACGCCGGTACGCTGTTCGATCAGCAGACCGCGCTTGAGCGCCTCGCGGACATAGTTCCCGGCATAGTCTCCGGGTTTGGTCGGCTGGGTGCTCATCAGGTTGTTCATGTCCCACCCGGCGGTGCCGTATCCGGCGAACTCGTCGTTAGGCGAAAGGAACGGGTGCGCCTCGCTGTCACCTTTGATCTGGGTAATTTCGACCACCGGTTCGTGCGCGGCGCGGCGCCGGGCGTACTCGGCGCTCATCGGCCCGCCCGAAGGATCGGTCAGCATGAACATCAGGCCGTTCGACAGGTTCGAATTGTGCGGGATTGCCAGCACCTTTCCGCCGGTCTGCTTCTCGTATGCGTCCATGTAGTCCCACAGCCCATCCGGGATGGTGGTTCCGAACGAGGCGAGGGGCAGCACCTTCGAGACGAGATTGCCGCTATCGCGAAAAACAACGTTGCGGTGCAGGTTGTTGCCGCCTTCCATCAACGTGTATTCAAAACCGATGAAGGCGGTAAACTTGCCCGGCTCGTTGTAGTGTTCAACTGCGGCGATATGCGCCAGCCAGTCGGACTTGAGCCGCGCCGCCGCCCCGGCCGGGTTGGTGATCGACTTGGGCAGCGTGTTGTGCGCCTTGGCGTCGATCAGTTCCTGCGCGGCCTGGGCCGAACCTTCCGGCCCGCTGTGCATCATATCGTACCAGCGCAGGAGAATTGGCTCACTGATCAGCGCGCGCGGCGCATTGTAGAGATCCTTGATCGTCGCGAAGCCGTCCGAGTGGTCGGAGATGACCAGGAAATCGAGCGGGCGAGACAGCTTGGCCTTGATCCCTGACGAGGAGATTACCTCCTCACCCCGCGCAAAGCGCAAGGCGTCCTCCGGTTCTAGCCGGTTGCCGAAGGCGAAGGCATCCGGCGAATTTGCGGTGTGGAGGTGCGTGTCACCCCAATAGACGCGTTCAGGGTATGGCGTGTCCTTGACCGCAGTGGTCCCGGTCACCGCCCGTTTGATCACATCGCAGCCCGTTGTCAACGTGGTAGCCGCCAGCAACACGGCCGTGAGCACGGTCCCCTTGCGCATATTTCCCCCTCGCACTTGTTTTGATTTTCGCCTGCAACTTGCCAGCTTGTCAGTAGAGGTCAAGCTATCACGATTGGCGTTGGCACATTGGCCGGGTGGGTTTACGGCGAAACCATGATCGCTTCCTACTGCCAATCCTGCGCCATCCGGAACAAGGCGATATGCTCCGGCCTCAACGACGATGAGCTTGCCCAGCTCAACGCGATCGGACGGCGCCGCAGGCTGGTTGCGGGCGAACGGCTGCTGTGGGAAGGTGATGATGCCGCAGTCGTCGCCAATGTGATCGAAGGCGTGATGAAGCTTTCCACACAGACTTTCGATGGCAAGGAGCAGATTCTTGGGCTTGCCTATTCCTCGGACTTCCTCGGCCGGCCGTTCGGGCAGAAGACGCCTTACGGGGTCGAAGCGCTGACTGATGCTTACGTCTGCATATTCCAGCGTGCGGATTTCGACCGCGTTGCCCGCGAGCATCCGGACCTTGAACACAAATTGCTCGAGCGCACGCTGAGCGAGCTCGACCGTACGCGGCGCTGGATGCTGCTGCTGGGGCGGATGAACGCCGAACAGAAGCTGGCGAACTTCCTGCTTGAGATGGCTGATCGCCGTGCGAACGTCGGCTGCGCCGATGCGCCGGCGGATGATGCCGCCTGGTCGCTGCCACTGTCACGCCAGCAGATTGCCGACGTGCTGGGGCTGACGATCGAAACCGTCAGCCGCCAGTTCACTCGGATGAAGAAGGACGGCCTGATCGACCTGCCTTCGCGGCGGGAGGTGGCGATCCTCGAGCGGAGGATGCTCGAGGACCTGGCCGCCTGATCAGCTTTAGAAGCGGAACGAAACCCCCGCTGAAAGCACCCATGGATCTAGCTTGTGCTCGGTCTGGATTGCCAACGTATTGCCGGCGTACCAACGTGCGGTAGTGCTGACGAAGTACTTCTTGGCATCGAAGCTCAGGCCGATGCCATTGTCGCCCAGCGGAATGTCGACACCGGCCTGAACCACCGCACCGAACTTGCTCGACAGCGTAGTGCGCGTAACGCCCAGCGGAATGGTAGCCGCACCGGGCTTGCTGTCGACCCACAGGAAATAGGTCCCGCCAGCGCCGACGTAAGGCTTCAGCGGGCCTACCGGGAAATGCAGCTTGGCGGTAATCGTCGCCGGGATCAGCTTGGCATGGCTGACCAGTTCGGCACCGGGCAGGCCCGTGGTCGCGGTCACGTGATGCTCGGTCAGGCAGCAGATCGTTTCGACCGAGAAGTTCGGGCTGACAAAATATTCGACTGCCACGGTGGGCACGTAATTGTCGCTTGCCGCAGTCTGCGTCGTAGCGGGCAGCGGCACGATGTCGATTGGCTTGCTGGTGATCTTGCCATTGGGCAACACGGCAGAGCCCAGCACTTTGATCTGGATCTTGCCGTTGGCGCTACCGGCGAAGGCCGGGCTGGCAAGCATTGCAACAGCCGCAGCGGCGGCGGCGAGGGACGTTTTGAGCGTCTTGGTCATGTACTTAATCCTGGCGGTGCAGCGGCTGCCCCTTGCAGCCCAGGTTTTTTGCACCGTCGGGGCGTCAACTGGTCGCGAAGCCGCATCGCGTCCTTGACCCAGATCAATGCCCAGATGCGCTTGTGCGGTCACTGCGGCAACAATGACACAGGCGGCAAGTCTCTCACAGTTCAGAACCGGCGTGGCTGGCGGGCCTTCGCTTGCAGCCTGTGCAGCGCTCGCGCAATCGCTGCGCCTTGGCGCGGGAGAGATCGCGCCGCTGCCACGCGGGAAAAGCGCGCTGGTTCATATCGTCAGCGGTGCAGCCAAGCTCGTTGCGCAGGCTGCGGCCGAGCGCGAGCAGGTGACCGCGTTCAACTTCGCTGGCGATCTGGTCTTGGTCCCCGGCAGCGGGCCGCACGCTTATGTGCTCCACAGTCTGGTCGAATGCGAACTGACGGTCTTTCCTTACGAGGCGCTGCGCGAGGTGGTGGCGGACGACCCGGCAATTCTCGCGCGGTTGCTCGATAACTGCGATGCCGCGCTTGGTCGCTGCCGCGAAAAGGCGCTGATGATCGGGCGCAAGACGGCTTCCGAGCGAATGGCCGGGTTCCTGGTGATGATGGCGGCGCGGATCGGCGTGCCGCATGGGGATATGACGCTCCTCGACCTGCCGATGTCGCGCCGCGACATTGGTGACAGCCTGGGGCTGACGATTGAGACGATCAGCCGTCAATTCAGCCTGCTGCGCGATGATCACATGATCGCGACTGAGGGCCGATCAAAGGTGATGCTGCTTGACTTCGCCGGGCTCCGGGCGCGTGCTGGACATCTGGCCGAAGCCCCTGCTGCTTTTTCGTCCGAATTTGCGCTGGATCAATGTTGATCCCCGCTGGCCCGCATAGGCGCCAATCATGATTTACGGAGATTGTTATGCAGGCTGAAGCCGCCCTGGGGCGTATCGGATTATGGTTCCTGCTGCTGCTGGGCTCAATCGGCGTTTTGTTGGGAGCCAAGGATACGCCCTTTGCGATCCAGGCCGGGATGATCGCCGCGCTGGCGCTGGTCATGGTGTTCATGACTGCGTCGCGGTTCAATCCGGCGGGCAAGGCGCGCGGGTTCTTCCACATGCCCGAAGGCGAATCCCGCTACGATGACGATCCGGTGCGCTGGGCGACTATCGCCACGGTGTTCTGGGGCATGGCCGGGTTCCTCGCGGGGCTGGTGATTGCGCTGCAACTGGCCTTTCCGGCCTATCTCAATTTCGAGCCCTACCTGAACTTTGGCCGGCTCCGTCCGCTGCACACCAGCGCAGTGGTATTCGCGTTCGGCGGCAATGCGCTGATTGCGACGAGCTTCTACGTGGTCCAGCGCACCTGCCGCGTCCGGCTCGCCTTCCCGGCGCTCGCCCGGTTCGTGTTCTGGGGCTACCAGTTGTTCATCGTCCTCGCCGCGACCGGCTACCTGCTCGGGGTCACCCAGAGCAGGGAATATGCCGAGCCCGAATGGTACGTCGATATCTGGCTGACCGTGGTCTGGGTTTCGTACCTCGCGGTTTTTGTCGGCACGCTGCTGCGGCGCCATGAACCGCACATCTACGTCGCCAACTGGTTTTACCTCGCGTTCATCGTCACCGTGGCGATGCTGCACCTGGTCAACAACATGGCGGTGCCAGTAAGCTTCCTCGGTTCGCGCAGCTACAGCCTGTTCGGCGGGGTGCAGGATGCGCTCACGCAATGGTGGTATGGCCACAATGCGGTGGGCTTCTTTCTGACCGCCGGTTTCCTTGCTATGATGTACTACTTCGTGCCGAAGCAGGCCGAACGCCCGGTCTATTCCTACCGGCTGTCGATCATCCACTTCTGGTCGCTGATCTTCCTTTACATCTGGGCGGGACCGCACCACCTCCTCTACACTGCGCTGCCTGATTGGGCACAGACGTTGGGCATGGTCTTCTCGATCATGCTGTGGATGCCAAGCTGGGGCGGGATGATCAACGGGCTGATGACGCTTAACGGGGCGTGGGACAAAGTCCGCACCGATCCGATCATTCGCATGATGGTCATGGCGCTCGCCTTCTACGGGATGAGCACCTTCGAAGGCCCGATGCTGTCAATCAAGTTCTTCAATTCGCTGTCGCACTACACAGACTGGACCATCGGACACGTTCATTCGGGCGCGCTCGGGTGGAACGGCATGATCACTTTCGCCTGCCTCTATTACCTGACCCCGCGGCTGTGGAAGCGGAGCCGCATGTACAGCTTGCGGATGATCAACTGGCACTTCTGGCTCGCCTCGCTGGGGATCGTTTTCTACGCTGGCAGCATGTGGGTTGCCGGGCTTACGCAAGGCTTGATGTGGCGTGAATACGGCGCTGACGGTTACCTGGTGAACAGCTTTGCCGACACCGTCGCCGCTATCCGGCCAATGTATCTGATGCGCGCTTTTGGCGGTTCGCTCTACCTCGCCGGGGCCGTGGTGATGACTTTCAACTTCATCCAGACACTGCGCGGCAAGCTGCGCGAAGAAGCGCCGATGACTGAAACCCCATACGATCCCGTTGCGGACCGTCCGCTGCCTACCATCACTCCAGCTGCCGTCCCGGCTGCATAAGGCTTAGAACGATGAGCACTCCCGACGTCGAATTAACCGTCAAGGGCCACAAGCGGCTCGAACGCAACATCACCTTGCTGGGCCTGTTCACGCTGCTTGCCGTATCGATCGGCGGGATCGTGGAAATCGCCCCGCTGTTCTGGATCGACAACACGATCGAGAAAGTCGACGGGATGCGGCCTTACACCCCGCTCGAGCTGGCCGGCCGCGACATCTACGTCCGCGAAGGCTGCTATACCTGCCACAGCCAGATGATCCGTCCGTTCCGCGATGAGGTCGAACGCTATGGGCACTACAGCCTGGCAGCGGAAAGCATGTACGACCATCCCTTCCAGTGGGGTTCGAAGCGCACCGGTCCGGACCTCGCGCGCGTCGGCTTGCGCTATTCGGATGCCTGGCATGTCCAGCATCTCACCGATCCGCGCAGCGTCGTGCCGGAGAGCGTGATGCCGACTTACAAGTTTCTGGCCGACACCGACCTTCATCTGGCCGATCCTTCCGCCAACCTGATCGCGATGAAGGATGTCGGCGTGCCTTACACCAAGGCCGACATTGATCGCGCCGCGGC
>JANXUP010000190.1 GCA_025356175.1 Sphingomonadaceae bacterium | reverse complement strand
TTGAAAATCCCTGAGGCTATAAGTAAAATCCATGGGGGCTGTCCCTGGTTAGGCCCTGGCCTGGCACACACGGTTCCCACCTGACGTAACGCGTCAGAGGATTTCCTGGCAACGGCCCATGGTGGTCCCGTCACCCACCTCCTACCGGCAAAGGCCGCGCGTGACCGACAAGCAAGCTCTTCGCGCCGAATTGCGCCACCGCCGTACCGAGCAAGAAGAGTCGATTTCACCGGGCTTGCGGGCGTTGCTGTTTCACCGGCCGCCTGCCGCCCTGCTCGATCTGGTGCCTCAAGACGCCGTAATCGGTGTCTATCACCCAATCCCCGGCGAAGCACCGCCACTCGGCTATGCCCGCTGGTTTACCGAAGCGGGCCACCGGGTTGCCTTGCCGTGGTTTGCGCGACGCGGCGATACGATGCGGTTCAAGCTGTGGGACAACCCGTTTGACGACAGCACCTTGGTGCCCGACCCTTATGGCGCGATGCAGCCCCCAGTGGAGGCGGGCGATGTGGCCATCGATGTGGCCTTTGTCCCTCTGCTTGGCTTCACCGCCGAAGGGCACCGGCTTGGTCAAGGCGGCGGACACTATGACCGCCTGCTCGCCGCGCGACCCGAAATCGTTCCGATCGGGCTTGCCTGGGATTGCCAGCTGGTCGATGAACTCCCGCTCGAAGAGCACGATCGCCCCTTGCGCGGTGTGATCACTCCAACCCGCTTTTACGGACCGTTCTGATGCGCGATCAACCAACCTGGCGAATTCCGCTCGGCATCCTGACCTTGCTGTTCGCGCTGCTGGTCTATGGCATTGCGATCGCAAGGTTCCTTGCGCCGTTGTTCGAACAGTGGCCCGCCCTCGCCCAGACGCCGATCTACGTCCTGCTCGGCGTGGTCTGGCTGCTGCCGCTGAAGCGCTTCCTGATCTGGATGGAAACTGGCCGCTGGCGCTGACACCTGCCCAGGTCTAGCGTCCCCGCCAAATGCGGCGGAGACACAAATGCGCAAGTGGGCGATTTTTGCAGGGGTGGCGCTGTTTGGGCTGGGGCTCCTGCTCGCCTTTGGCCGCCCGTGGCTGGCCCAGCGCGCGTTCGACCGCGCGCTTGACCAGAACATCGGGATCGACAAGTCGCTGGTGCTGGGTGACGGGATCAACGCCTACGTTTGCGGCAGCGGATCGCCGATGCCCGATGCAGACCGCGCTGGCCCTTGTATCGCGGTGCTCGCGGGCAATCAGGCGTTCGTGTTCGATGCGGGTTCGGGCTCGATCCGCAAGCTGATGCGGATGGGCTTCCCGATGGAGAAGATCCAGGCTGCCTTCCTCACGCATCTCCATTCGGACCACATCGACGGGCTCGGCGAACTGATGCTGCAGGCGTGGATCGCCGGATCGCGCGGCGCGCCGTTGCCGATCTATGGTCCGGCCGGAACCGATCAGGTCATCGCCGGATTCCGCCAGGCATACACCACCGACGAAGGCTTCCGCGTGCGCCATCACGGCGAGAAGATTGCCAATCCTGCCGGCTATGGCGGGGCGGCACAGATCATCAATCTGCCTGATGGGGTCGACAGCCAGGTGGTCTACGAGAAGGACGGCGTGCGCATTACCGTCATCCGGGTCAATCACGCGCCGGTCGCGCCCGCCTTCGGCTACCGGATCGACTACAAGGGCCGCGCGCTGACTCTGTCTGGCGACACGGTCTACGATCCCGCATTCGTCACCGCCTCGAAAGGCGCGGACCTGATGTTCCACGATGCGATGAACAAAAACATGGTCGCCGCGATGGGCCGGAAGCTGGCCGAACGCGGCCACGCCAACACCGCGCAGATCATGACCGACATCCAGGGCTACCACGCCAGCCCCGAGGACGCTGCACGCGCCGCCCGCGAGGCCGGGGTAAGTACGCTGGTGCTTTACCACATGGTCCCGCCGGTAACCGCGAAGCTGATCGAGCCATTGTTTCTGGGCAAAGCACCGGCGCTGTTCGGCGGCACCTTGAAGCTCAGTCAGGACGGCATGATCGTCAGCCTGCCTGCTGGCAGCAAGGCTGTGAAATTCAGTTCAGGACTTTAGGAAAATTCCCAAGTGGCGCGAGTGACGGGACTCGAACCCGCGACCTCCGGCGTGACAGGCCGGCACTCTAACCAACTGAGCTACACCCGCGCAGCCACTTGGGAGCAGGGCCACTAG
>JANXUP010000009.1 GCA_025356175.1 Sphingomonadaceae bacterium | reverse complement strand
GTGCATCGAGTGCGGATTGGCAAAGCCCATCCCTTCCGGACCGCCCAGCCACGGCAGCATCGCGTCGCGCGCTTCAGGCGCAAGCGGCGTGGTCGCCTGGTGGTCAAGATAGATGAATTGGGCGGGCATGTTCGCAATCGTTGCTTTTCGGGGCTTCGTTTCTATATAGCGCCTGCTTCCCGATCCTAGCCCAAAGCGGTCCGGCATCCGAGAATTCTCGGCAAGCCGCGCCATGGGCCAGCCAGAACAGGTATTAAGGCCCATGCCGTCAGTCATCTTCCCCGGTCCCGAAGGTCGCCTCGAAGGCCGTTTCCAGCCCGCTTCGCGCCCGCGCGCGCCGGTTGCAATGATCCTTCATCCGCACCCGCAGGCGGGCGGCACGATGAATGAGCGCATCACCATGGCGCTCTACAAGACCTTTCAGGCGCGCGGCTTTGCCACCCTGCGCTTCAACTTTCGCGGGGTCGGGCGCAGCCAGGGCAGTTTCGACAACGGCATTGGCGAGCTGTCTGATGCCGCGGCCGCGCTCGACTGGGTCCAGTCGATCCACCCCGAAGCCTCGACCACCTGGGTCGCGGGCGCGAGCTTTGGCGCGCTGATCGGGATGCAGCTGTTGATGCGCCGTCCGGAAATCCGCGGCTTCATCTCGATTGCCCCGCCGGCCAACATGTACGATTTCAGCTTCCTCGCCCCCTGCCCCGCCTCGGGCATCATCATTCAGGGCGCGGCCGACACGGTGGTGACGCCAAACTCGGTCCAGAAGCTGGTCGACAAGCTGCGCACCCAGCGGCACATCACGATCCATCACGAAGAAATCCCCCGCGCGAACCACTTCTTCGAAAACGAGATGGGTGATCTGATGGGCTCGGTCGACAACTATCTCGACATGCGGCTCTCGCCGGATTGCCCGATCAGGTAATTATTTGAGTTCCTGCTGAACCGGAGCGGTGCCGTCCCCTGACGGCACCACCCAGATTGCCACGTTTGCGGCCAGCACCACCGCCAGCACGAGCATCAGCCACACTTGCTTCGATGCGCCGCGCCGCCGCCACAGGATCACTGCGCCCGCCACCATCGCGATGGCGGCGAGCATCAGGATCGAAAGGACGGTGCCGCTGGCCATCAGCGGCCGGTCAGCCCGCCGAGGATCTCGTCGAGCGCATTGCCGCCGCCGCTCGTCCTCCCGGCACCGAGCATCGAGCCGAGCACCCCGCCGAGCATCCCGCCCATGCCGCCGCTCGATTGCGACTGGCCGCCAAGTACCGAACCCAGAACCGAGCTCAGGATGCCGCCCATGCCGCCGCCGCTTTGCTGGCCCTGGGCACCGCTCGCCTGATGCGACAGGTACCCGGCCACCAGCATCGCCAGGATCGGCAGCATCTTCTTGAGCAGCGCCGGATCAATCCCGGTCTGGCTTGACGCATGGCCCGCCACCTGGCGGCTGACGTCCTTCGAGCCAAAGATCTGGCCGAGCACGTCGTTGCCCTTGTCGACATCGGTCGGCTCGGGGCTCAACACGTTACCCGCCAGCGATGCCCCGCCCAGTCCGCCGAGCATACCGATCAGGCTGCCGAGACCGCCCTCACCGCCGCCGGCATTGTCGGCATGCTTGCTGAAGCCCCCGACCACGGCGGGAAGCAGCGCGGCTGCGCCCTGTTCCGCAACTTCGGGCGAAACGCCGAGCTGGCTGGCGATGGCAGCGATGCCGCCACTCTGCTGGAGCATCGAAATGAGATCTGCTGCGGCCATTAAATTCCCTCCCGCGGCCAACACGGCCGTTCCGACTTCCAGACTAACAACGCTTGTAGAGCTATGCCAGTGGCTTGTCGGCCTGCCGATTGACACCGCGCCGCTCGCCCAGCAGTCTGCAGCGATGCACAGCCAGATCACCACCACCCGCCGCCAGACCCTCTCGATGCTCGGCGCCGGCGGTGCCGCGCTCGCGCTCAATGCCTGCCAGCCCAGGCTTGCCGCCACCCCGGCGACCAGCGCCGATGCCTTCCTTGAAGGCGTGGCGTGGAAGCTGCTCGAACTGCAGCCCGAAGGCGCGACTTCGCTGGGCGTCGATACCGGCATCCATGCCGGGCTGCGCCGCGAACTGGGTGATCGCTCAGGTGCTGGTCAGGCCAAGTTGGCGGCCGCGCTCAAGTCTGCATTGCGCGGCGTGAACGGCTTTGCGCTGGACGGCCTCGAACCCGCCACGCGGACCAGCCTGGCGGTGGTCAAAAGCGCCTTCTCGACCGCGCTTGACGGGTTCGCCCTGCCTTACGGCGATGTCGCGGTCGGCGGCTGGCGCAATACGCCCTACACGGTCATCCAGAACGTCGGCGCCTATCTCGATACGCCCCGCTTTCTCGACAGCGACCATCCGGTGCGCGATGCTGCCGATGCCGAAGCTTACCTGTCGCGGCTGGCCCAGTTCCCGGCGCAGCTCGAAGGCGAGACCGCGCGGATCGCCGCAGCCCGCCGGATGGGCACGATCCCGCCCGCGATCCTGCTCGACAAGACGATCCGCCAGCTTGGCATCGCGCTCGCCGATGCGCAAAGCGGCGGCGATCTGGTCGGCTCGCTGGTCAAGCGCACTGCTTCGATCCCCGGCGACTGGGACCGGCGTGCGCGTGCAATCGCCACCGGTCCGGTGGCCAAGGCGCTCGAACGCCAGCTGGCCGAAATCACCGCGCAGCGCGCGCTGGCCAAGGATGCCGATGGCTCGACCCCGGGCCTGTGGGCCCGCCCCCACGGCGACGAATGGTACGCCTGGGCCTTGCGCGCCAGCACCACCACCCGGCGCAGCCCCGATGAAGTCCACGCGCTGGGCATGGCATCGCTGCAGGAACTTCACGGCCGCATGGACCCGATCCTGCGCAAACTGGGCTTCACTAGCGGCACCGTGGGCGAACGGATGACCGCATTGGGCAAGGACCCACGCTTAAAGTTCAGCAATGACGACAAGGGCCGCGCTGAAATCATCGCGCTGATGCAGGACAAGATCGCCTTCATCCGCACCAAATTGCCGCTCGCCTTCCGTACGCTGGTCAAGGGCAACCTCGAAATCCGCCGCCTGCCGCCCGCCGAAGAAGCCGGCGCGCCGGGCGCATACGGCGGGGCGGGATCGAAGGACGGGTCGATCCCCGGCAAGATCTGGCTCAACCTTGGTGATACCGACCGGCACAGCCGCTATTCACTGCCGACGCTGGCGTTCCACGAGGGCATACCCGGGCATGTCTGGCAGGGTGAATATGCCAACCAGTTGCCACTGATCCGCTCGATCCTGGCCTTCAATGCTTATTCCGAAGGCTGGGCGCTCTATGCCGAAACGCTCGGTGACGAACTGGGCGCTTATGACGGCGATCCGGTCGGGCAACTTGGTTATCTCCAGTCGATCGCCTTCCGCGCCTGCCGGATGGTGGTCGACACCGGCCTTCACGCCAAGCGCTGGAGCCGGGACAAGGCAATCACGTGGTTCTCGGAGACCAACGGTTCCGGCCTCGCCGAAGTTACGCCAGAAGTCGATCGCTATTGCTCGTGGCCGGGGCAGGCCTGCGGGTACAAGATGGGCCACAGCGAAATCCTGGCCCAGCGCGAACGGGCGAAAGCGGCGCTAGGCGCGGGATATGACTTGCGCGATTTCGATCAGGCGGTGGTCGAAGGCGGCAATGTTCCACTCGATGTGCTGGGCGACAATATTACGCGCTATATTGCTGGAAAATCGGGAAGCTGACCGCGCAATAACTCCTTCAACTACCGCTCAGAAGTGCTAGGCCAGTGCCCAACAGGGAACGCGGCCCGGGATCTTCGAGTCGCGCCAATTGGAGGAATAATTTCATGTCGATTTTCAGCTCGATCAAGGATGCCATCTTCGGCCACAAGGCCGCAGCCGCGACCCCGCCTGCCGACGCCCCGGCGATCCCGATGGCCGAAGCTGCGCCCGCCCCGGTCGCTGCCGCGCCGATCGATGTCGCCGCCTCGCTTGGCGCGATGCAGGGCGCTGACGGCCTCAACTGGCGCACCTCGGTGGTCGATCTGATGAAGCTGGTCGGGATCGATGCGAGCTATGAAAACCGCAAGTCGCTTGCGCATGAACTGGGCAATGCCGATTATTCGGGTTCGGCCGAAGACAACATCGCATTGCAGAAGCAGGTCATGAAGGCGCTCGCCGACAATGGCGGCATGGTCCCGGCGGAACTGCTCGACTGATCATTTTGCGAAAACAAGATCAAATAGCCCGGCCACCTAACTGTGCGCCGGGCTTTTTGTGCCTTTGGCATCTTCACATTGCATCGGCCAAATAAACCCGCCATCAATTGTCGCGGCGCGCGTTGAGGGGGTACGATGAAATATGTTGGATTGATCGCTCTGGTATCGCTTGCGATCTCGGCGCCTGCACTCGCGGACTGGCAACCGACCAAATGGGGCATGACGACCGCCGAGGTCATCAAGGCGACCGGGAACCGGGCCAAAACGAATACCGACAGCGATGCCGAAAGCGATGAACTCTTGACGATGCCTTACACGCAGGCGAGCTTGCATTTCACCGCGTATTTTGAATTCGACGAAGATACCAAGCTGCTGACCGGGGTCAAACTGGAGGCAGAAAACAGCGACTGCGAAAATGCGTTCAAGATGCTCAAGTCGAGCTATGGCGCGCCTACCACCAGCGCTCAGGGCATGGCCGGAGACATGGACAGATGGCAGGATATCGGCGGGTCAACCCGGGTTATGGCGGTCGCTCTCCCGTTGCGCTCAAAAGCCAACTATTGTTCGATAACGTTCCGTCCGCTGCCCCCGGCTAAGCCTGCGCGATCCTGAAATCGGATGTGCAACCGGCGGTAGCACCGGGTCCGGTGCTCGCCGGCAACGGCGGCATGGCCCCGGCCGAACTGCGCGGCTGAGCAGAACGCCCGAACATAAAAAAGGGCCGTGACGCACCTCGCGTCACGGCCCTTTTTGTATCTGCGGCTGAAGGCTATTTCTTGCCGAACAGCCCAGCTGCCATCCCGGCAAGATCGTTGAGCGGGTTGCCGTCGCCGTCCTTGTCGAGGCTGCCGAGCAGGCCCGAGGCCATCGGGCTGTCCTTAAGCATCTGCGCGTATTGCCCGAGCGAACCTTCGCCGCCGATTTGCTCCACGATCTGGCTCAGCACCCCGGCATCGAGCCCGGTCTTGGCGGCAGCGCCCTGGATCGTATCGCCCGTTTCTTCGTGCGACTGACCCAGCGCCGCGATCGCCTTTTCGGCCATTTCGGGCGAAATGCCCAACTTGGTCGCCAGATTGCCGACATCGGCGTGCTCACCGACCTGACCCATGATGCTATCGAAAATACCCATGCTATGAAAACTCCTGAGTGCCGAAAGGGCCAATCTAAGCCCCGCAGCGGAGCGTGGGAAGCTAAATCGGGGCAATATCGGGCGCGACCCACTCGCGCCGCGCAGCCACCGAAAATAGTGCCTCACGCGAATAATGCATCAATGGCCAGTTCCGTTCCGCCAGCGGGCTCGTGAGCAAGACATTGACCGCGCCGAGCAGGTCTGCCGGGCGCGCGCCAGCCAGAAAGTGCCGCACCCCGCGGATGTAGAGCTGGGTTAGCGTCTCGTGATAGCCCTGCGTGTCATCGTTAACCCCGCCGACCGCTTCGTTGTAACTGCGGATGATATCGGGGAGCTCTGCTTCCGGATGAATGTCTGGCCGTTCCATCAGCAACCAGGTGCAGGCGGCCAAGTGGGCTTCGTGCGTCCACTCGGCCTTGGGCAAGGTGCGCGCAAGCAGGCCCTCCCCCACATGGCGGATGGTCTCGGCACTCGCAAAGGGGCGGGTCGAAAATTCAGTCATTGCAACAACTCCGGGATTTGCATCTCCCGGAGCGTTATCCGGGGCTTTCAGGCGGCCTTGGGAGCCGATTGCCGGACGCCTTCATCGACGTAGGCATCGAACTGGGCGAAGTTGTCGACGAACTTGCTGACAAGCTCTTGCGCCGTTTGGTCGTAGGCTTGATGGTCCACCCAGGCCGCGCGCGGATCGAGCAGCTTGCTGTCGACCCCCGGCACCGCCACCGGCACTTCGAAGCCGAAGTTGGGATCCTTCTTGAATTCGGCATCGTTCAGACTTCCGTCGAGCGCGGCATTGAGCAGCGCGCGGGTCGCCTTGATCGGCATGCGGCTGATGCCGGGATCGGTCGCCCGTCCGCCGGACCACCCGGTGTTGACCAGCCAGCACTGCGCCCCGCCTTCGGCAATCCGCTTCTTTAGCAGGTTGCCGTAGACACTGGGATGGCGCGGCATGAAGGCAGCACCGAAGCAGGTCGAGAAAGTAGCTTCGGGTTCGGTCACGCCGATCTCGGTGCCGGCCACTTTGGCGGTGTAACCCGAAAGGAAGTAGTACATCGCCTGGTCAGCGGTCAGCCGGGCGATCGGGGGCAAGACGCCAAAAGCATCGGCGGTTAGCATGATCACGTTCGACGGTGCCGGGCCGAGGTTCTTTTCGCTGGCGTTCGGAATGAACTCGATCGGGTAGGCGCCGCGGGTGTTCTCGGTCTTGCTGGCGTCGGTGAAGTCAAGCTCGCGCGTATCCTCATCGATCGTCACATTTTCCAGGATCGTGCCGAACATCTTGGTGGTGGCGTAAATCTCCGGCTCGCCCTCGGCCGAGAGATTGATCATCTTGGCGTAGCAACCGCCTTCGAAGTTGAACACCGCCTGGTCCGACCAGCCGTGCTCGTCGTCGCCGATCAGAGTGCGGCTGGCGTCGGCTGAAAGCGTAGTCTTGCCGGTGCCCGACAGGCCGAAAAAGATCGCGCTGGTGCCATCGGCACCGATGTTGGCCGAACAGTGCATCGGCATCACGCCCTGCGCCGGGAGCAGGAAGTTGAGCAGGCCGAACACGCCCTTCTTCATTTCGCCCGAATATTCGGTGTTGCCGATCAGGATCAGCTTCTCGGTCAGGTTGACCGCGATCACCGTATCACTGCGGCAGCCGTGGCGCTCAGGATCGGCCTTGAAGCTGGGCAGGTTAATGATCGTGTATTCGGGTACAAAGCTCGCAAGTTCTTTCGCCGTCGGCCGCACCAGCAAAGTGCGAACGAACAGGCTGTGCCACGCCATCTCGGTGATCACGCGCACGTTGACTCGGTATTCGGGCTGGCTGCCACCGAACAGGTCGGCGACGAAAAGCTCGTGGTGATCCTTCACTGCGGCGAGGAAATCGGCCTTCAAGTTTGCCCAGTGCGCTTGCCCCATCGGCTGGTTGATCGGGCCCCAGTTGATCGGTTCTTCAGTCACCGCATCGCGAACAACGAACTTGTCCTTTACACTGCGCCCGGTGAACTTGCCGGTATCGACCAGCAGTGCGCCATCCTTGGTCAGCTTGCCTTCGCCCCGCTTCAGCGCATGCTCGACCAACGGCGCAGTGCCGAGATTGGCGAACACCGTTGCCGAAGTGTCGATGCCCTGAGCAGCGAGCGAATGGGTGAGCGAAGCGGTCAAAGCAATCTCCGTCAGTATGAAGCTGCCGCGCCGGAGCGCAGCCAGCCTGTCCCGCATACGAATGCGCCGGACGTCTTTGGCGCGAATAGTCGCTGCGGGTGATTCCGTCAAATATGCTCACCCGCAATGTTTTTTATTGTTAAATCAATATAATAGTTGGGACGTCAGGCAAGATTGCGCTGTCTGGCGTTCCGGGGTACCCCGTTCATCCCGACAGTCAGTCAGCAGAACGCCAACCACCGCACCCATGACCGACAGTCCGCCCCCAGCTCTTTCTTCACCCACGCCGCAAGTCATTGCGCTGGTCGATGACGACCGCAACCTCCTGACCACGGTTTCGATCGGGCTGCAGGCCGAGGGTTTTATCACCCGGGTCTATTCCGATGGGGTGGTGGCGCTGAAGGCCTTACTGGACAACCCGCCAGACCTGGCGGTGTGCGACATCAAGATGCCGAGCATGGACGGGCTGCAGCTGCTGCAAAAGCTGCGCGAGAAGAGCGCGTTGCCGGTCATCTTTCTGACCAGCAAGGATGAAGAACCGGACGAGGCACTGGGTCTCGCGCTGGGGGCAGATGACTATATAACCAAGCCGTTCAGCCAGCGCCTGCTGGTCGCCCGCATTCGTGCGATCCTGCGCCGGAGCGAGCTTTCGCGCAGCGACGCGGTGGCCGAAACCGACGAAGCCCCCGCAGACCGGCTAACCCGTGGCCGGCTCGAGATGGACCCGTCCCGGCATCAGGTCAGTTGGCAAGGCAAGCTCGTCTCGCTGACCGTTACCGAATTTCTGCTGCTTGAAGCGCTGGCGCAGCGCCCCGGCGTGATCAAGAACCGCAACCAACTGATGGACGCGGCCTATTCGGACGACGTTTTCGTCGACGACCGCACCATCGACAGCCACATCAAGCGCCTGCGCCGCAAGTTCAGGTCGGTCGACCCGCAATTCTCGGCCATCGAAACGCTTTACGGCGCCGGCTATTCGTTCACCGATGCCTGAGGGCGAGCAACTGCCAGTCCGCCAGCGGCGGCTTTACTGGACGCGGCGGACCTCGCTCACGGCCCGGATCCTCGCGGTCAACATCATCGCGTTGGGGCTGATGGCGGGCAGCCTGTTCTACCTCGATTCCTACCGCAAGCAGCTGGTCGGTGAACGGTTCAAGCTGGCCACCGCCGAAGCGCAGATTGCCGCTGCGGGCCTTGCTGCCGCCACACCGCGAGATCGCGCCGCGATCCTGGCGCAAATCGGAACCGATCAGCGCTTGCGCCTGCGGCTTTACCAGCCGGACGGCAGGCTGCTGCTCGATAGCTTCCAAGTCGCCGGCCCAAGTTTTGTGCTTAACGATCCTGCAGACGATCCCTGGTACCGCAACGTGGCGCGACAGCTCGACCGTTCGATGAACTGGGTCCTCGGATCGGAGCCGATCCCGTATTACCGTGAACCGGCTGTGGATGCCGCGGCCAATTGGCCCGAACTGGCCGATGCCAGCCGCGCGCACCGGACGATCGTCACTGAGCGCGCAGCGCCAGATGAAAGCCCGGTGATCACTGCCGCCACACCGGTGGGCAGCTCCGGGCAACTGCTGCTGACCACCCGCAATGCCCCCGACATTACCCAATCGGTGCGCGATGCGCGCCAGACGCTGGCGATCGTGCTGGCGGTGACCTTTCTGATCTCGATCCAGCTTTCGTTGTTTCTCGCGCGCACGATCGTTAAGCCGCTGCGCGCGCTGGTGCGCGCCGCGGTCCGCGTCCGGCTGGGGCGTGACCGCGCGGTCGAAGTTCCGCGCCTGCCAGACCGGCGCGACGAGATCGGCCTGCTTGCCCGCGCGCTGTCCGACATGACCGGCGCGCTGCGCAACCGCATCGACGCGGTCGAGACCTTTGCCGCTGATGTTGCGCACGAGATCAAGAACCCGCTCGCCAGCCTGCGCAGTGCGCTCGAAAGCCTCGACAAGGTCAAGGATGACGCCTTGCGCGACGAATTGACCAAAATCGCCGCGCACGATGTCCAGCGGATCGATCGGCTCGTCACCGATATCGCAGAGGCCAGCCGGATTGACGCCGAGCTCAGCCGCACCCAGTTCGACGAGGTCGACCTGATGACGCTGGCCGAAGCGCTTGTCCGGGCCCGGGCCGAACGCGGCGATGCGGGACCATGCGAAGTGCGGGTCGAGCCGCAGGATGCCGGACCGTGGATCGTGCCGGGCGATCCGGCGCGGCTCGAACGTGTGCTGGTCAACCTGCTCGACAATGCCTGCTCGTTCTCACCGCCCGGCGGCTCCGTCGTCATGCAGGTGACGCGGCATCCCGAACATGTCGAGCTGACCGTGACCGACGATGGCCCCGGCGTCCCGTCCGAAGCGCGCGAGAAGATCTTTGACCGGTTCCACTCGCTGCGGCCCGAGAGCGAGCAGTTCGGCAACCATTCGGGACTGGGCCTCGCCATCGCGCGGACCATTGCCGTTGCCCACGACGGCTCGCTGGTCGCGACCGACCGGCCCGATGGCAAGCCCGGTGCTTGCCTGGTGCTTGAGTTGCCGACCATCGAAGAGGACGAAGGATGAGCAGCACCGTCCTCCAAGCCACATGTCTCGCCCTGGGCGAACGTGCGGTGATGATCGAAGGCCCTTCAGGATCCGGCAAAAGCGCGCTGGCGCTCGCGCTGATGGATCGCGGTGCAGTTCTGATCGGAGACGACGGCGTGACACTCGATCAACGTGGTGAGCAGCTGTTCGCCTCGCCTCCACCAAATATCGCAGGGTTAGTCGAAGTCAGAAATTTAGGCCTGCTGCGCTTCACTACGACCAGCAATGTGCGCGTCGCGTTGGTCATCGTGCTGGACCCCAAGGCGCCACGGTTTGCCGACGCAGCAGAGCCAACCGACAGGTGCGGCGTGCAACTGCCCCTGATCAGGCTGTGGCCGTCGGAAAACCCGCCAGCACGCAAAGTGGAGCTTTCGCTGGATCGCTACGGGCTTGGCTGATTGGCGGTACGCGCAGGGGACAGTCCTTCGCGACCGCTTCACATTACATCCATTCACGCCCATCTATGCTGCACCGCAATGACCGAGTCTGCATCTTCAGCCCCGCAACGCCTGCTGCTTGTCACCGGTCTACTCGGTGCGGGCAAAACCACTGCGCTCAAGGTGTTGGAAGACCTGGGCTGGGAAGTGATCGACAATTTCCCGGTTCGGCTGCTCGGCCGCCTGATCGATAGCGCCGACGCACCAGCAGCGGATACGCCGCTCGCCATCGGTTTCGATTCGCGCACCCGCGGCTTCGATCCCAACAAGGTTATCGGGCTGGTCAAGAAACTGGCTGGCCGGCCCGACCTTGAGATCACCACGCTGTTCCTCGACTGCGCCGGGAGCGAGCTTGAGCGGCGCTACAACGAAACGCGCCGCCGCCATCCGCTGGCGCAGGACCTGCCGGCCGCAAGCGGCATATCGGCCGAGCGCGAAGTGATGGAGCCGCTGCGGCGCTGGGCGGATCTGGTCATCTCGACCACCCAGTTCACCAGCAATGACCTGCAGCAGGCGATCCGCGAACGCTTCGGCGAAAACAATGCGCAGGGCATGACCGTATCGGTTAGCAGCTTCGGTTTTGCCCGCGGGATGCCGCCGATTGCCGATCTGGTGTTCGACATGCGCTTCCTCGACAATCCGCACTGGGATCCTGTGTTGCGGCCGCAGACGGGGCAAGATCCAGCGGTGGCGAACCATATTCGCCTGGACCCGGCGTGGCACGAGGCCTTTGCACGGATCCGTGATCTCGTGCTGCTGCTGCTCCCGCGCTACCAGGCGCAGGGCAAGGCTTACGTCAACATTGCTTTCGGCTGCACCGGCGGGCGGCACCGTTCGGTTTTCTCCGCCGAGCAAATGGCCGCAGAGTTGACCGCAGCCGGCTACAAACCCAGTGTGCTCCACCGCAATCTGACCGCTCGTGCTGCCGATTTGGTCGAGGGGAAACCCGATGCCGCGGTGGGACGTACCTGACGCCATGACAGGAAAAGAATTGACCGTGCCTTGCGCAATCGTCATGGCCCTGCGCCACCGCCTGACGCGAGTCACTGGCCTGCGGCAATGGAGCGTTGTCCGAACATGATCGGCCTGATCCTGGTTACTCACGGCAAGCTGGCCGAGGAATTCGTCGCGGCGATGACCCACGTCGTGGGCAAGCAAGACGCGGTCATGGCGATCAGCATCGGCCCCGAAGACAACATGGAAAAGCGCCGCGCCGACATCGGGGTTGCGGTCAAAAAGGTGGACAGCGGCGCCGGCGTGATCATCCTGACCGACTTGTTCGGTGGCACGCCTTCGAACCTCGCGATTTCGCTGATGCAGAAAGACAAGGTCGAGGTCATTGCCGGGATCAACCTGCCGATGCTGATCCGCCTTGCCAAAGCGCGCGGCTCGATGCCACTGGGCAAAGCGGTGATTGCCGCGCGCGATGCTGGTCGCAACTATATCACAATCGCTTCGGAATTCCTGGGCCAGGACGCCTGACACGACTGCATATTTGGGGGTGCAATGAGCGAACACCGGGAAACTGTCGAAATCGTCAACAACCGGGGCCTGCATGCACGTGCCAGCGCCAAGTTCGTCAATGCGGTCGCCAAACTGGGCGACGGCCTCAGGGTGAAGGTTGAAAAGGACGGAAACGACGCCGAAGGTGCCTCGATCCTCGGCCTGATGATGCTCGGCGCGGCCAAGGGCGATACCATCGATATCATCGTCGAAGGCGAAGGCGCGGATCTGGCGCTGCTCAAGCTGGTCGGCCTGGTCAAGGACGGCTTCGGCGAGGACTGATGTCCCAGCGCCGCCAGATCACCGGATTTTCCAACCCCACGGTCAAGTTCCTGCGCAGCTTGCGCGAGAAAAAACACCGCAGGGCTTCGGGCAAGTTCCTTGCCGAAGGACTTCGCCTGCTGACCGACGCTCGGGCAAGCGGGCACTTGCCCGAAATGCTAATCATGGCTTCGGGCCGCGAACCCCATCCATTGCTAGGTGCGCTCGAAGCGGACGTGCTCGCGGCCGGCGGCGAGGTTCTGGAAATGGGCCCCGACTTGCTCAGCAAGGTGACCGGCAAGGACAACCCGCAGGCCGTGGCCGGGGTCTTCGCCGAATTTGACACCTCGCTTACGACACTTGACCGAAGCAGCGCCAAAATCTGGCTGGTTGCGCAGGCGCTGCGCGATCCGGGTAACCTTGGCACGATGCTGCGCACCGGCGATGCGGTGGGCGCGGGCGGACTGATCCTGATCGATGACTGCGCTGATCCGTTCTCGGTCGAAGCGGTGCGCGCCAGCATGGGGGCGGTGTTTACGCAGCGGATCACGCAGGTGCGGTGGGATGAATTCCTCCCGTGGCTGCGCGGTGGTCCGGGTCAGCTGGTGGCAGCAAGCCTGCGCGATGCCGTGCCGTATCGCGCCGCGTCCTATGCCGCACCCTGCTTCCTGCTGATCGGCAACGAATCGCGCGGTCTGCCAGAGCATTACGAAGCGGCCTGTGACCTGCGCGTGACCATGCCGATGAAGGGCCGCGCCGACAGCCTCAACGCTGCGGTAGCGGCAGCGGTGCTGGCTTACGAGGCGCTCGCCGCGCTCGGCTGAACCGTTCAGGCGGCAATCAGGTGGTGCATGGCAGGTTGCCCACCATGACCAAACGCAACGCCTTGATCGCCCTCGGCACGGTTGCCGTGCCGCTGCTCGCCGCCTGCACCACCGCTGGTGCAGCCCCGGCCCCGATCACAGGGACGACCTGGTCGTTCGTCAGCATCGACGGCCAGAAACCGGTATCGAGCAAGGCCGCGATAACGATCCAGGCGGATTCGCTGTCGGCCAGTGCAGGCTGCAACGGCATGGGCAGCAATCTGACGATCACCCCTGACCGCCTGATGGTCGGGCCGGTTATCTCGACCCAGATGTTCTGCGACGGGGTGATGGAGCAGGAGCGCGCGGTGGGCAAATTGCTCGGCGCATCCCCGCAGTACAAGGTGGTCGGAGATACGATGACACTGACCGCCCCGGGCCATTCGGCCAAGCTGGTGCGCAAACGCTAGGCGTTATTCGGAGGCCTCGGCGTCACTGGTGTTGTCCTGCAGCAGCAACGCCTCGGTATCTGCCGCTGTGTAACGTGGCATGCTCTCAACCAGCGGAACATCCTCGATTTCGCCTTTGCCGATTGCCACGCCACGATCCTTCAGCCGTCGGCCGGAGGTCAACACGTTGCGCTCAAAACTGCCGACAAAATCGTTATATTTGCGAACCGCGCGGTCGAGCCCGGCACCAACGCCTTTAAGGTGATCGGCAGCAACCCGAAGTCGTTCATACAATTCCGTGCCTGCCTTGCCGATCTCGATTGCTTCGCGCGCGAGCTGGTCCTGTTGCCAGACCATTGCCACGGTCCGCGCGATCGCCACCAAGTTGGTGGGAGTGGCCAG
>JANXUP010000092.1 GCA_025356175.1 Sphingomonadaceae bacterium | reverse complement strand
CGTGACGAAGACGATCAGCGGCGGTTCGAGCTCCATCACGCCTTTGACCACCGAGAACCCGTCAAACCCGGGCATCTGGATGTCGAGGAAGACGAGGTCGGGCTTCTCGGTCTTGATCTTGCGGATCGCCTCGCGCCCGTTCGAACAGGTATCGATAATCTCGACGTCGGGGAATTTCTCAAGCCGGAGGGTGAGCCCCTGGATGGCAAGCTTTTCATCGTCGACGAGGATGGTGCGGATGGTCATTCGGTCATTCCTAAACAATCAACCCGCAAGCGCATGACACTTGCCAGGTTCCGGAAGCGCCCCCGGTTGTTCGCGGCGTTCGAAGGGTATCTCGATCAGTACGGTAAACCCGCCTTCCGCTGGCTCCATGGTTTCGAACCGATGTTCCTCACCATAAGCCTGTCCAAGTCGATCGCGAATGTTAGCCAGTCCCACCCCAGTGGACACAGGTTCGCCGCCGTCGAAAGTCACTCCGCTTAACCTGTTGTTCGCCGCGCCCGATTGCAATCCCGGGCCGGTGTCGGAGACGGTGATGCGAAGGTTCTGGCCGACGAGCTGCGTTGCGATGGTGATTTCGGCGCCCGCTTCCTGCGGCCCGACCGCATATTTGATGGCATTTTCGACCAAAGGTTGAAGCAACAGCGATGGCAGCAGCGCGCGTTCGGTATCGGGATCGATGCGAAAACGCGTGCGCAGCCGCTCTTCGAACCGCATCCGCTCGATCTCAAGGTAGAGCTTCAGTGTTTCCACTTCCTGCAATACCGTCACCCGCCCGCTCGGCTCGTTGACCAGAGTATAGCGCAGGAAGCTGGAGAGCCGGCTGAGCATCGCGTTGGCCGGCTCGGTCTGCTTGAGCAGGACCAGAGTGGAAATCGAATTCAGCGTGTTGAACAGGAAATGCGGGTTGAGCTGGTAACGCAGCATGGCCAGCTGCGCGCTGGTCGCCTGGTTTTCCAGCTGGAGCATCTGGTCGTTCTGTTCCTCGATCTGGAGAAAGAAGTTGATCATGTAGTAGAGCGCCGACCAGGCCAGCAGCAGGGTCGCGTCAAGGTAGAACAGCCCGATCACCCGTCCGAAATCGAGCCCGCCATCGCCGTTGTAGAGCGCGTTTACCCAGGCATCGATGAAGGCATACAGCGCCACCGCCAAGGTCAGGACCAGCGAGGTCACCCCCCAGGTCACCAGCGGCCGCCGGTTGATCAGGGCGCGGTAAACGACCGAGAGGATCAGCGTGATTGAGAGGCCGGTGACCGTCGAGATCAGCACCAGGACCAGGAACGACAGCTCCTTGGCATTGGCCAGGCCCGACATCGTGCGCAGCAGCAGCGCACCGCCCCAGCCCGCCATCTGCAGCCGCCAGAAGGCCTGGTTCTTGTTGGCGAAGAAGGGGATCGGGCGAAAGGGCAGGACGGCCATGTGGCTATTCTAGCAGAACTTAGCGGCGAAGCGCGAGAGGATTAGAATTCAGGACTCTCGCGCCCCAATCAGCGCCTGGGCAAGCTGTTCGCGTCCGACCGCGCCGATGATCAGCCGCTTGCCCGCCACCCAGCTGGGCGTGCCGCTGATCTGCAGTTTGCGTGCGTAGTCGAGATTGGCGGCGATTTCGGCAGTGATGCGCGGATCGGCAATCGTCTGCCGCGCACGGTCGAGATCGAGGCCAGCGACCCGCGCGGCCGCCTCGACGCTGGCGGGGTCAGTCCGTCCAGCAGCGAACATCGCCTTGTGGAAGGCGGGGTATTTGCCCTGCTCGGCTGCGGCAAGCCCCCAGCGCGCCGCCTCGGGGCTGGTCGGGGCGATGATCGGCAGCTCGCGAATCACCACGCGCAGGTCCGGATTGGCAGCGATCAGGGCTTCGACATCGGCGACGCTGCCGCGGCAGTAAGTGCACGCAAAGTCGGTAAATTCGACCAAGGTCACCTTGCCGTTCGGATTGCCGAGGACCGCGCCGGGATAGGGAGTGACCAGCTTGTCGGCGATCGTCGCCAGCTGGCGCTCGCTGTCTTGGCTTTTGAGCGCGTCGGCGGCCTCGACCAACACCTCCGGGTGACCCACGATGTAATCGTGCACGCGCTGGTCAAAATCGCCGCCGCTCGGCCCGGTGATGCCGCGGCTGGTAAAGGCCCAACCGCTGAGCGCGCCGATCAGCAGCATGGCCGCCCCGGCGAAGGGCAGCATCAGGCGGAAGTGGGGCTGGGAACCGGTCATCTGCCGCAGCGCTAGCGGCGTTTCTTGCCGTGTTCAATCGCGGCGCGGGCCTGCATCGCGATATCCTGCGCGCGGAGGAAGTCGGGCGACCCTTTGGGTAGTGCGGCCTGCGCGGTCTCGGCGCTGCTCAGCGCCTGCTGGTAGTTCTGCTCGAGCACCTGCTGTTCGGCCGCGGCGAGCCGGGCCCGAGCCATGTCGCCCTGCTGGCCGTAGATCACCCCCAGTTCGTACCAGGCGAACGGATTCTCGCGGTCACGCGCGACGGCTGCCTTGAGCACACGCTCGGCTTCGGGCAGCTGCGCGGGATCCTCGGTCGCGATCAGCGCATGGCCGAAGGTGGTGGCGATCAGCGGCTGGTTGGCGGTCAGTTCGGTGGCCCGGCGCAGCGGCGCCAAAGCGTCCTGCGGGTGACCCGATTCGAGCAATATCTGCCCCTTGAGCTCTAAGAAATAGGGATCGTTCGGAGCGCCAGCGAGCAGCGCATCGGTTTCGGCCATGGCCTTGTCGAGGAACGCCTCCTTGTGCCAAGCATAGGCCCGGGCATAGCGCCCCGGTACGCTCTGGTCGCTCTCGGGATAGGCCTGCAGCGTCCGCCCCGGTTCCTGGACATAGCCGACGAGCTTGGCCTTCACCCGCATAAAGCGGGCCTGCTGCGCGGTGTCATACGGCTTCGCCCAGGACGGATCGGCCTGGTAGGTGTCCTGCAGCGCGGTGATCCGGTCAGCCGTCATCGGGTGAGTCGAATAGAACTCGCTGTCGGCATCCCGTTTGAAGCCGTAGCGGTATTCCAGGTTCTGCAGCTTTTTGAAGAAGGCGATCGAACCTTTGCCCGATAGCCCGGCTTTGGACAGGAACCCGGCACCGGCAGCGTCGGCGCTGGCTTCCTGCTCGCGGCTGAAAGCGAAGTACTTGCCCATCGCCGCTTGCTGCCCGGCCATCAGCACGCCCATGGCGGCGTCGCCCGAACCGGCTGCCGCGGCGAGCCCGCCGAGAATCAGCGAGAGGATCGAGATGCCCGTCGCGGCTTTCGATCCGCCGTCGTTGATCGCGTGTCCGCCGGTGATGTGGCCCAGTTCGTGCGCGATCACGCCTTGCACTTCGGCGGCGCTGTCGGCCGCCTCGATCAGGCCTTCGTTGATGTAGATGACCTGCCCGCCCGCGACGAAAGCGTTGATCGAAGGATCGCCGACCAGCACCACGTCGACATTGCGCGGATCCATCCCCGCAGCGGTAACCAGCGGCACGGCCAGCTCGTGCAGCAAGGCTTCGGTCTCGGCATCGCGAAGCACCGATTGCGCCACGGCCGCCTGGCTGGTCAGCGTGAAGATCATCAACGCCGCGACCGCGCGGTAAATTGCGCGGCCAAGATTGGGCAGGCGGGAAAGAGTGCGCATCGGCTGTTGTCCTATGGCCGGTGCGGCTGAACCGGCGGTGAAGGAGGCTTGGGCTGGCATTGCGCGGCGAGGAAAGCCAGCACCGGATCGAGCACGCGGCGGTCGCGATTGAACGGTGCGGCCAGTTTTACCGCCGTGTCCCCATGGTCCATGCCGGGCAGGACTACCGCGCGGGTCGGCAGCCCGGCACTAGTCAAGGCTGCGGCCAGCGCCAAACTGTTGCGCGGCTTTACCGTAGTATCGGCATCGCCGGTGATCAGCAGCACGTGCGGCGCATCGCCGCGCACGAAGTGGATCGGCTGGGTTAGCACCGGATCGGGCGCAGAACCGAAGGCGTGGCGGGTCGAATCGGAGGTGAAGGGGTAAAAATCATAAGGCCCTGAGAGCCCGATCACACCCTTCACAAACCCGTCGGGCACCCCGGCGCGGCCAAGCCATTGCCGCTCAAGCGCCAGCATCATCACATTATAGGCTCCGGCGGAGTGGCCCATCAGCACCACCTGGCCGGTATCGCCGCCATATTTCGCGACGTGATCGCGGGTCCAGGCGACTGCCGCCGCACCGTCTTCGATCATGGCCGGGAATTTGCCTTTGACGCCCAGCCGATAGCCCGGCAGGACCACGACATAGCCCTGCCGCGCCAGGGTGCGACCGATGAAGCGGTAGTCGCGCGGATCGCCGCTGTTCCAGCTGCCGCCATGAATGAACACCACCACCGGACGCGGCCGGGGCGAGGCCTCGGCAGGCACGATCACTTCGATGCGTTGTTGGTCATCGCTGCCATAGTGGCCATCAGCGAGTGCGACTTTGTAGCCGGAATTGCCGCCGAACTGGCGGTCACCCCAATCGAGCAGCGCCACCGCGTTGTTGGCGAGCGCCCAGCGCCAGATTCCCAGCAGGACCAAGGCCGTCAGAGCGAGCCCGATCAGTATCCAACCCACTTTGCCGATCCGTACTAGCCCTGTCATCATGGCGGACACTTATCGGCCAACACGGCAAGACGCCACGCCTTTTCATCTGTTCCAGCAAAGCTGGGCCGGTGTTGCCGAGCCGTTAGGCGAGCAAGCGTCGTGTCTTAAATCAGTTTGCGGGCAGCGCGTTCCAGCAGCGCGACATCGTCCGCCACTTCGCCAAGCAGGACCACTTCCCCACGGGGCAGGCGGCGCGCGACGAGCAGCGTGAATTCACTGCCTTCGCTGGCCACGCTCGCAAGCGGGACATGATCGAGCCGGCGCAGCTTCCTGGCCAGCGTCTCGCGCGGTCCGTCGCGCAAGTCGGCGGGCTTGCCGCTTTCCTCGCGCTTGATCCGGCGTTCTTCGGTGACCACGCCCTTGAGCCCGCCCGGGGCGGCGCGCAGGTATTCACCCAGGCCGCCCTGCGGCAGGCCGAGGCGCTGTGCGTGGCTGAGTGCGGTGGCAAATTCGGTGAGACGGGTTTTGTCGTAGTCGGCCCCGAACACCAATTTGACCACCGGGGTCATTGGCGCGCGGTCCTGCACGGTCAGCCCCGAATCGGCGACCAGTTCGGCAAAATCGTCCGGTGCATCGCCCGCTGCCAGCGAGAAGTCATAGGCCTTGCCGATCGCGGCATAGAGCGCGTGACGGGTCCGGTCTTCACTGCCGCGCGCGGCTTCGGCCAGTTCGCGGGCCGAAGCGAGCCAATCGGCCAGCCCCATGTCTGCGGCTTCATCATGGTGCGACAGCTCGAGTACATCGAAATCAGGTGCCGCAGCGAAAGCCGGGGCCGGGAAGTGATCGTCGGCCGGTTCGACTTCGGCCAACCCTGTCAGGTCGAGCACGCCATCGTCTTCAGCGCCGGAAATATCGTTCGGGCCATCGGCCCAGTCGGTTATCGCCAAGTCACGCTGTGCGACGCTGGCCGGGGCGACTTCCAGGGCCTGGTCGATTTCGAGCAGCAGTTCGTCGGTGGTCTGCTGGTCGGCCAGTTCCTTCCAGTTGATCACGCCGTAGATGAAGTCGATCGTGTCATCGTCGCTGGAAAACGGCAGCAGGATGCCGCGATACAGAATGGTCTGCTCGCGCTGATTGACGAATTCGGCCTCAAACCCGATCGGTGCCTGGTTGGCGAGGATCTGCATGTAATGATCGGTGATCCGCGACAGCAGCGAACGCGCCGGGACATCCGCCAGCGAATGGATTTCGCCATCGGTGCCGCATTCCTTGGCGAGCTTGCCGCCGAGGAACTGGATTGCCGGATTCTCGATTCCCTGGGAGAAGTCGAGCAGCACGCTGTAAGGCCCGAAATCGGGCAAAGCCGTGGGATCCAGGTCTTCGATCGAGGGGAAATTGCGATTGTCGAGCAGGCTGGCCCAGTGATTGTAAGCGCGCACCTGCATGCGCCGCTCGTCCTGGCCCACCGGGCTGGGCGGCGGCTCGGGCAGGCTTTCCTGCGCGCCGAATTCAACTTCGGGCCAATCTTCCCCCGAAAGGGACGATTCCGGCGGTGCAGAATCCGAAAATAGGCCGCGATAGGTATCCATGAAACGTCCCCGTTTACCCTTGGAAGGCCGGTTTGGCGCAACATGGTAAATTAACCGTTAAGTTGCGCGGATACGTCCTTCGTCGCGTGCGGGCATCGGGGCGAGCCAGCGGAGCAGTGGGGCCAGGACCAGCAGCAGCGCCGCAGCGCAGCGGATCGCGTCCGCTACCGAAAGCAGATCGGCGATGAGACCGAGTACATAGGCTCCCAGTGCCATGGCGCCGAAGGTCACCGCCTGGTAGATCGCCATGCAGCGCCCGAGAATCGCCTCGGGCGAGCGCAGCTGCATCGCGACGTTCAGGCTCGACAGCGCCGACACCCAGCTGCCCCCCGCCACTACGCCCGCAGCCAAGGCCAAGGCCAGGCTGTGCGCTGCGGCCAGCGGAAACAAGGCCAGCGCGAACAGCACCGATGCCGTTCCCACCACCGCCTCGCTGCCAAACCGGCGGCGCAGCGGCGCGATCCACAGCGCGGTCACAATCGACCCCAGCCCGAAAGCGCCGAGCAGCAGGCCGTAATCAAATTCGCTGCCGCCAATCTGCTCGCGCACCACGACCGGGAGCAGCGCGAGGAAGCCGACCCCGCCGAACCCGAAAGCGAAGCCGCGTACCAGCACGCGGCGGACCGGGCTGGATCCCGCACAGAACCGGATTCCGGTGGCGATCGAAGCGAGCATCGGCTGGCGGGTCCGGCTGGGTTGTTCGGGATGCCAGCGGCCGAGCACGACAATCAGCGCGACGAAGCTGAACGCGTTGAGCGCGAAGGCTGCGGCCGGACTGGTCAAGGCGATCAGGATGCCGCCCAGCGCCGGGCCGACGCTGCGCGCCAGGTTGAAGGCAATGGTGTTGAGCGAAATCGCCTGCGCCAGATCGCCCGGGCCGACCTGCATTCTGACCGAGGCCTGCCATGCCGGGCCGTTGAGCGCGGTGCCGCAGCCGACCAGCAGGGTAAAGGCGATCAGCGACCACGGGCCGATCTGGCCGCTCCAC
The DNA here is from genome assembly GCA_025356175.1 of Sphingomonadaceae bacterium. Classification (GTDB taxonomy): domain Bacteria; phylum Pseudomonadota; class Alphaproteobacteria; order Sphingomonadales; family Sphingomonadaceae; genus Novosphingobium. The sequence continues at coordinate 3,515 of JANXUP010000092.1, read as the reverse complement.
GCCAGCGCGGCCAGCAGCGCCGAAGCGGCAAGCATCAGCCACTGCGCCGCGAGCATCACCAGCCGCCGGTCGTAATTGTCGGCAATCGCCCCGGCAAACATGCCGAGCAGCATGACCGGCAAGGTGGTCGACGACTGGATCAGCGAGATGAGCTGGTGTGAGGCAGTCAGGTCGGTCATCAGCCACGAGGCCCCGACCGACTGGATCATCGAGCCGATTGACGAGGCGAAGTTGGCGGTCCAGATCGCGCGGAACGCGGGAAAGCGGAACGGGGCAAGCGGACGGCCCGGCGCGGTCAGCCCGGATCGAGGCGGCAAGGTTGGCAGAGTGGGCCCGGGTTCGATCACTGCCGCCGGGTTAGGCCCGCGCTGCCCGCATGGTCAACCGTTCCACTGCGCCAAATGCTGTGGATCGACCAGCGCCAGTTGCCGCCGCAGCGCCGCGCGGGCGAGCCGCTCGGTCTCAACCTTGCGCCGGGCCGCAGCCAGCGGGAAGGTTGCCGCCGGGCGCAGGATTTCGGCGTCATAGCCATCGGCGACAATCACCCCGCAGCGTTCGGGCCGGAAGCCGGGTTCTTCGATGCACGCGCGGTCGAGATGCGGGGCCAGACCCCAGTAAAAGCGATCGCAATAGTCGAGATAGTCGGGCCATTTGGCGTCACCCAGCAAATCGCCGCGCGCCACCTTGATCTCGACAATGATCAGGTGGCCCTTGGCATCGATCCCCATCAGGTCGGCGCGGCGGCCGTTCCTGAGCGGCATTTCGGGCAGGCACCAGATATCGTTGCGCGCGAACAGCCGGCAAATCCCGCGCACCACCGCCGCCGCAGCGGGCGAATCGAACGCGCTGGTCAGAGAATCGGGAAGCGGCTGAACGGCAGACATGCCCACACCTTAGGAACAGACCGCGAACCTTGCAATGGTCGCTATTGCATCAAGTGCTATTGTGTGTGAGCCAATCTCGAAAGTCTTTGCACACGCAAGCAGAATAACAGGGAGGACAAATGACCTAAGAACAATTTGTCGATGAGGGCATCCGTCTATGTCAATCGAAGGGTTATTATCCCACCGTGTTCATGCGAATGCGGCAAGACTACGGGACAGTTCCAGCTATCAAGCGACTGGTTGAATCGGGTGAAAAGCAAAGTGGTTTCACTCGGTTGAAGAAACTCAACCTGCTTGACTGGTCGTTGGAGGCTGCTGTCTTGAAATTCCCCGGTGAACCAGGGTTTACGCGAAAAACTGCAGCGTATGCTCAGGCGCGCCTTGACGGCATTCTCGATGCCTAGAGATTCGGTTGCATGAATGGTCTATTCGACGATTCCGAAATGATGAATCGATTGGGATAAGATTTTCGCCCGTCTACCCCAGCCGCCGCGCCATGCTGGCGCCCGGGGGCGGGGTCAGCGCTAGCAGCGCGGCGCGGGCGGCGTGGAATTCCTGCCATAGGGCCAGCGCGGGCACCGCCGGGTTGGCACCGCGGGCATGGACCGCGAGCAAGGCGGCCAGACCCGGCTCCATCACTGCCGACAAATCGCCAATCCCTTGTTCAGCCAGGTCCCGCCGCCAGCCGCCGGTATCGCGCATCATCGCCGGGAAGTTGCGAATCTCGGGCCGGGTCGGCTCGGACGCCAGTCCCGCAAGCATGCCGACCACATTCACCGCATCGTGCAGCGCCGACCACTTCATGCTCATCGCGCTGGCCGAAGCTTGACCGAATTCGGGCCGGCCGGAAGTGGGCAGTGCGCCGGTCCCGGTCGCGGTGAAGTTGTGGTGCATGTTCATGACACCGCTATAGCCGCACGGCGCTTGCCAAATTGCTAACCGGCCAAGATCTGCTGTAACAAACCCACTGGCGTTGCTGCGATCTCGCTGCTAACCGCCGCTCCAACGCATCCGTAGCTCAGCTGGATAGAGTACTGCCCTCCGAAGGCAGGGGTCACAGGTTCGAATCCTGTCGGGTGCACCAATTTCCCGGAAACGCCAATAGTTACAGGTCCAAACTCCGACGAGGGATTTTTGCCTCTCCGACACTGTTACACGTCACTGTTACACAACCGAGATGAGTGGGCCTCGCCCTACCCATCTGGCGCGGCGCGGCGCAGTGTATGTCGCCCGCTTCCGCATTCCCTTGAAATTGGTAGATCGTTTGGGGATGGTGGAGCTGTGCCGCTCTCTGTACACTCCCGATGCCCAGCTGGCTCGCAGCAGATGCCTTCGTGCTACCAACTGGTTTCGGTCAACGACGAACGGGCTTTTGCAGATGTCTAACCCCACGCGAGCCGATCTGGAAAAATCTGCCAGACAGTTCTTCGAAGAGCTGAAAGCTGAAAACGACGTTCCCCGCCAATTCAAGCCGGAAAGCCTCGACGAGGAACTGGAGTTGAACATCGACATTAGTCGTCGTCGAATTCGCAATTTGGACGACCAGCTAAAGGTCAATAAGTTCAAAGGATACGTGGAAGGTATCGCGAAGCGTCTGGTCGCCGAAATGGGGGCAAAGATCGATGACCTGACGGCCAGCGAGCGGCTGATAACTCTTCAGCTCGCGGCCCGTGTTGACCGAGAGCGTCAAGAGCATTTTATGCATCTCCTGACCACCCCCGCCCAGCAGTATGTCCCAAGGGATAGCCTGTTCTGCACTCCCGAGATCGATCAGGGCTCGTCCGAGCAAATCGCTTACCCGGCCAACTCTATCGTTCTGAGCAAGGCTGGTGCCGAATACTTAAGGCGTAAGACCAGCGAAGGCGTGGGCGTGTCGCTACTGACGGAGTTGGAGCGCGTCTTAACGTGGTTCCAAGAGCGTGTTGGGACGGATCGGCCTGTCAAAACGATATCGAAATCTGAACTTAGGGCCTTCCGAGACGACCTGGGCAAGATTGATGTCCAGTTGCGCGGACGAAAACTGCTTTTTGAAGACAGGCTTACGGACAAGAGCGAGCGCCAGATCAAGTCAGTAACTGCGAGGCGATATTGGCAGTCCATTCAGGGGTTTTTCAGGTGGGCCGAGGACGAGGGTCACATTACCGTCGATCCCGCGGCTGGTCTCAAGATGGCAGTAAAAAAGGGGCAGGTGAAACGTTCACCAGCACCCTTCGACCAAGGGGAATTAAAGAAATTTTGCCAATCACCACTCTACAGCGGTTACCAGTCGACCAAGCGAGTTTCGACCCCCGGGAATTGCCATGCTCGTGAGGGCAAGTGGTGGTGTGGCATCCTCATGATGTTCACTGGGATGCGAGCGGCGGAGGTATCTCAGCTTCTCCCAAGCGACTTCGTCTTCGATCACGAAGTGCCGCACCTAAAAATTCAGCGCGTTGATGCAAACGGCAAGCAGGTTAAGACCGTCAAATCGGACAGTTCTTTACGGGACGTACTGAGCTGCTGCCGGTTTCACGGACACCAAGTTAGCTTACCTCAGCTTTCTTCTCGAAGTCCATGGGGCTGAGATACCCCAAGGTCGAGTGCCTGCGCGTCGGGTTGTAGAAGCGCTCGATATAATCGAACACATCGGCC
>JANXUP010000068.1 GCA_025356175.1 Sphingomonadaceae bacterium | reverse complement strand
CAGTTCGATTTCGCTGACCTCATCGGTCACGTCGCGCGCGCCGATGTTGAACTGCACGTCGATAACCGGTGTGTCGGTCCACTGGAAGCTGTCCGGCGCATTCGGGTTTTCGACCGACAGGTCCTTGATATATTGCGAGATAATCCCGGCCGAAGGCAGTGTGTCTTCGCCGTTGGGCTGCGGTGCGCCAAGATCGAGATCGGTGATGATGTTGCCTTCGTCGGACATGGAAATATCGGCTTTCGTGGTGATAATTAAGACGTGGCCGCGCGCCTAGCATCGCGTGTGAAAGGGGTCGAGTCTCTTTGCGGCCTTTGGTGAGTCAGGGAAACCCCCTCGGGCCTCCCTTGTTGCAATCAGATCGCGGAGGCGATCTGATTCCCGACAAAGCGCAAAAATTGCACTGATCCGCGCGTCCACGCGTTGTTCATTTGTCATTGGTACCTATTTGCAGTTAGGATGCACCGTTATAGCCGCCCGGTGCAGTTGGGTTTGGGCGGCAGGGACTGAAGCTTTGGACAAGACCATCGAAATTGTCATCATCGCCATGGTCGCGGCCTTTTTGGGCCTGCGGCTCTATTCGGTCCTTGGCCGGCGGGCGGAGCATGAAGAGCAGCCGCGGCTGGAACCCCGGGTCGATGCGCCGCGCATGCCCGCAACCGATCTGCCTGATCGCAGCGGTGTCTCGGTGCCGCCACGCATACTGGTTCCCGGTGTCACGCCGGCCATCGAACGCGCCCTCAAGGAAGTGGCACTGGCTGACAAGCGGTTCGATTTGCTCGCTTTTCTCGAAGGGGCCAAGGGCGCTTACCGGATGGTCCTCGAAGCGTTCTGGAGCGGTGATCGCGACGCGCTGGCCAAGCTGTGCGACGCGGATGTTCTGGCCACTTTCAACGCGGCTCTCGACGCGCGCGAGACGGCGGGTGAAAAGCTCGACAACCGGCTGATCCGGATCGAGGATGCGGTGGTTGTCGCCGCTTCGCTCGAAACAGGCCTCGCGCGGATTGCCGTGCGGTTCACCGCTGATATCGCAGCGGTCACCCGCAACAAGGAAGGCACGGTTATCGCCGGTTCGCTGAACGACGCAGTCGAGTCGCGCGATATCTGGACCTTCGCGCGGCCGGTAAGCGCGGCGACGCCCGATTGGCTCCTCGACGAAACCGACGAAGGCTAAGGCTGCGTGTCAGGATGGCGCAAGCTGGCAGCGCTGGTGCTTGCGGTTGCCCTTTCGGGCTGCGGCGTCCGGCTGATTCCGCCAACCGGCGCACCCCAACCAGTGCCAAGTCCCGTGCCGACTGCACCACCCACGCCCGGGACAGCGGCGCTGCTCGGCATTGCGAATGGCCCTGCGGTCAGTGGCTTCAAGCTATCCGATTCGGACGCTCGCGGCGCGCTGGTCGCGTTCCGCACCAGCTGCCCCAAGCTGCTCGCCCGCACCGATAGTTCGGGGCTGACCCGGCAGGCCGACTGGAAGCCTGCTTGCGATGCGGCCGCCACCTGGCCCGCCACCCAGTCCGCCCAATTCTTTGTCACCTGGTTCGAAACCGTTAAGGTGGGCGACGGCAAGGCCTTCGTCACCGGCTACTACGAGCCGGAAATCGCCGGGGTACGCACGCGGCAGCCGGGGTTCGACGTGCCGGTCTATGGCCTGCCGCCTGATCTAGTCCGCGCCAAGCCGGGCGATGTCCCGGCCAATGACAACGGCACGCAGCCGCTCGGCCGTTATGACGCGAGCGGCGCGTTTGTCCCCTATTTCGACCGCGCCGCGATCGAAGACGGCGCACTGGCGGGCCGGGGGCTGGAGATTGCCTGGGCGGCCGATCCGGTCGAGCTGTTCTTCCTTCAAGTCCAGGGTTCGGGACGGCTCAAGGCGCCGGACGGCACGGTCCTGCGGATCGGTTATGCCGGGCAGAACGGGCTGGGCTATACCGGGATCGGCAGCGTGATGCGCAGCCAAGGCCTGATCGGCAGCGACCCCGGGCAGTATTCGGGCTCGATGCAGGGCATCATGCAATACATCCGCGACAATCCCGAGGCGGGCAAGGCGCTGATGCGGCAGAACCAGAGTTATGTGTTCTTCAAACTGGCGGGTGGCGATGGGCCGTACGGTGCGCTCAGCGTGCCGGTACGCGGCGGTGACAGCGTGGCAGCCGATCCCTCGTTCGTGCCGCTGGGCGCGCCGCTGATCCTCACGCTCGACCGCAGCGAAGCGAACGGCCTGTGGGTGGCGCAGGATACCGGCGGGGCGATCAAGGGCGCCAACCGCTTCGACAGTTTCTGGGGCGCAGGCGA
>JANXUP010000057.1 GCA_025356175.1 Sphingomonadaceae bacterium | reverse complement strand
AATCGAGCGACTGGCGGTTGTAATCGACGATCCACCAGCAGTTCCTGATGTCGTGCTTGTAGCCCTCGATCAGGCATTCGTAGATGTTGCCTTCATCCAGTTCGGCATCGCCCATCAGCGCGATCATCCGTCCGGCGTCGGTCTGTGCCATCTGGCCATGCGCGATCAGATAATCCTGCACCAGGCTGGCAAAGGCGGTCATGGCGACACCCAGTCCGACCGACCCGGTGGAGAAATCGACCGGGATCTTGTCCTTGGTCCGCGACGGGTAACTCTGCGCGCCGCCGAGCCCGCGAAAAGCCTGCAATTGCTCAAGCGACTGGTTGCCCAGCAGATAATGGATCGCGTGCAGCACCGGCCCGGCATGCGGCTTTACCGCGACCCGGTCCTGTGGGCGCAGCGCGTGAAAATACAGCGCGGTCATGATCGTCGAGATCGACGAGCAACTGGCTTGGTGTCCGCCAACCTTGAGGCCATCGCGGCTTTCGCGCAGATGGTTGGCATTGTGAATAATCCAAGAGGAAAGCCAGCGCAGCCGGCTGTCGATCAGTTCAAGCCGGGCAACGCGATCGTCGACGGTGTCGTGCGTCAAAGCAGTGTCGGCCGGTTGTTTTATTCCTGCTTTAGCCATTGGCGATGTTCACCTGGTCTGCCTCCATTGGCTGGTCGAGAACACGGCCAAGTGGGCCGCGCAGCGCAAACACCAGCGCTGCCCCCAGCGCAGCGATCCCCGCGTCCATCGTCCAGAACGTGGCCGGACTCATCTGATCGTAGAAGCTGCCGACCCATCCGGCGGCGGTGTGGGCGATGAACGGGGAAAGAAAAGCTGCGCCCACCATCGCCCCGGTTACCGAGCGCGGTGCGGCGTGGCTCACCAGTGCGAGCAAGGTTGGCCAATAATACATCCACGCGAGGCCCATCAACAGAAACCCGCTAAGTGCCCAGCCTACTGCAACTTGCCCTGGTGCCAATGAAAGCGCGCTGCCGACCGCAAGCACCAGCGCCGACAGGCAGATCAGCACCATCCCGATCCCGATTTTGCCGAGGCTGTCCGGTTCGAACTTGCGCCGCGCCTGCCACGCCCAAAGCACGATCAGCACCGGGGCCGCGAGGATGCTGCCGATCGAATCGACCGAGTTGAACCAGCTCGCTGGCACGGCACCGAAGGCACTGGTCAGGTTGACCTGTTGATCGACCCAGACGATCCCGATGCTCCACACCATCGGATAGGCAATTTCTGCCGGGATGGTCAGCGCGATAATCGCGAACAGCACCCATATGCGGCGGCGTTCAGCGACGTTGAGCGGCGCGCGCTTCATGCGGCGCTCGCCCGGCGGACGGCTCGCCGGGAGGTAGCGTTGCCCGACAATATAGGTGGCCAGTGCCAGCAACATCAATCCGGCTGCAACGCCGAATCCGGCGTGCCAGCCAAACACCGCCGCAACACCCCCGGTTACCAGTGGGCCTGCAGCGGCGCCGATGTTGATCCCGGTCGAGAAGATCGTGAACCCGCGTGCGCGCAGCGATTCAGCTTCAGCCGGATAAAGCGCGCCGACTTGCGCCGAGATATTGCCCTTGAGGCAGCCCGAACCAAGGATCAGCAGCACCAGCGCCAGCAGGAAGCTGAGATCGAATGACATCGCAAGGTGCCCCGCGCTCATCAACAGCGCGCCAATGATCACCGTGCGGTTGGCCCCCAGCGCCCGGTCCGCGATCCACCCGCCAAGGATCGGGGTGAAATAGACCAACCCCGAATACCATCCATAGATAAGTGCGGCGAAAGCGAGGTCGGTCATCGGCGCGCGCAATTCGAACACGTGGCGCAGGGCCGCCAATCCCGCAACGTGTTCGGCGTGACCCGGCAGCAACAGTTGCTTGACCATGTAGAGCGTCAGCAGCGAGGTCATCCCGTAGAACGAGAACCGTTCCCACAGCTCAGTAAAAGCAAGAAAATAGAGCGCTTTTGGATGCCCACCAAGCGTTGCATCGGACTGGTTCGGTTCGGTCACTGGCGTCTCCCCTCCGCGCAGGGTAAGCGATCCCCCGCCACTGGCAAGGGGGCTTCCGTTACTTCCTTGGCGCTGGCTGATGCGGCTTTACTGTTCGGCCGCAGCATTCGGGGAAAACGACATTTACGTTGTAACCGATCGACCGGGTTTGCCGAACGAACAGCAAGTGCAACGAGCCCGGCCTTGCGGTATCCGAGGCGGGGACTTGGCAAAGCGGGATGGGGCCCGATGGATCACGAACCGATGATTACGGCGGCATTCGGGATTGCTGTGCTGTCTGCGGGGCTGATGGGTTACGCAATCCAGAGCGGCGCGACTTGCACAGTCTATGCCGTATCGGAACTGCTCGAGAAGCGCCGGGCGAGCCGGTTAATAGCCCTGCTTGAAGCGGGACTTTGGGTTGCGGCGACCTTGATCATTGCGGCTTTGCTGCAGATGATGCCCGTTCGCGCGGCAGCTTTCGAATTCAACCGGTTGACCATCCTTGGCGGCATTCTGCTGGGGCTGGGTGCCTATGTGAACGGCGCCTGCGTGTTTGGCTCGGTCGCCCGGGTAGGTTCGGGAGAGATTGGCTTCATCATCACCCCGCTAGGCTTCTTTCTGGGGGTCGAGGTGTTCGAAAAGCTGGTCGGGATCGAGCCGATGCGGTTGCCTGAGGCGGCAGGTTCGATTTCCCAATTGCCGCTGCTGTTACTTGCAGCCTTTGTGCTTCTCGCTCTGGCACGGGCGACACGGATCATCTGGCGGGCGTTTCGGCGCGATCGGCAGGCGGGAGCGCCCCCATTATGGAATCCGCACTTGGCCACCCTGGTGATCGGGATAACTTTTGCCGTCATGCTGCTGGGAGTGGGGCCATGGACCTATACCGAGCTCCTGTCCGATCTGGCCAAGGGCAAGTCGGGCGGCATCATCTGGCGCATTGCACTGTTCGCTGCGCTCCTGGCGGGGGCCCGGCTTGGCGGATTGCGGCACGGGATGACGGCCTGGACCATGCCAACCCGCGACCGGATTCAGACCTGCCTGATCGGTGGTGCAATGATGGGAATTGGCGGCGCCATGATCCCCGGCGGCAACGACGGGCTGGTGCTGGTCGGCTTGCCCTTCCTGATGCCTTATGCGCTGGCTGCGCTGGCCACGATGGTCACCGTGATTGCGCTTGCAATCTCGGCGCGGCGGCGTTTCGGCAAACCGGCCAGTTAGGCTGAAAAAACCCGCGCCGGTCTTCCGGTCGCGGGCTTTTGGGGGACGAACTACTTCTTGTCGTTATGCACGTCTGAAGAATAGAGGATCGCCACGGTATCGCCGGTGTTCTTCCACCAATGCGAAATGCCGCCCGATTCCTGCGCGACTTCACCGCCGGTATGGACAATCGGAACGATGCACGAGCTGCGATATTCGGTCATGGTGCCGCTGGCGGTCATGATCAGTGCAGGACGATCGACATGGCTGTGCAGGGGAACAACGCCGCCGGGCTGTACGACGAGCATGCGCATGCGCAGGCTACGCCCGTCGAGCTTGATCTCAGGTCCAAGATCCACCGCGCCGATCACGGTGTCGGTGACATCCTTGCCTTTGGTCGGGGCACCCGTCAGGGCATTCGCGCCGATCTGGTCCGCCGGGCAGGTTCCTGCCATGGCCGGTGCAGCTGCGCCCATTGCGGCGGCAGCAAGACCCAGCCCGAGCATATTCAACTTGTTCATCGCTTTCTCCATCTGATCCGATTGGTCCCCGGCATGCACTGAATGCTCGCCAGAGCCGGGAGTCCGAACTGTCCCCCCGATGATCAGTTTCGCTCGGAAAAAGGGTTCGGTTACGAATATGTATTGCACATGTAACCAAGCCCCCGCCCGGTGCGAACTTGCGATCAGATCATGTCTGCTGGGTGGTTTTACTGATGCTACGTGGCCCTGGACTGTGCAGGCTGATCGGGAGAGCGGGCATGCCAAGCGAACAAACGAAGCATTCAAGCAACTTGCGCGAAGAATTGGCGCACCTTGGTCAAACTGTGCTTGTGCTGCAGGGCGGAGGCGCGCTCGGAGCTTACCAGATCGGGGTCTATCAGGCACTTAGCGAAGCCGGGCTTGAACCCGACTGGGTGATCGGCACTTCGATCGGCGCGATTAACGCAGCCCTGATTGCAGGCAATCCAGCAGGAGCCCGATTGGACGCACTGCGTGAATTCTGGGGGCGGGTCGAAAGCTCGCGCTTGTTCGGTCAGGCAGAGGGAACTTGGCTCAATCCCTTGCGTACGATGCAGATCATGATGGGGGGGATCCCGAATTTCTTCTCACCCCAGCCAATGGCCTTCCTCAATCCGCGCCTGGCGTTGGGTGCGGAAAATGCTGGATACTACTCCACCGAACCGCTGCGCCGCACGCTTGAAGAACTGGTCGATTTCGATCTTCTGAACGATGGACCAATGCGGGCCACAGTCGGCGCAGCGCGCGTCCAGACCGCCGAAATGCATTATTTCGACACTCGCAATTCCCGGCTTTCGGCCGACCATGTCATGGCGTCGGGCGCCTTGCCGCCGGCTTTTCCCGCAGTGAGGATCGATGGCGAGCTCTATTGGGACGGAGGGATTGTCTCGAATACCCCGGTCGAGGCGGTGTTTGATGACGAACCGCGCCAGAACTCGGTCGTCTTCGCAGTACATCTGTGGAACCCGCATGGAGCCGAACCCGATTCGATCTGGCAGGTGATGAACCGCCAGAAGGACGTACAGTACGCTAGCCGGGCGGCCACACACATCAAGCGCCAGCGTCAGTTGCACCGGCTGCGCCATGTGATCCAGCAAATCGCTGATAAAGTCCCCGCCGATGCGCCTTACGCGGCAGACGTCGATGCACTGCGCGCTTACGGCTGCGAGACTCGCATGCACGTGCTTCGGCTGCTGGCGCCGCAGCTTGATGGTGAGGATCACACGAAGGACGTAGATTTCTCGTCGCACGGCATCTCGGAGCGGTGGCGCGCGGGTTACGAGCACACCTGCAAGACGATCGAACTGGGCCAATGGCGCGAACCAGTCGATCCGCTCGAAGGCTTCGTGCTGCATGAAACCATGGCCGGTGAAGCCGTCCATACTCAGGCGGCAGAAGGGTGAGCCAGATCGGCGAGCCCCACTGAAACAAATCAATCCGGAGAAACTACGATGTCAGCTCGACCTGTTTTGCGTTTGATGACTGCCCTGTCACTGAGCCTTTCGGTCATGGTGGCTTGGCCTGCAGCGGCCGAGACGCCGCCGATGATGGCGATGGCGATGGATTCAGTCCCCGCCGATGTGATGCGCCTCGAAAGCGCCAACAGCTTCGACGATACGGTTGTCCGCCTCAAGGCTGACGTTGCGGCCAAGGGGATCAGGCTGTTCGACCAGATCGACCAGGCCGCACTGGGTGCGCAGGCAGGCTTGCCAGTGCATCGTTCTACTCTGATCCTGTTCGGCAACCCGCCGCTGGGCATCCAGTTCCTGCAATCGAACCCCTACGCAGGTCTCGACTGGCCAGTGCGGATGCTGGTGTTCGAAGATGCAAACCACAAGGTCTGGGTCACTTGGACCCGGTTCGACGTGATCGGCAAGCGTTATGACCTCACGGACCGCGCGCCGCAGATCAAGATGGCCAGTGAAGTTGCGATGTCGATCGCCACTGCGGCGACCAGCAAATGAGCCTGAACAATCGCACCGCGATCGTGACCGGCTCGACCTCGGGCATCGGCTTGGCCATTGCTCGTGCCCTCGCGACCGAAGGGGCCAACGTCGTCATCAACGGACTTGGCGAGAGTGATGCGGTGGCGGCCGAACGGGCCGCGATTGAGCGGGATTTCGGCGTAGGCTGCACCTATTCGGCGGCCAACATGCTGAGCGGCGATGAAATCCGCGCAATGGTGGCAGAAGCGGAAAGCCGGTTCGGTTCGGTTGATATCCTGGTCAACAATGCCGGCATCCAGTTCGTCTCGCCGATCGAAGCCTTCCCGCCCGAAAAGTGGGACCAGATCATTGCGATCAACCTCACTGCGGCATTCCATGCCATCCAGGCCGCGCTTCCCGGGATGCGCAGCCGGAAATGGGGCCGCATCATCAACACCGCCTCGGCCCATTCCAAGGTCGCTTCACCATTCAAGTCGGCCTACGTCTCGGCCAAGCACGGGATCGACGGATTGACCAAGACGGTGGCGCTGGAAGCGGCAACCGATGGAGTTACCGCCAACTGCGTTTCGCCGGGCTACGTGTGGACGCCGCTGGTCGAGCGTCAGATTCCCGAGACCATGGCCTCGCGCGGGCTGACCCGCGAGCAGGTGATCGAAGACGTGCTGCTGCACGCCCAGCCGACCAAGCAGTTCGTGACAGTCGAGGAAGTTGCCGGGACCTGCGTCTTCCTGTGCTCGGATGCCGCGAAAAACATCACCGGTACCAACATATCGATCGACGGCGGCTGGACCGCCGCTTGATTGCAACGGAGAGGAAAGTGCGATGAACAGCAAGGTCAAGGGAACGATGCGCGGCGAGATCGCGGACAGTGCGATGGGGCACCTTAGCAACGCGATGGTCAACGCGGCCGACGTGAGCGAACGGATTGCCGCCCTGCACAAGGGCAATCTTCAGGCCGGCGCGGAACTGTCCCGGCTCTCGATAGTCTTTGCCGAGCAGGCAGCGAAACGGGTGCAGGATCTGGGCCGGACCAACATTGAAATGGCCAATGCCGCGTTCAAAGCCGCTGCTGGCGCGACGACCCCCGCCGACATGATCGCCGCCCAGTTCGAGTTCATGCGCTCGCTCAGTGATGGCTTCGTGACCGAAGCCGCACGGTCCAGGGCAGCGGCTGCGCAATTCTCGTCCGAAGTTCTCGATGCGGTCGCGCATCGGTTCTCGGCATTGGCTGAAGAAAGCCGGACCAATATGCCTCTCTAGCGTGCACCCGGCATGGCTGCAGCGCTAAACGCGGCGCTGTAGCTGTTGTCGCCGACTTTGCCGACCAGGTCCTCACGGAGCGGAAGCTCGGAATAGATCGCGGCGGCAATGTCGGCTGCCGGTGCTGTGCCGCGCAGCAACGTGAACTGGTCCTGCTGGAGCTTGCTGTTCCAGAAGGCGAGCGCGTTGGCGCGGCAGGGAAAACGCAACACTGACTGGAACGATACGGCGCTGCTTCCCGCAAGCGCGTCGGACGGCGTGGGGCTATTCAACACGTAGCCGCCAAGCTGCTGGTAAAGTCCGCTGGAGGCGATGCCGCGCGAGTAGGCAGTCATCCGCCCGGTATCGCTTAACGGGCCGCTGAGCACCAGCAAGACCGGCTCGTCACAGGTGTTGTCGGACGGTACGCCTGCGCGCGTCGAGCTCAGCGGTTTGCTGGGGGTGATCGCGGCGTCGATCGGGGGCAGGCCCGCCTGTGCCGTCAGCGCCAGCGAAAGAGCCAGTCCAAGCATCCGAATTCTCCTGAAAATGCCGGCGCTTCTTGCACTGCGCGGATCATCCTGCCAAGCGCGAGCCATGCAGGACCGTGTTCTCAAGCTCGATGGCGTTCATAATTTCCGTGACTACGGCAACTACGCTGCGGCAGATGGTGCGCGGGTCAAGGCCGGGGTGCTGTGGCGCTCGGCTCAGCATGGCGACGGAAACGATGCGGACCTGGCAGCGATCGAGGCGCTTGGCATCAAGACTGTTGTCGATTTGCGCGGACCGAGCGAGCGCGCAGCCAAACCGTGCCGCCGCGGCCCAGGCTTCGATCCGCAAGTTTTCGCCTATCCTGAAGAGACTGCCGGGCTTGCGTTGCATACCGAGGCGGCTGACGGTGTTATTACCGCGACCGAAGCCCGCGCAGCGATGCTTCGCCTCTATGACGGAATACCTTTCCGCGAGAATCTGGTCCCGATGCTGCGCTGCTATTTCGAGGTGCTGCGCCGCGCCGAAGGGCCGAGCCTGGTCCACTGCGTCGCGGGCAAGGATCGCACCGGGTTCGCGGTCGCGCTGGCGCAGCATGTGCTGGGCGTGTCACATGACGATATTGTCGCCGACTACGTGCTGACCAACCAGGCCGGCAACATTGAGGCACGCATTGCTGCCGGGGCGACGCAAATCCGCGCAAATCGCGGCAACATCAGCGACGAAACAATCCGCACGCTGATGGGGGTCGAAGCCGACTATCTGACGACTGCATTCGGTCGCGCAACCGAGCGGCATGGCAGCATCGATGCCTATCTAGCCGAAGTCATCGGGGTCGATTCAGTGTTCCGCGATGAACTGCGCGCGGCTTATCTCGAAGCTTAAAGGAAGCCGCGCACTTCGGCCATGAAGCGGTCGAACTGGTCGTGGTGCAGCCAATGCCCGGCGTTTTCGAACTCGACCGTGCGGTGGTTCGCAAAAATGTCGGCGCGCCCGTCGAGCTCGGGGTTCGAAGCCCAGCTGTTGGCACCGTACAGCAGCAGCACCGGGCAAGTGATCGCGCCCCATAGCTCATTGGTGCGCTCGTCAGGGACATCCTCGAATGGCCAGACGTTGAGATAGGGATCGAACTTCCAACTCCAGGTGCCGTCCTCGTTGCGGCTTGCGCCGTGCACGGTGAGGTGGCGGGCCTGTTCGTCAGTGAGAAAGCCGTTTTCTTCCTTCATGCGGGCATAGGCGGCTTCGATCGTGGGATAGCGGCGTGGGATCCGCCCGGCTGCCTTGCGGCGATCATCGATCCACTTGCGGAAACGGTTGGCATACCCCGCCGCTTCGCGCTGGGCGCGAATTTTGGGTGAAGGGCCAAGCCCCTCGATATTGACCAGCTTGCGGACCTTTTCTGGGTAGAGCCCGGTATAACGCGTGGCGATATTGCCGCCGAGCGAATGAGCGATGATCGTCACCTGGTCGTGGCCCAGAGTGTGCACGAGTTGGGCGAAATCATAGACGAACGGGGCCATGTCATAATTGCCGTCAGGTGCCCAGGCGCTGTCGCCGTGACCGCGCAGGTCCGGGGCGATGACGTGCCAGTCCTTGGCCAGTTCTTCGGCCACCCAATCCCAGCTGCGCGAATGGTCGCGCCCGCCATGCTGGAGGATCAGCGGCGGTGCTTCGGGGTTGCCCCAATCGACGTAGTGCAGCTTGAGCCGCTGCGAGATGAAGCTGTTGGCGCTGGGTCCGAAAGTCGTCATGCGCCGCCAATTGCGCGTTTTGCGCGCCCTCGTCAACGCCGGGGGAAAGGGTGCCATCAAGGACTCGCCAAGCGCCCCGGCGATACCTATCTGGGCCAGCGCACAGGAGGGAAACGATGACCACCCATACCACCCGCATGCTGATCATCGGATCGGGTCCGGCCGGACTTTCGGCGGCAATCTATGGCGCGCGCGCTGGCCTCAAGCCGATTGTGGTGCAGGGCCTCCAGCCCGGCGGCCAGCTGACGATCACCACCGATGTCGAGAATTATCCGGGTTTCCGCGATGTGGTCCAGGGGCCATGGCTGATGGAAGAGATGCAGGCCCAGGCCGAGCATGTCGGCACGCGGATGATGTGGGACACGATTACCTCGGTCGACCTGAAGTCATGGCCGTTCCGCGCAATTGGCGACGGCGGAGATATCTACGAAGGCGAAACGCTGGTGATCGCCACCGGCGCGCAGGCCAAGTGGCTGGGCGTTCCGGGCGAGCAGGAGCTTTCGGGCAAGGGCGTTTCAGCCTGCGCGACCTGCGACGGGTTCTTCTACCGTGGCAAGAAGGTGGTGGTGATCGGCGGTGGCAATACTGCGGTCGAAGAAGCGCTCTACATGACCAACCACTCTGACGACGTGACGCTGATCCACCGCCGCGATTCGCTGCGCTGCGAGAAAATCCTCGAGGACCGGCTGATGGCCAACCCGAAGATCAAGGTGCTGTGGAACAAGGCGGTCGATCACTTCGTCGGCGGGGATACTGGCCTGACCGGCGTGTCCTTGCGCGATACCGTATCCGGCGAGGCTTCGGTTGAACCCACTCAGGGCGCCTTCGTGGCGATCGGCCATGCGCCATCGACCGAGCTGTTCAAGGATCAGCTTGAAGCCGATGCGACGGGCTACCTGATCGTCGAACCCGGCACGCCCAAGACAGCGATCCCCGGCGTGTTCGCCTGCGGCGATGTGATGGACCATGTCTATCGCCAAGCGGTAACTGCTGCGGGCACCGGCTGCATGGCCGCGCTCGATGCCGAACGCTTCCTTGCGGCGCGCGAGCACCGCCAGGCGCGCGATTAGAATTCCCCCATACCGTTCGTGCTGAGGAGCCGTCTCGAAGGACCCAGCGTGGCGCGCAGTGCTTCGAGACAGGGCAAAGCCCCTCCTCAGCACGAACGGGTTTGGGAAATGAGCGTTGAAGCGCTTGTCGCTAACCCAGCGACCTTAGCGCTCCGAGCAATTGCCCTTGAAGCCAGATACGCGCCTGCGGTTCGATGAAGCTGTGCCCGGCATCGGGGCAGATGCGGATGCGCGGATCGTTGTCCTGCCACTGCGACAGGAACACCTGTGCGGTGCGATCGTTCTCCGCCACCAGCAGCGCGACTGACCCGGCGAAGCCGGCGATGCCGTCAGCCATGGCCTGGGCGAGCGCGGTTTGCGGCGGCGCGGGCTTCGCGGCATCGACCAGGCTGCCGGCCATCTGCCCGATTTTGACCTTGCCAGTCACGAGGCGGAGCAGCGCGCGCGGATCGGTCAGGCGGCGCAGATAATGCGCGCGAATTGCCCGCGGGGTCATCTGCGGCTGTACAGGTTCCTCTGGCGCAGCTTCGACCTCGGGTTCGAACGTCCAGGGATTGGCGAGGACCAGTGCTTCACAGCCCGCGCCCTGTGCCAGCATCAGCGCGCTCGCCGCATCGCAATTGCCGTAGGCGGCGATCCGCTTCATGCGCGGGAATGCCTTGCGAAACGCGGCATTGGCAGCGGCGAGGTCGTCAGCGCTGGTGGTAAAGCCGCCGTTGTAGCCGCTGCTGTCACCCACGCCGCGCCGATCGAACCGCATTACCGGGAAGCCAGCGGCGGAGATCTTCGCGGCGAGTTCTGCGTGGCTGCCATAAGGCCCGCAGCGCAATTCGTTGCCGCCGGTCACGATCAGCAAGCCGGACGCGGCCTCACCGGCATCGATCGTGCCGACCAGCGTGTCGCCATTGCATTCGAAGGCGATGTGGCGGCGCATTAGGCGCTAACCCCCACCGCGAGGATCGCGGCCAGCGCATCGGCCTGGCTGCGATCCTCATCGGGTTCCGCGCGCAGCCACAGCGGCCCGCCACCGAGTAGCTCGTGTTCGACTACGCCGATCCCAGGCTGCTTGCCCGGCATGAGCTTGCCCATCTGGCGCAGCATCTCGCCCGAAAGCGAATAGCCTGCAAGTTCGATACCCATCGCCAGTCCTTGCGCCATCAAGGCATCGAGCGTTTCCTCACGCCCCGCCTCGCGCGAGGCGATGATCCGCGCGCGCAGCATGGTCTTCAAAAGGCTGGCACCCTTGACCGGGGCATAGTGCCAGCCGCCAAGCTTGCCCGGCAAGACCAGCCCGCCACCGCGCATGGCGAGGACATGGGTTGCTGCGAAATGCCGCCCCGCTGCCTCCAGCGCCATGCGCCAGTCTTCAGGCTCGATCAGCGCAAGATCCTGTTCGCTCTCGTTGAGTCCGGGCAAATCGGGGAGGAAACTGTCAATGCCCGCTCCGTTCAACCGCCGCATGACCTCAACTGTGAAGCGCCGCAGCTTTTGGCCTTCATCGAACAGGGCAGGGGCAATCAGCACGCGGTACTTGCGCGAGAAATCGAAGGTCAGCGCATATTCGCTTGCCGCCGCGCCGCCGGGCAACGGGCAGGGGTAACTGGCCGGTTTCAAGCCGCGTCCCGTTTGGCCTGCGTGAAGGCGAGCAGGCTGCCATAGGTTTCGAACACCTCGCCATCGATCTCGTCCTCGTCGATCACGATTTCGAGGCGGTCTTCCATTTCTGTGAGCAATCCGGCGACGGCCATCGAATCGAGTTCGGGCAGGTCACCGAACAGGCCGGTGTCGGCGGTGAACTCAGCTACCTGGTTGTGGCTCAGGCCCAGCACATCGGCCAGAATCGTGCGCAGCTTGCGGTCGGTCGTATCCATCTGCGGCGCTCTAGCCCCGGCGGGCCCAGTGACGCAAGCTGGCCTTGGCCATCCGCGGCCAGTTTCCGGGCCAGCCTGGGCGGAACATTGTGAGGCGGTAGCGTGGCCGCACCTCTTCCATCCAGTCGCGCTTGTAGGGATTGTCGCCGGTGCCGAAGTCGACCGTTTCGACGCGGTCAGTATCGACCACGCGCTCGAACAGCGCGGCGGACAATGTGGTCCCTGGCGATAGCGGCTTGGACGCCTCGGTATGAGCCAGCTTGTGAATATAGGCCGTGCCGCCTTCGACAGTCCAGAATTGCGCGGAAACCGGCTCGCCATCCGCATGTGCAAGTGCGAGCCGCAACCGGCCAGCCGCGCCTTCAGCTTCGGCAAAGCTGCGCAGGAAGGCCGGAGATCCTTCCTCAGGCTTCCAGCTCTGTGCGTAGATTGTTTCGTATGCGGCCCAGCTTTGCGGATTGAACGCGGTTTCGATGGTCACCGCCACCTTGCCGCCCTTGCGTTTCAGCGTGGTGCGCAGCTGGCCGGGGCGTGATGCCATGTATTCGCCGAATGATCGCCCGCGCACGTGCAGCACGTGATTGATATCGCACTGGTCGCGCCAGACTGCCCACCCGGCGGCGCGGAATGCGGTTTCGATGAGGCTGGTTTCCCCAAGTTCATCGGGAAGAGGAGCAAGCACGATGCATGGCGTCTGACCGGCGAGATCACCGGCCATTGCAACCAGCAACTGGTGACGATCTGCGCCGGCGGTGAAGATCGGGGTTACGGTGAAATTGTACCAGTTCGCCAGTGCCACGACATCGCGGGCCTGCCGCAGCAGGGGCAAGGCGCAGCGCTGGTCGCCGTCACGCGCCACCGCGATCAGGGGAAGCATGCCGCAATGGCTCACCAGCCCTTGCCACCAGGCAATCCGGTCGAATGGTGCGCGCGCCAGCGGCGCGGCCAGCAGCGCGGCAAGCGCAGGGTCGCGTTGCACTTCGTTAAGATCATCGTGATAGTTAACCACGATCACTGCGCACATCCTCTTCCCGGAGCCACCTGAACCTTGCTGTCCCCGCACGAAACCGCGATCCGGCCGCTCGATTATCTCGCGCTGCGCGGGGCTTGCGACGCACCGGCTCTGGTGCTGCGCAGCGGCACCCTTAACTACAAGGACTTAAGGGATCGTGTCGCGCGGCTCGCGGGCTGGCTCAAAAGCGTTGTGCCCGAACCGGGCGCGCGCGTGGCGAGCTGGGCAGCCAAAGATGAGTTGACCTGCCTGATGCCGCTCGCCGCAGCGCGCGCAGGACTGGTGCACGTGCCGGTCAACCCACTGCTCAAGCGGGCACAAGTAGCACATATTCTGGCTGACAGCGGGGCGAGCTTGCTGATCGGCACTTCGGCCCGTCTGGCGACGCTGACCGGACAAGATTTACCGATTGACTGCAATGTATTGCATGACGAATTTGCGCTAGATTCTGCGCTTCAGGCAGAACCGCTTGGTTCATCTACGGCCGACCCTGCTGCGCTTGCCGCGATCCTTTACACCAGCGGCTCGACCGGCAAGCCCAAAGGCGTGATGCTGAGCCATGCGAACATGTGGCTTGGGGCCGAAAGCGTGGCAAAATACCTGGGGCTGACCGCCGACGACGTGACACTGGCGGTTCTGCCATTGTCGTTCGATTACGGCCAGAACCAGCTGTTCAGCACCTGGTATGCTGGTGGCAGCGTGGTGCCGCTCGATTATCTGACCCCGCGCGACGTCGTGAAGGCGGTCGAACGGCATGGCGTCACGACGCTGGCAGCAGTGCCGCCCTTGTGGATTCAGCTCACTGAACTTGATTGGCCGGACGAAACGGCGGAAAAGCTGCGGCAGCTAACTAATTCGGGTGGTGCGCTCACAATTGTCCTGGTGCGTAAGCTACGCGCACTGTTCCCCAAGGCCCGGTTGTTTCCGATGTACGGCCTGACCGAGGCCTTCCGTTCGACCTATCTCGATCCTGCGTTGGTTGACGCGCATCCGACCTCGATGGGCAAGGCGATCCCTCACGCCGAAGTGCTGGTCATCGCCGACAGCGGTACATTGGCGGCGGATGACGAGGAGGGCGAGCTGGTCCATTGCGGCCCGCTGGTGGCGCAAGGGTACTGGCAGGACGCAGAGCGCACTGCCGAGCGGTTCAAACCGGCACCAGCCATGTCGCGTTATGGCGGAACCGCAGTGTGGTCCGGCGATCGGGTGCGGCGGGCTGCGGACGGCCTGCTCTATTTCGCCGGGCGGCGTGATGCGATGATCAAGAGCGCCGGAAACCGGATAAGTCCGCAGGAAATCGAAGAGGTGGCGCTTGCCAGTGGCCTCATTGCCGAGGCGGTCGCACTGGGAATTCCGGACGAGCGGCTTGGCCATGCGGTGCATCTGGTCGTGCGCGGCCTCGATGCACATTCAGGTGCAGAGACAGAACTTCCGCGTATCCTCCTGCAAAAGTTGCCAAATTTCATGCAACCAAAACATATTCACTGGCGTCAGGCAATGCCCATTTCACCCAATGGCAAGATTGACCGCGCAGGCCTTTACGCGGAACTTTCCGCATGAAGCCGCTCGGTCCGATCCCGCCTGGGTTTGCAATGATCGACGGCCAGCTGGCGGTCGGCACCCGCACGGCGCGCGCACTGGTCGAGGAAGCAGGCCAGACGCCGCTGTTCGTCTATTCCTCGGCAATGATCCGGCGCCGGGTGCGCGATCTTCTCGCATCGCTGCCCAGTCGCGTTGCGCTGCATTACGCGGTCAAGGCCAATCCGTTTGTGCCGGTGCTGGAACTGATGGCTGGATTGGTCGACGGCTTCGATATCGCTTCGGGCGGGGAATTGGCGCTGGTCCAGGCAGCTGGGATTTCGCCCGCGCGGATCAGCTTTGCCGGCCCCGGCAAACGCGACACCGAGCTGGAGGCCGCCATCACGGCGGGGACCACGCTCAATCTCGAATCCGAAGGCGAAGCGGTTCGCGCGCTCGATATCGGGGCCCGTCTCGGCGTCACGCCGCGGCTGGCGATCCGGGTCAATCCGGCATTCGATCTCAAGGGGTCGGGCATGAAGATGGGCGGCGGGGCCAAGCAGTTCGGAATCGATGCCGAGCGGGTGCCGACGCTGGCCCGGATGGTCATCGCCAATGGCGCGGAATGGCGCGGATTTCACATTTTCGCAGGCAGTCAGGCGCTGGGCACGGCGGCGATCATCGAAACGCAGGCGCAGTCGCTCGCCTTGGCGGCAGAGCTTGCCGAAGCGAGCGGGGCCGCATTGCCGCATTGCAACCTCGGCGGCGGGCTCGGCATTCCGTATTTTCCCGGAGACGAGCCGGTTGACGTTGTCGCGATCGGTGCGGCGCTGGGCGAAGCACTGGACAAGGCGCCCGCGGTGCTGGCCGAGACGCAATTCTGCCTAGAACTTGGCCGTTTTCTGGTGGGCGAAGCGGGGATTTACCTGACCGAAATTGTCGACCGCAAGGTCAGCCATGGTGAGGTCTTTCTGGTCACCGATGGCGGGCTGCATCACCAGTTAGCTGCCACGGGCAACTTCGGCACGGTGGTGCGGCGCAACTATCCGGTTGCGATCGCCACCAAGTTCGACGCGCCGGTCACGGAAGAAGCAAGCGTCGTTGGCTGTCTGTGCACGCCGCTTGACCGCTTGGCCGAAAAGGGCGGATTCCCTCGGGCTGAGGTCGGCGATCTGGTCGCTGTGTTCTGTGCCGGAGCATATGGTGCGAGTGCCAGTCCAGCGCAGTTCCTCGGCCACGGTCCTGCCGCGGAAATGCTGGTTTAAGACCTTCCCAGCACTGCGTCCTGTTTCGGGACCACTGCCTTACGCGCACCGAATCTGCACATAAGGCTAACGCAATATTCACCCTTTTTAACGATAGCGGAGCCTGAATTTGCCGGATCTTCGCTGCAGGTGAGCAAACCTGAAGCGTGGACGCGGCGCCGCTGAAGGATGCTCGCAATGAAAATCACCCGCTTCCACCGTCTTCTGGCAGGCAGCGCCATGCTTAGCCTGGCGCTGGGCGGCTGTGCCGGTGGCGCGAGCGGGCCGCAGCTTCCTGCCGCTTCGTTCGTGGCGATGCAGGAAGGTCCGGGCGAGGATTACATTATCGGCCCGCTCGATGAGCTGACCATCTTCGTGTGGCGCAATCCCGAGCTTGGCGCGAAGGTTCAGGTGCGGCCCGACGGACGGATAACCACGCCGCTGATCACCGACATGCCGGCCGTGGGCAAAACGCCCAAGATGCTGGCTGACGACATTACCCTGCAGCTTTCGCAGTACATCCAGGACCCGCTGGTCTCGGTGATCGTCAACAAATTTGCCGGAACCTTCAGCCAGCAGGTGCGGATCATCGGCGCGACGGGCAAGCCGGCCTCGCTGCCGTACCGTGCCAACATGACCGTGCTCGACGCGATGATCGCCGTCGGGGGGCTCAGCGAATATGCGGCCGGCAACCGTGCCAAGCTGATCCGCTTTGACAAGGAAACCGGCAAGCAGACGGAGTACGGCCTGCGCCTTGGCGACTTGCTCAAGCGCGGCGACAGCAAGGCCAACGTCATGCTGATGCCGGGTGACGTGATCATCATCCCCGAAAGCCAGTTCTGAGCAAGGTGGGCGGGGGCACACAATGACCAACATCTACGACGAACTTCGTTCCGCCATCTATTCGGTGTGGCACCGCCGCTGGCTTGCGCTGGGCGTGGCCTGGGGGTTGTGCCTGCTGGGCTGGCTGGTCGTGGCGATGGTGCCCAACAGCTATGAGAGCAAGGCCCGAATCTACGTCCAGCTTGACGATGTCTTGTCCGAGCAGATGGGCCTCGGCCACAGCGATGCCAAAAACACGATCGACCGGGTCCGCCAGACGCTGACCAGCGCGGTGAACCTGGAAAAGGTGGTCCGCGCTACTCCGATCGGTACCGGGATTACCTTGCCCAAGCAGATGGAGGGCGCAGTCCTTTCACTGGGCAAGAAGATCAAGGTTGAAAGCGACGAGCAGAACCTGTTCGTCATCACCGCCAGTTACGGCGACGGCAGCAACTCCGACGCGGCCAACGCCAAGATTGCGCAGGCCGTGACGCAGAAGCTGATCGATATCTTCCGCGAGGAAAACCTCTCGGGCAATCGCGGCGAGATGTCGTCTTCGCTGACTTTCCTCGACCAGCAGATAGCTGACCGCGAGAAGGATCTGGCGACTACCGACCAGAAGCGGCTTGCCTTCGAAGCGCAGAACCCCAGCCTTGCTGGCGGCGCGGCTGCGGGGCTGCAGAAGCTTGAAGCATCGCGCACCGAACTGCGCGGGATCGATGCCGATCTCGCCGCCGCACAAAGTTCTTACGCTGCGATCAACGGCCAGATGGCTGGCACGCCGCGGACCATCACCGGCGCTGCTCCGGTGGGCGGCGCGCGCGGCGCGCTTAACGATGCCCAGGCCCAGCTCAACTCGCTGCGCGCCCGCGGGCTGACCGAAAACCATCCCGACGTGATCGCCGCGCGCAACCAGGTCAAGGCGCTGCAAGGCGCCGCAGCCTCGGAAGGCGGCAGCGGGAGCGGTGTGCTCAATCCGGCCTATTCGTCGCTCGAATCGATCCGCGCCGAACGCGCAGCGAACGTCCAGGCGCTCTCTGCCCGGCGCGCTTCCGTACAGTCTGAAATCTCGCAGCTGACCGCGCAGCAATTCTCGAACCCCGAGGCTGCGGCCGAATACCAGCGCATCACCCGCGATTATGACGTGATGAAGGAGCAGTACGACAAGCTTCTCCACGACCGTGAAGAGCTCAAGATCCGCGGCTCGGTCAGCAACCAGCAGAATGCAGTCAAGTTCCAGGTCATCGACCCGCCGACCACGCCGCGTTCGCCGGTCGCACCCAACCGTCCTCTGCTGCTGTTCTTCGTGCTGTTCATGGGTCTGGGTGCGGGCTGCGCTGCCGCCTTCGCGGTGGGCCAGTTGCGCTCGACCTTTGCCACTACCGGCCGGCTCGAGAAGGCGATGGGCCTGCCGGTCCTGGGTGCGATCAGCCAGACGCTGACCGACACTGGCCGCGCGCTCCGCCGCCGCCGGATGAAATATTTCTATGCCGCCAGCGGCGCACTTGGCGGGCTGTTCGTGGTTCTGCTGACGATCGAATTCATCCAGCGCGGCATGGTGGCCTGAGGAACGTATGACCAAGCACAGCAAAATCCCCCTCTCCGAAGGCGAAGCGGAAGTGCCCAAGGCGAGGGGCGCGACGTTGATCGAGCGCGTGGTGCGCAATTACGATCTCGTCCAGCTTACCTCTGCGCCGATCCCGGAAAACCTGGTTCCCCCGCCGAGCAAGCGCCGCCTTTATCGCCGCGCTGATGAGGTCGTCGAAGAAGCCGTGGTGTCGCCGGTGGCTGAAGCGCCGATGGCTGCTTCGGCCCCGGTTACGCCGCAAGCGGCACCCGAAGTTGTCGTGGGCGAGGTGCTTGAAGCGGCAGCAGCCAAGCCTGCCCAAGCCGTGGCAAAGCTGCCCGAACCAGTGGTGTTCAAGGGTGCGCGCCACACGGTCAATCGCCAGCATTTGCGTGACCAGGGTCTAATCGTTCCGGAAAGCACCGTCACCGCAGTGCTCGAGGAATTCCGCATTGTGAAGCGCCAGCTGCTGCTCAACGCCGATCAGCTCGCCCAGCAGGGCATGGGTCCTGCGGCGCAGAGGGTGCTGATCTGCTCGCCGCATCCAGGTGAGGGGAAGAGCTTTACCTCAGTCAATCTCGCGCTGGCGATCGCCGCCGAGAAAGAATGCGAAGTATTGCTGGTCGACGCCGATTTCGCCAAGCCATCGGTCCTGTCGATGCTGGGCCTGCCCGGTGGGCCCGGTTTGATGGACGCGCTGGCCAATCCGGAAATCGACGCCGCGGACTGCGTGATCGGCACCGATATCCCAGGACTTTGGGTGCTTCCGGCAGGTGTCGCAACTACATCCGACACTGAATACCTGACCAGCTCGCGGACCCGCACCGTGCTGGATCACCTGGTGCAGGGCGCGCCGCA
This sequence comes from Sphingomonadaceae bacterium, assembly GCA_025356175.1. Taxonomy (GTDB): domain Bacteria; phylum Pseudomonadota; class Alphaproteobacteria; order Sphingomonadales; family Sphingomonadaceae; genus Novosphingobium. The sequence goes on along the minus strand of JANXUP010000057.1, from coordinate 22,416 downwards.
GCGCTTCGTGATTTTCGATTCCCCGCCAGCGCTCGCAGCATCGCCAGCCGCTGCTCTCGCCAAATACGTGGGCCAGGCCGTGGTCGTCGCCCGCTGCGACAAGACGGCGCAGAGCAGCCTTGAGGATGCCGTCTCGTTGCTTTCGGCCTGCCCGAACATTCAACTCATTCTGAATGCCGTCCACTTCAGCCCGAGCGGTCGCCGCTTCGGGTCCTACTACGGATACGGAGGCTGATCATGAAGCCGCAATACCTTACTTCGCTCGCCGCAACCGCGCTCTTTGCAGTCGTGACCCCATGCGCCGCACATGCGCAGACTATGCCGTATGGCGATCTCGGCGGGTCTGGTCCCGCAGCGTCCGCAAATTCCGGATCGGATGACGGTGACGAGGCCGCTGACGATGGCGATAGCGGCACAGTGCTGCCCGGCATCTCGCGCCACACTGGCCGGATCCGCGTCACACCTTATATCGAGGCGCAGCAGGTGGTTACGGCCGAACTTTCACCTGGCAATGAAACTCTGACCTATTCGACCGTCTCGGCCGGCGTCGAGGCCCAGCTCAACGGCCGCAACGCTCAGGCCGGTGTCGCGGTGCGGTATGAGCGCCGCTTTGGTTGGGGCGGCAACAAGATCAGCGACAGCGATGTGGTCAGCGGTGTGGCCCGGGCTAATGTGGCCGTGGTGCCGCACACGTTGTTCATCGAAGGCGGGGCTATGGCCGCGCGGATGAGCGTCGAGAATAACGGCGCGACAACTCCGGGGCTCGAATTCGGCAATAGCTCGGCGCAGGTCTATGGCGGCTACATCGGCCCGTCGCTCAAGACCCAACTGGGCGATATCGACGTCGAGGGGCATTACCGCTTCGGCTATACGCGAGTGACAACCCCGAACGTCCTTCCGGCAAACCCCGGGCAGACGCCGGTCGATCTTTATGACGACGGCACCGTGCACAACGCCGTGCTGCACCTTGGCACCAAGGCGGGCACACTCCTGCCGATCGGGCTGGGGCTGGGCGCTGGCTGGAACCACGAAGATGTATCCAATCTCGATCAGCGTATCGATGACAAGCACGTGCGCGCCGATGCGCTGCTGCCGCTCGGCAGCGACCTCGCGCTGGTCGGCGGTGTCGGCTATGAGAAAGTCGAGGTTTCACAGCGCGACGCGTTGATCGATACGCTGACCGGTTTGCCGGTGCTCGCCGCCAATGGCCGCTATGTCACCGACACAAGCCAGCCGCGCCAGATTTCTTACGAGGCCGAAGGGCTGATCTGGGATGCCGGCGTGATGTGGCGGCCCAGCCGCCGCACTGCATTGGAAGCGCATGTCGGTCGCCGCTATGGCTCGACCACCTATTTCGGCAGCTTCGCTTACGCGCCCAATTCGCGCACCACGCTTAATGTCTCGGTCTATGACGGGATTTCGGGCTTCGGCGGCCGCCTCAACCAGGCGCTGGCCGACTTGCCGACCCAGTTCGATGGCTTGCGCAATCCGCTTACCGGCGGGCTCAGCACCTGCGTTGCGGGCACGACGACCGCGCAGGGCAACAGCGGCGGCGGGTGCCTCAACGGCGCGCTCGGCTCGGTCCGCTCGGCCACCTTCCGCGGCCGCGGGGTGATGGCGAGCCTCGGAATCCAGGGCAACAACCTGCAGTACGGCGTGGATGCCGGGTATGACCGTCACACCTTCATCGCCGCGCCGGGCACCGTGCTCGCGCTCGCCAACGGAGTGATCGACGAGAATTACTGGGTCGCCGCTTACCTCAACGGGCGGATCGACCGGAATTCCAGCTTCGGCACCAATGTGTGGGCGAACTGGTACCAAAGCGGAGACGCTCTTGCTGGCAACTCCAGCTCGCTCGGCGCAACCGCTGCTTATTATCGCACGCTCACCGGCAACCTGACTGCAACGGCCGCTGTGGGCATCAATGGCGTCAACCGCGAAGTGCTCCAGGATATCTGGACCGCGAGCGGGCTCGTCGGCCTGCGCTACTCGTTCTGAGCCTGGAAAGGGATATTTCGATGTTTAATGATTTCTACGGGCTGACCGGGCGCCCCTTCCAGCTTACGCCCGATCCGACTTTCTATTTTGAAAGCCTGACGCACCGCAAGGCGCTGTCGTACCTCTCGTACGGCCTCGCGCAGGGCGAAGGCTTCGTGGTGATCACCGGCGAGGTTGGCGCAGGCAAATCGACGCTGGTCGCGCATCTGATGGCGACGATCGACCCGGCTCGGCTCACCGCTGCGCAGATCGTCACCAGCAAGCTCGATGGCGAGGAACTGGTCCACGTGGTTGCGCAGGCGTTCGGCTTGATCGTTGACGGACACGATAAGGCCAGCGCGCTGGGCGCGATCGAGGCATTCCTGCATGACGAGGCACGCGCAGGACGGCGCTGCCTGCTGGTGGTCGACGAAAGCCAGAACCTTGAACTGGAAGCGCTCGAAGAGCTGCGCATGCTGTCGAACTTCCAGCTCGGCGCGCATCCGCTGATCCAGGCGCTGCTGCTCGGCCAGCCCGAATTCCGCGATACCATCCAGGAACATCCGCAACTCGAACAGCTGCGCCAGCGCGTAATTGCGGCGCATCACCTTGACGCGATGGAGCTCGCTGAAGTCCAGCCCTACATCGAGCACCGCCTGAAGTGCGTCGGCTGGAACAGCAATCCCAAGTTCGACCAGCGCGTGTTCACCGAATTGTTCGAAGCTTCGGGCGGCGTGCCGCGCCGGATCAACCAGATCTGCAACCGGCTGATGATGCTCGGCGCGGTCGATCAGCGCAGCCGCATCGACGGCGCGATGCTGAGCCAGGTGCTTGAGGAACTCGAACTCGACGGCACGATGCCGCTGAGCCGGCCCGCAGCCAAACCGGAAGAACTCGTCGCTGCTGTAATTGCTGCTCCGGCACCGCCTCCGGTTGACGCGGTTGCGCTCGCGCAGTTGCAGTCGATGCTGGCCGAGCGCGATGCGCAGATCGCCGAATTGCAGCAGGCGGTGATCGAGCTTGCCAACGAGCAGGAAGCAGCGCCGGCATCGGCGGGCGATCCGGCTCACGGTTCAGCGCTTGCCGCGGTCGAGGCGAAGCTCAGCCAATTCGAGGCCAAGATGCTCGAGCAGGAACGCACCATCCGTCACACGCTGACCATGCTGATCGAGTGGATCGAAGCCGACGACGCCAGCCGCGCCGCGGCCTGACCTGTGCAGGAGGCGCGCAGCGCATGACTGAACGGGTAATCAATGGTCTTTCGGTGGACGTCGAGGACTGGTTCCAGGTCGGCGCCTTCGAAGGCGTGATCGATCGGAGCAACTGGGACGGCCTGGCTGACCGGGTCGAGCGCAATTGCTCGGCGATTCTCGACATGTTCGCCAAAGCCGACGTCAAGGCGACCTTCTTTACGTTGGGCTGGGTGGCGCAGCGCCACGGGCCGCTGATGCGCCAGATCGTCGCTGCTGGACATGAGATTGCCAGTCACGGGTGGGATCACGAACGGGTTTTCCGACTCGACAGCAAGTCATTCGCCGCCGACCTTGAGCGTAGCCGGAAAGTGATCGAGGACGCCGCAGGGGTTGAAATCACCGGGTACCGCGCGCCCAGCTTCTCGATCGATAGCCGCACGCCGTGGGCTTACATGGTTCTGGCCGAACAAGGCTTCAAATACAGCTCGAGCGTCGCCCCGATCGCGCACGATCACTATGGCTGGCGTGAGGCCCCGCGTTTCGCATTCAAGCCGCTGCCGTGGAGCGACCTCATCGAAATACCGGTCACCACGGCGCACTTCGCTGGCCGGCGTTTGGCTGCGGGCGGGGGCGGGTTCTTTCGCGTGCTGCCCTACGGCTTTTCGCGCTGGGCGATCCGTCAGGTCAACACCCGCGATGGGCGCCCCGCGGTGTTCTACTTCCACCCATGGGAAATCGACCCGGCCCAGCCGCGGGTCACCGGCGCGTCGCTGCGTTCGAAGGTCAGGCACTATACCAATCTTTCGGTCATGGCCGAAAAGCTCGAGCAACTGGTGCGCGAATTTGAGTGGGGCCGGATGGATGTGCTGGCGCACCGCGAAGCTTCCCGAGCGGTGGACCTCGCGGCATGAACGCGCCGTTTCGTCCTGCCGCGCTGCGCGTGAGCGTGGCGGATCTGCGCGATCCGGGTGAACAGGCCCGGATCGAACGCTTCGTTGGCAGCCATCCAGAGGGAACGCCGTTCCATCGTCCAGCCTGGCTGCTCGCCAGTGCACAGGGAACCGGCAACAAGGCGCATGCCCTGATCGCCGAGAGCAACGGTGAAATCGCTGCCTACTTGCCGCTCAGCGAAATTCATTCGCCGATCTTCGGGCGGATGCTGGCTTCCAGCGGGTTTGCCGTCGGCGGCGGTTTGCTGCTCAAGGAAGGCACGCCTTCGGCCGCGATATTCCGCGCGCTGGAAGAGCTGGCGATGCGGCTGCATTGCCCCTCGATCGAGCTGCGCGGCGGTACCTTGCCGCAGCGCCGGAGCGGTTGGGCGGTCAAGTGCGAATCGCATTGCGGGTTCGTCCAGACACTCGCCGCCGATGACGAGGCGCAGCTTTTGTTGGTGCCGCGCAAGCAGCGGGCCGAAGTGCGCAAGGGCTTGGCGAACGATCTTGCGATCACCGTCGGCACCGCCGATCGTGACCGCGCTGCACACTACGCCGTCTATGCCGAAAGCGTGCGCAACCTGGGCACTCCGGTGTTCCCGGCCAGCCTGTTTACCGCCGTGCTCGATGCTTTTGGCGATGATGCCGACATCTTGACCGTGTGGAGCGGCGGCGGCCCCGTCGCCAGCGTGCTCTCGCTGTATCACGGCGGAGCGGTGATGCCCTATTGGGGCGGCGGCACCCGCGATGCACGGCGGCTGCGCGCCAATGACCGGATGTATTATGAACTGATGCTCCACGCCCGGCGGCGCGGCTGCAGTGCATTCGACTTTGGGCGGTCGAAGACCAACAGCGGGGCTTACGATTTCAAGCGCAACTGGGGGTTCGAGCCCGAGCCGTTGTCTTACGCACAGTGGACCGCTCCTGGCTGCGCCGCGCGCGATGCCGATCCGACCAGCGACAAGCATTCCGCACGGATCGAATTGTGGAAGCGGCTGCCGCTGCCGCTCGCCAACCTGATCGGTCCGTCTATCGCACGGGGTCTGGGATGAGCGGCGAGGTTCTGTTCCTGTCGCACCGCATCCCGTTTCCGCCCAATCGCGGCGACAAGATCCGTTCGCACCATGTCTTGCGGCGCATTGCCGAGCTGGCACCAGTCCACGTCGCAACCTTTGCCGACGACGTTGCCGATATGGCGCACGAAGGCGAGTTGGCGGCGATAACTGCGAGCCATTGCCTGACGCTCCGCCGCAAATCGCTGGCCCGCGCCGGGGCTGAGGCGCTGGTGCACGGTTCGCCAGTCAGTCTCACCGCGTTCCGCGATCCCGTACTAGCCGCCTACATCCGCCGCGTGCTGGCGGAGCGGCCAGTCAGCACGATCTACGCGTTCTCGGGACAGATGGGGCAATATATCCCGGCAAGTTTCAAGGGCCGGATCATCTACGATTTTGTCGACGTCGATTCGGCGAAGTTCGAAGCCTATGCCGAAGCAGGGAAGGGCCCGCGCGCGTGGATCGATGCCCGCGAAGGCCGGTTGCTGGGCGCCGAAGAGGCGCGGCTCGCCCGGCGCTCCGACGTGAGCCTGTTCGTATCGAGCGAGGAGACCGCGCTGTTTCGCGCCCGGCTGCTCCCGCAAGACCGGCTTGAATGCGACGTGCGCGCGCTGCGCAACGGGATCGATGCGTCCTTCTTCAATCCGGTGGGATGTGTTCCGGCCGAGGCGATGCTGGCAGCGTCATCGCCGCGCATCGTGTTTACCGCGCAGATGGATTACGCGCCCAACATCGCAGCGGCGCGGCGGGTGATCGAGCGCCTGCTCCCAGCCATCCGCCAGACCTTTCCCGAGGCGAGTTTTCATGTGGTTGGCCGCAACCCGCCCGAAAGCTTGAAAGCGTTGCACGGCAGGACCAATGTCTTCGTGCACGGTGCGGTCGGCGATATGCGGCGTTATCTGGCCGCTGCAGATCTGGCGCTGGTGCCGCTCGAACTGGCGCGCGGCGTCCAGAACAAGGTTCTGGAGGCGATGGCGATGACTTTGCCGGTGGTCCTGACGCCCGACGCGGCGACCGGGATCGGTGGCAGCGACGGCCATCATTACGCCGTGGCGGAAAGCGATGCCGAACTTGCTGGGAAGACTGTTGCATTGCTCGGCGATCCAGTGCGGCGCGCGGCACTGGGCGCCGAGGCGCGCCGTTTCGTGGTCGACAAGCTAAGCTGGCAGGCGACCTTGGCACCGCTTGCCGGGATGCTCGGCCTTTCCGAAACGGCCGTTCGTGATGCCGCCTGATGCTCTGGTCGCGGTCCCCGGCCTGAAGCAGGTTCCGGCGTCGTGGCGGCGCAGCTTTGCCACGCTCGGGATAGCTTGGCTGGCGTTGTTGATTGCCTTCGCTGCCGATTGGCTGGCGATGTTCGGCCAGTGGTGGAACAGCTCCACCTACAACCATGTGCTGCTGATCCCCGCCATTCTGGGCTGGCTCGCGTGGCAGCGCCGCGAGATCGTGGACCAGCTGGAGCCGCGCCCATCGAGCCTTGGCTTGCTGGCGCTTGGCGGGGCCGTCCTTCTCTGGACGCTTGGTGCTTTCGCCGGGTTCGACCTGCTGCGCCAAGTCGGCACAGTGGCGATGCTGCCGGCGAGCGCCCTGCTGCTGCTCGGCCCGCGGGTGTTTGCCGGGCTCTTGTTTCCCTTTGCTTATATGGCTTTCCTTGTGCCGTTCGGCGACGAATTGGTTCCGCCGCTGCAAATCATCACCGCCAAGATGACCGTCGCGCTGGTTCACCTGAGCAACATCCCCGCAACCATCGACGGGGTGTTCATCGATACGTCAGCCGGTCTGTTCGAAGTTGCCGAGGCCTGTTCCGGGGTCAAGTTCCTGATCGCCATGATCGCGCTCGGGGTGTTGGTCGGCAACGTCTGCTTCAGAAGCTGGCCGCGCCGGATCGCGTTTTTTGCGCTGTGCATAGTCGTCCCGATCCTGGCCAACGGCGTGCGCGCCTGGGGCACGATCTTTGCCGCGCAATATGTCGGTGTGGAGAGGGCTGGCGGGATCGACCACCTGATCTATGGCTGGGTCTTTTTCGCCGTAGTGATTGCCGCAGTGCTGGGTTTGGCGTGGCGTTTCTTCGATCGGGGCATCGACGATCCCTATGTGGACTGGGCGAAGCTCAAGGCATCTTCGTGGCTTGCCAAGACCGAGCGATTTTCACTGATAGTGCCGGTTGCTTTGATCGGCGCGGCGGCCTTGGTGTTGGGCGGGGTAGCTTGGGCCGGTGCGGCCGATGACCTTTCGGCCCCAATGCCGCGCCAGGTCTTCCTGCCGGATGTTCCGGACTGGACGAAGGTTCCCTTCAAGCCCCTTGCCTCATGGCAGCCGCGCGCGCTGGGTGCCGATCACCGCCTGCTGGGCCGCTATCGCAACGCCGCGGGCGACGAGGTGGACGTATTCTACGCGCTTTATGCCGGGCAGGACGAGGGACACGAAGCGGGCGGCTTCGGGCAAGGCGCACTGGTGCCAGACAGCGGTTGGGCGTGGACCAGCAATGGCCCGCAATTGGCCGGGGCTCGTTCCGACCGTCTCACGCATGCCGGGCAAATCGAACGCATGGCCTTCACGTGGTATCGCTCGGGCGACCTGCTGACGGGCAGCAATGCCCGGCTCAAGCTGGCAAATATCGGAGACCGATTGCTGCTGCAAGCCAGCCCCACCGCCGTTCTGATCCTGTCGGCCGAACAGCGTCCCGGTCACGACGCAGCGGCAGAGGTTCGCGCGTTCCAGACCGCCATCGGCGATCCCGGTTCATGGATGGACCGCATCGGCCAAGCCCGCTAAGCGCCCCTCATGTGCGGGATTACCGGGATCTATCACCTTGAAACGCCAAAGCCGGTCGATCCCGCGCGGATCGAGCGGATGTGCGCAGCTATGGCGCATCGCGGTCCCGACGGGCAGGGGGTGTGGACCGCACCAGGAGTAGGCCTGGGTCACCTGCGTCTTTCGATCATCGACATTGCCGGATCGCCGCAGCCGATGGCCTCAAGCGACGGCCGCGCCATGCTGGTCTTCAACGGTGAGATTTACAATTACCGCGAGCTGCGCGAGGAATTGCGCGGCAGCGGCGCGCAATTTCACACCGATGGCGATAGCGAGGTCATCCTCGCCGCGTGGCAGCAGTGGGGCCCCGAGTGCGTCACCCGGCTGCACGGCATGTTCGCCTTCGCGATTTATGACCTCAGCGCGCGGACGCTGTTCCTCGCCCGCGACCGGCTTGGCGTGAAGCCGCTGTTTTACGCGCCGCTCAGCGATGGCAGCGTGGCGTTCGCCTCCGAACTCAAGGGACTGCTGGCCAATCCGCTGCTGCGCCGCGAGATCGATCCGCTGGCCATCGAAGACTACATGACCTGGGGTTATGTTCCCGATCACCGCTCGATATTGAACAGCGTGCATAAACTGCCCGCCGGCCACACCCTGCTGCTGCGCCACGGTGCACCGCTGCCCGAGCCGCAGCAATACTGGGACGTATCGTTCGCCCAGCGGCGCAAGGGCCGCGCCAGCGATCTTGAAGCCGAGTTGCTGCACTTGCTGCGCCAAGCGGTGTCTTCGCGGATGGTGGCCGACGTTCCGCTCGGCGCATTCCTGTCAGGCGGGGTCGACAGCTCGGCGGTTGTTGCCTTGATGGCCGAGGCGAGCAATGCGCCGGTCAAGACCTGCTCGATCGGGTTCGATGTCGCCGCGCTGGACGAAAGCGCTTACGCCCAGACCGTCGCCACCAGGTTCGGTACCGATCATCATGCGCGGCAAGTTTCGCCGGACGATTTCGAGCATGTCGGCACTCTTGCTGCGATGTTCGACGAACCCTTTGCCGATGCTTCTGCGCTGCCGACCTGGCGCGTTTGCCAGCTGGCGCGTGAGACGGTGACCGTTGCATTGTCCGGCGACGGCGCGGACGAGGCGTTCGCCGGTTATCGCCGGCACAAGTTCCAGCATGCCGAAGACCGGCTCCGCGGCCTGTTGCCGCAAGGCTTGCGCGGGCCGCTGTTGGGCGGCCTGGGGGCGGCTTACCCCAAGGCGGATTGGGCCCCGCGGCCGCTGCGCGCCAAGACGACGCTCCTCAGCCTCGCCGGAAGCAGCGAAGCGGGCTACGCGCGCGCCTTGGCGATCCTCCCGCCGGAGCTGCGGCAGAGGCTCTATTCGCCTGACTTTCTCAAATTGCGCGGCGACTACCGGGCCGAGCAGCCGTTCGAAGCCACAATGCGCCGGGCTGAGGCCCGCTCGGGGCTCGACCGGGCGCAATATGCCGATCTCAAGTTCTGGCTCCCAGGCGATATCCTGACCAAGGTCGATCGTACCAGCATGGCGGTGAGTCTCGAGGCGCGCGAACCGCTGCTAGACCACCGACTGATCGAATTCGCCGCCGCCCTACCCGAAGGCCTCAGGACGCGGCGCGGCGAAGGCAAGTGGCTGCTCAAGAAGACTATGGAGCGCTATCTGCCCGAGCAGGTGCTCTATCGGCCCAAGCAGGGCTTCGTCATGCCGATTGCGCAATGGTTTCGCGGGCCGCTGGCGAGCAGCGCGCGAGCGATCAGTTCAAGCGCCGCGCTGGCCAGGACCGGGTGGTTCGATGCCAAGGCGCTGGGCAAAGTCGCCGACGATCATATCTCCGGCCGAGCCGATCACGGCAGGCTGCTGTGGCAGCTGTTGATGCTGGACCGCTCGCTCAGCGCTTTGGTCGGCTGAACCTACAAACCAATACCCGCAAATGAAAACGGCCCCGACTTGCGTCAGGGCCGTTTCAAAACTCGTGAGAAGCGTTCAGCGTTCGCCGAATGCTTTGATAAGCCATGCCCACATAGGATGTCTCCTGAACTTATGTCAAACTCGGATGGAGCTTGATCAACGCTCATTTTAACGAAATAGTAACCAAAGGCAATAGGACAAAATTCACCATAAAGAATTGCCGGGGGCAAGTGATTTTGCACTGAATTTCAACGCTGTAGATTGTGTCTGGAATGATTTGGGCGCGCACTGGCGCAGAGATGCGCGTTGGCGCGGCAACGAATCGCTAGCTTTGGCAGCTACTTAGCGAAACTGTGATTCGGCCCGAAGGGGCAATGCCCGGCCGATCGATATTGCCCTCAGCGAACTTCGTTCCGGACGTGCCAGCCGCCGCTTCCGCGACAGTTTCCGGCGATCAGGCCGCCCTTACCTTCGCTTCGTTGGCGAGCAAGTTGGCAAGTGCTTCCAGCTGCATCGGTTTGGCGAGGTAATAGCCCTGTGCGATGTCACAGCCGATCGCCCGCAGCAGCGAAAGCGTCTCGGGATCCTCGATCCCTTCGGCAATAACCCGGCGTCCTAGCCCGTGGGCCAGGACGATGGTTGATTCGACCAGCATCATGTCGCTGGCATTTTCGACCAGCCCGATCACGAAACGGCGGTCGATCTTGATTTCCTGGCATGGAACTGAACGCAGATATTCCAGCGTCGCGTTACCCGTTCCGTAATCGTCGATCGACAGATCGATCCCGATCGCGGCGATGCCGGACAAGTTCTTCTTAACCAGGTTATGCTCCTTGAACGGCGCGGATTCGGTGACTTCCAGTGTAAGGTTGCCCGCCGGGAAGCCGGTCCGCGCAAGGACCTGCGAGATCTTGAACGGCAGGTGCTCCTGCTGAAGCAGGTTGGCCGAGACATTGACGCTTAGGCGGAACTTCGGATTGTCGGCAATCAGCTTGCGGGCCGATCGGGTCGCCTCCTCAAGGACATGGAAAGTCAGGCGGCTAATGCGATTGTGCGCTTCGGCAGGAAGAATAAAGGCTTCTGGTGAAATGGCACCGCGGGTTGGGTGCTGCCAACGGACCAGCGCTTCCGCGCCAGAAATATAATCGTCCTGCAAATTGAACTGCGGTTGATAAGCAATCCAGATGTCCCCGTTATCGATCGCGGCATCGAGCTCGCTCATCAACGAGAGCTCCCACGCGCTGTCTTCGTCGTTGACGCTGGTGTTGAACTTTACCAATTCCTGGTTGCTCGCTGCGTTATCGGCGGCAAGCAACGCCCGGCCGATGCGATTGGCAACTGGCCGCGAGACGTCCATGTCGATGCCGAATGCCATCTGCACGTCGACCTTGCGTTCGCGGATGACGAAATGGCTTTCGATCAGCCGCGCGAGGCCCTCGACATGCCCGCGAAGATCGTTGGCATTGAGCTCGGGAGCCAGCCAGTAGAGGACGTCCTCGGCCTGATAATAGGTCGTGGCATGTCCCGGCACATTAAGGCGCCGGGCAATCTCTGAGATAAGATCGTCTTCGACCGGCTCGGCAAAGCTGGCCCCGATGGCCGCATAATTGCGGATGCGCAAGGCGATCACCGGGCGCAGTGCGGCCAGCGGTTCTTCGCGCAAAGCGGAAAGGTTGGGCATCAGCGTACCCGCGTTGCGCCTGCTTACTTCGAGTAGGTCGCGATGGGCGGTAGCCCGCACTGCAACGATCCCGAACAGGAGGTAAGCCGGGAGGAAGTCCGCGGTGACAAGATAGGAATCAAGCAGGAAAGGTGCGAACGCACCGCAACCAACCACCGCCAATACAGTGAAACCAGCGCGGCGGCGGGTGCGCGCGCGCAGGAACAATGCGGCAAATGCAATCGCCACCAGGTAAGCAGGCAGAGCGCCAATATCGGTCGGGTTGCCGACGCGCAGGGTCTGCGCCCCAACCACATGAGTATAGACGGCCGGAAACCAGTTCTGCCCTGCCACTTGCAGCCAGTCTGCGGACAGGACCGTGGTCTTGCCCACGATGATGTCCTTGCCAGCAACGCTCTTGGGATCGAATTTTCCGTTTAAAATGTCGATATATGGAATTGTTGGCACGGAGTTGACCCGGATCGACCAGTCGGGACGGAAGTGACCTTCGGTCTTTGTATTTCGGCCGGCGATATCGGCTGCAATTCCTGGCACCAGCTTTCCGTCGATACTGGTCGAGTAGTCGAGATCCGCGGCGAGCGAGAATGGTGCGACGCGGCCAGTCAGCGAACGCATTTGCGCCACGTCGGCGAACGGCTTGGTCGGCGTGACAATCTCGCTAAGGCCAGTGGTGTTGTTAGGCAGGATCGTTGCGCCAAGGAAAATTCGATTAGGATTTTCGGCAATGGTCTTGGCGAATGCTGCATCGCCCTTCTCATCCACACGGTCCGCAAAAGCCTTGTCGTAATAGATTCGACTAGCGCCAGCCTTGAGCAGGTTTTCGACCATCGCAACATCGTTCATGCGCGAATAGTTGAGTGTTCCAAGATCACGGATTGACCGTTCATCGATCGCCACCACAACCACACGCCCATCGGCAGGTTTGGCACGCAGGTAGTTGCGTCCACCTCGAAAGATATCCTCGAGCGGCATGAACGCCTGTTGCCAAACGCCGAATCCGGCAATGATCAGCGCCCAAGCGAATATCCGCAACCGCGTCGGACGTTTTTTCTGCTTGGGCTTACGGTTGAAAGGCCACATCAGCAGCTACCTCGTCATGATCCGCGTGCCAAGTACAATTGGCGAGCAAAAACAACCCCTTCCGCGCTGGACACGGAAGGCGCTGTTCGAGGCAGCCGGGCATGGTCGCGTTCGTCATCAGGCCGGACTAAGCGAAATATGGTAATTATTCGTTAGCCCTAACCTTGGCCCGTTTGGGCCGGCCGGTCAGCGACTATCGACCAGGACCAATTCGGTGTCCGCCAGCGCGGTTACGGTAAGCAGCGCTTCGCCGGTGATCGCCACGCCATCTCGCGATGCGGCGCGCTGGCCATTGGCGTCGATCTCGCCGCCGACCGCGACCAGATACTGGTGGCGCTGCGGATCGAGCGGCAGCGCGATAGTTTCACCGGCTTTGAGCGTTGCCGCCAGCACCTTCGCATCGGCGCGGATCAGCAAGGCATCATCTGCTTCGGGCAAACTGCTCGCGACCACTTCCCAGCGCCCGGCCCGGGTCTCCCGGGGAAACTCGCGCTGACCCCAGCGCGGCGCATCGCCCTGCCGATCGGTCTCGATCCAGATCTGGAAGAGGGAGGTGGGCTCATCCTCCACGTTGAATTCGGCATGCGTGATCCCGGTCCCGGCGCTCATCACCTGGACGTCGCCGGCACCGGTCCGGCCTTTGTTGCCCAAGCTGTCTTGGTGCGTAATTGCGCCGCTGCGCACGAAGGTGATGATCTCCATGTCGCGATGCGGATGCGGGGGAAAACCGCTCTGCGATGCAATCGTATCGTCGTTCCATACGCGCAAGGCGCCCCAGCCCATCCGGGCCGAGTCATGGTAATTGGCGAAGCTGAAATGATGGACGGCATTAAGCCAGCCGTGATCGGCATGGCCGAGACTGGCAAAGGAACGGACTTCGATCATGGGACTATCCACGTCGGCGGGGTGTTGTCGCCGGAATTGATCCGAATATGGTGTGCCTGCGGGTCGTTGCAAGCCGCCTAGAACGACTTGCGCAGCCCCACGAAGAACCCGCGGCGCGGGCCATAGACAGGTTGTCCCGCGCCCACGCCCGATCCGTCGGCCTCTAGGTACACCTTGTCGAACAGGTTGATCACGTCGAAGCGCAGCGTCCAGCCGTGCTCCTCGCTGCCGATCACCTGAGCCACCCCGAAATTGGCGACCACGTAGCTTTGCTGGGTGCCGCCATTGGGGATGTTAGTAACAGGATCCCCCGCGCGCAGGCCGCTGCCGTAGATGAAATCGAGCGCCGGACGCAGCTTGCCGATCCCGTCGTTAAGGTCGAGTTGAATACCGCCCGACGCGGTCCATTTCTGCGAGTGATCGGTGAAGATGTAATGATTGTGGATGTACGCGATCTCGCCAGGTTCGAACAGGAATTGGTTTGAAACGATACTCGTCGCCTGCTGCTGTCCCCGTGCAAGGTTGCCGTAAACGTGCAGCGGACCCTTTGCGTAACTGGCGCTGAGCTCCACTCCCCAATTGCGCGCCTTGGCGTAGTTGAACGGCGAGGAGATTCTGAGTGTGCCAAGTTCGGCATCGTCGAGCAGATTGGTGGCGAGCTTGTAATAGACATCGATGCCGAGCGTCAGGCGTCCGCCAAACTGGTGTTGCAGACCGACGTCGAACATATTCTCGCGCTGTGAGCGGATGGGACCAGAGGCGGTGCTTGGCGGCGCGCCGGTGGTCCCGTTAAAGGCCGCCAACGTACCCTGGCCGATTAGAACCAGTGGGGGCGGGGTGAAGTAGCGGGCATAGCCGAGGTGAACGGTGGTCGCTGTATCAGGTGTCCAGACCAGGCCAATGCGCGGGCTGAGCTGGCTCTCGCTGATCTGGCTCTTGGAATGATCGTAGCGCAGCCCGGCATTCATCGTGACTGCTTCGCCCAGCTTCCATTCGTCCTGAACATAGGCGGACCAATCGCGGCCGGTCAGCCGCTCGCTCACCGGGACCACGACAGGCACGTCGCTGGTCTGATCGATGCTGTTCGTCACCGGGTTAAGAACGCCCGGAAACACGCGGTTGATGCTGTTCGAGCGGCTTTGGTCCTGTTGGTAGAACAGGCCCGCGCGCAGCGTATGCGCTTCGCCAAGTTTTAGCGAACCATCGACCTGGAAACCGATCGTCTTGCTAACTTGCGTCAAGTCGGACTCGGTGCCGTTGAACATCAGGGTGCCGCCTTGGGGATCGGGCAGGAAGCGGGCCTTGGCGTAGCGGGTGAAGGCGGCAACCTGCAGATTGAACTGGTCGGTCGAGTGCTGCCACGAAGTAACGCCGAACCAGGCATCTTGCTGCTGGTTCTGGTCAAGCGTGGCGGAATCGAATGTGGTGCGGCCGTTAAGCGAGTAATCGGGGCTGATCCCGGTCTGGTTGGGCAGTTGCACCTTGGCCAAGGCGGTGCCGCCGAACACCGCAAGCCGGTCGTTGTCGCCCAAAATATAGGAAACGTAGCCAAACCCGCGCCAGGTTTTCGATCGGTCATGGATCGCGCTTCGCGTCGGTTCGGGGTTGGCCAGCCCCTGGTCGGTCTGCTGGTAGCTGCCCGAGACGAAGTAGTTGAGCCGCCCGATTGGGCCGCGCAGCGTGAAACTGGGGGTAAAAGTGCCGTTGCTGCCGCCATAGATCCCGACATCGCCATCGGCATCGAACGATTCCTTGCGGGTCGTCAGGTTGACCACACCTGTAGTGCGGAAACCATATTGCGCGGGCAGGGCGCCGGTTAGTACTTCGACCGATTCCGCGACCCGCGGATCGACCAGCGACCCGAAGCCGTGGAAAGCTTGCGGAATGTTGATCCCGTTGAGCCGGTACAGCACGTTGCCGTGCTCGTTGCGGATATGAACTTCGCCATCGCCGTCGTTATCCATCGATACGCCAGGGGCCTGCAGCAACACACCGGCCAGGCCCCGATCGATGCCGCCTGGCTGGATTTCGAGATCGGTGTGCTGGAACGTCGATGCCTGCGCGCCAATCGACGGGTCGATCTTTTCCCTCGCGGCGTTAAGCCGCTGCGCGGTGACGACGATGTCCGTGGTTTGCGCAGCATCGCCATCATTGTCGGGCGCTTGCGCGAGGGCGGGGCTGGCAAGCAAAGTAGTGCAGAGAAGCAGGTGGCGCACGAGGTGTATCTCTTCGAATCAAGGGGCGTTTCGTGCGCTGCCTTAGACAGATGTTACATTATCTCAAAGTGAACAATCGGTCACTTATCACGCTTCACCGTGTCCGGCGGCCAGATAGTCGCCGCTCTGCATCTCGATGAGGCGGCTGACCGTCCGTTCGAACTCAAACCGGCCGTCACCTGCCGGGTAGAGCTGATCGGGTTCGGCGGCTGCGGTGACGAACAGCTTGACCTTGTTCTCGTACAGCGCATCGATCAGCGTGACGAAACGGGCCGCCTCATTGCGGTTTTCCGGACCCATCTGCGGCACCCCGACCAGGATCACGGTATGATAGGCGTGGGCAATCGCCAGATAATCCGCCGCGCCGCGCGCTTCACCGCACAGCCGCTTGAAGCTGAACACCGCGACGCCCTTGAGGCTCTTGGGGACATGCAGCACGCGCCTGCCGCCGAGCTGAAGATCGGCCGAGGGTACGTGGGCGCTGTCCTCGGGAGGGTAATCGGTCAGGCGGAAGAAAGCTTCGCGAACCTGCGCAGTTGCATCGTCGCCGAGCGGAGTATGCCAGCTGTCGATCCCGCCGAGCCGCTCAAGCCGGTAATCGACCGGGCCGTTGAGCGGCAACACGTCCAGCTCGTGCTCGATCAAGGCGATGAAAGGCAAAAAATGCTCGCGGTTGAGCCCGTCCTTGTAGAGCTCCGCAGGGGCGCGGTTGGAAGTGGTGACAATGCACAGCCGGTGTTCGACAATCAGCTGTGTGAACAGTCGGCTCATGATCTGCGCGTCAGCCGAATTGTTGACCACCATCTCATCGAAAGCCAGCACGCGCAGCCCATCGGCAATCGCCGCTGCGACCGGTGGAATCGGATCGCCGCTCTCGCTCTTGCGCGCCTCGCGGAGCCGCGCGTGCACTTCGATCATGAAGGCGTGGAAGTGGACGCGGCGCTTTTCAGGTATGGCCAGGCAGCGGTGGAACAGGTCCATCAGCATCGATTTGCCGCGCCCGACGCCGCCCCACAAGTAGAGCCCGCGCACCGTTTCGGGTTTGCGCCGGGCAATGCGCCACAACACCGATCCGCGCGAAGGAATCGCCTCAAGCGCAGTTTGCATTTGCGTCAGTCGCTCCGCAGCGGCGCGTTGCGCTGGGTCTGGCTGCAATTCACCCGCAGCAATCAACGCCTCGTAAGCGGCGGCAACGCTGGTCATCTTGGTGCGGTCGGCTTGCGGATTGTGCCCGAAAAGGCGGCGATGATGTCGCCGGAACCCTGTTCGACAATCCCGCGCAGAAAAACGAGGCGGCGGGTTTCCTTGAGCAATTCAGTCACCGCATCGCACGGTATGCCCGGCTTGCCAGCGCCGATAAATTGCACGTTGAGATCGAGCGTCACCGCGGTTCCAGCTTCGATGATCCCAAGCTGCCGCGAACAGGCGAATAGCGCGATGTCGACCAGTGCCATCACGGTGCCGCCGTGGATGTTATCGCCCAGGTTGGTGTGGCGGTGTTCAGGAAACATCCGAAGCCGCGCCTTGCCATCATCGTCGCGGCGCACGAGCAGCTTGGGAAACATCCAGCTGTTAAAGCGGGTCGTATCGTTCAGCTGCCAGGTCTGCCATCCCGGATTGTCGGGATCGGGCTCGCTTCTGAATCCGCGGTCATCACTCATGAAACGACGTCGCTCATCAGACGTGTTTGGCCGCCTGCATCTTCTTGATTTCGGCGATCGCGCGGGCCGGGTTGAGGCCCTTGGGGCAGACGTTGGCGCAGTTCATGATGGTGTGGCAGCGATAGAGCCGGAACGGATCTTCCAGTTCATCGAGCCGCTCACCGGTCATCTCGTCGCGGCTGTCGGCCAGCCAGCGATAGGCCTGGAGAAGGATCGCCGGGCCAAGGAACTTGTCGCTGTTCCACCAGTAGCTCGGGCAGGCAGTGGAGCAGCAGGCGCAGAGAATGCACTCGTAAAGGCCGTCGAGCTTTTCGCGCTGCTCGGGGCCCTGCAGGCGCTCCTTGCCCGAAGGTGTCGGGGTAACGGTTTGCAGCCACGGGCGGATCGAAGCGTACTGGGCATAGAAATGGGTGAAATCGGGGACCAGGTCCTTGATCACTTCCATGTGCGGCAAAGGGGTTATGCGGATATCACCGGGGAGATCTTCGATTGCGGTGGTACAAGCGAGGCCATTGCGGCCATTGAGGTTCATCGCGCAGGACCCGCAAATCCCTTCGCGGCACGAGCGGCGGAAGGTCAGCGTGGGGTCCATTTCCGACTTCATCTTGATCAGCGCGTCGAGCACCATCGGCCCGCAACTATCGAGGTCGATCTCGAACGTGTCGTAACGGGGATTTTGGCCGCTATCCGGATCGTAGCGATAGACGGTGAACCGTTTCACGCGAGCTGCACCCGAAACCTTGTGCGCAGTTCCGCTGCGGCTGATCTTGCTGTTCGCGGGAAGGGTGAAGGTCGCCATGTGGGTCCTGCCTTACTGACGGCATGGTGGCCGCGCTCGGGGCCCTATCTAGCGCTGTTCGCGCGGGGAGCAAGCTCTGCGCCGCGATTTTCCGAATGATCGCGGCGCCGCCAGAATGGCCGGCGGCTGCGGTGCGCGACAAGCCCGCAGCCAAGCGCGGAAACTTGCATAATTGCGACGGCGAAAAGGAGGATGATCTGCGGGCCCGGGCGGACTGCAAATCGCGAGGCGGCGATGGCATCGAGCATCACTCCGAGCAACTGAGCGGCGGCAATAATGATCGGGTAAAAACGGACGCTGCGCAGGCTTATGACGACAAGCACAGCAAGGAACAGGGTATCGAGGCCAAGTCGGGCCTGATTGTCAGTCATTGCCGAATGAACTGGTGCCGCTGCTGTGGTCATCAGGAAGCTGACCGCAGCGGTGATTGCCAGCAGACTTGTCAAGCCGCGCCCTCTTACGTCGCCGCGCAACTGCGCCAGCGCATAGCAAGGCGCCACGGCAGCCCATGGCCATGCGCCAAGCGTATCGAACAGGATTTGCCAGACTGCGGCGATCAAGACCCGACAAGTCCATCAAGGGTCTCAGCAACGCTGAGTACCAGCAATGCCGTTATCGCGATGGCTGCGGCAAGCGTGACAATCGCTGCTGCTCGCCACCAATAGCGATCGGGACCGGCGAGCGCAGATTCCAGTTTTCGGGAAATTGTGGAGGGTTGCAACACGTCGCTGTACTGCCGGGCACTAAGCTCGACAGGGCCAACGACCCCCTCCACGAAGCCTGCTTGATCCAGACTGGCGGAAGCCTGAAGGGCAATTGGCTTACCTGTAAGAGAATTACTGGCCGGAATCGTGAGCATCACTGTGCTTTGGCGGCGGTATAATCGGGCGATCTGTGATCGCGGCAGACCCCCAAGACGATGTCTGATCATTTCGATCCGCTGATTGACTGCGCTCTCTGAAATATTCAATTTACGGGCAATTTCCTTGCTTGTCAGTCCGTCGGACACGAACGACAGCACCTCTCGCTGCTTGTTGGTCAGCGTGTCGAGGATTACCATGTGCGCGCGTGTCTGGGGCATTATTGGCAAGCGTAGGACATGCTTGAACTGGTAACAAATATATTTGTGATACCAGCCAATCGAAGCTCTGAGTGGTGCAGGATTAGTGATCAGACCTGGCGCAACTGCGTTTCAATGCGTCTGCAGCATCCCCATCAATTTGCGCACCGAAGACGGGTGGATTGCATCAAGCAGCCGTGCAACACTGCTTGCCGGGCTAGGGATGGAGATGGGACCGATGACTTTGGGTAACTGGTATAACGAACATATCGTCCCGCGTCTGATCCGCTGCGCCTGTTCCTCGCCGGCGATCATGCAGGTCCGTGACAAGGTCGTGCCGCTGGCCAGCGGTGACGTGTTCGAAATTGGCTGCGGTGGCGGAATCAACCAGCAGTTCTACGATCCGGCGCGGGTAAAGAGTTACGCCGGGATGGATCCTTCAGCCAAGGGGCTCGACTTCACCCGGGCCGCTGCTGCGCAGCAGGGCCGTGTTGCCGATATTCGCGAAGGGATGGGTGAGGCAATTCCCTTTGCCGACGCGAGCTTCGATTGCGTCGTCTGCACCTTCACCCTGTGCTCGGTCGACGACGCCGCGCAGACGCTGCGCGAACTGCATCGCGTGCTGCGGCCGGGCGGGCGGCTGCTTTATGCCGAACACGGCAAGGCACCCGACGCGGACGTGATCAAATGGCAAAACCGGATCGAACCGGTGTGGAAGCGGCTCGCCGGCGGGTGCCATCTGACGCGTCCGGTCGGCACTGCGATTTCAGGGGCAGCGGACTTTTCGCTCAATCAGCTTGGCGCGCGTTATGCCCCCAAGACGCCGCGCTGGGCGGGGTGGATTGAGTGGGGCGAAGCAATCAAGGCCGCCTGAACCTCAGAAGCCTCGCACTTCGCCGACCTGCATGATCCAGGCGTTTGCCTCGCCATATTGCTGTTCCAGTGCGGCCTTGCGGAACCGTTCAGGCGCTTCGAACGGGTCCTCGGGGGTCAGCATGATACTGCCCCAATGCATCCCGACCGCTGCCTTTGCGCCGATATCGCGCGCGATCATCACCGCTTCTTCAGGCGTGGCGTGGCTGGCCTCCATGATGATCCGCGGCTCGTAAGCGCCGATGCCGACCAGCGCCAGATCGAACGGCCCGGCGCGGCGGCCGATTTCGCTGAACACCTCGCCGTAGCCGGTATCGCCGCCGAACCAGACCTTCCGGTCCGCCGCCGCAATCGCCATGCTCGACCACAAGGTCTTATCGCGGTCAAACGGCCCGCGACCGGAGAAATGGACTGCGGGGAGGGCGGTAATGGTCAGGTCGCCTAATCCGTAATCGTGCCACCAATCGAGTTCGGTGACTTGGGAAAAGCCCTGGCGGCGCAGCAGTGCGCCCACGCCAAGCGGGCACACGACCAGGGTATCAGCGCGCCAGCGATAGGCCTTGAGCGCGGCGGTATCGATGTGATCATAATGGTTGTGGCTGATCACGATCAGGTCGAACCGCGGCAAATCAGCCGCCTCAACCGCCGGGGGGAGGAAGCGTTTGGGACCAAAGCCGAACGGGCCGGCGTGCGGGCTCAGATAGGGATCGGTAAGCACGAGCTTTCCGCCGATCCGCATGGCGAAGCAAGCATGACCCAGCCAGGCGATCTGGTTGTCTAAGAGGGCTGCAATGTCGGGTTTGGTTGCAGCGGCAAGGCCAGTGGGAACCGGCGGCAGTTTGGCGCGGCGCATGTCCCACAGCAGGAACTTCAGGAAATCGCGGAGCCGCGCGCGGCGTGGCGGACTGCCTGGAAGATTGCGAAAGCCACCGCCACGTTTGTGGTGATAGGGCTTCGATCCGCTTGTCTGGGTCATCCGACGTAGATAGGCGCAGACAGCGCAAATGAAACGGGGCGCTGCCTGTTTTGGCAACGCCCCTTTCCGTTTGGCCTATTCGCCAAAGGTGCGCTGCCACCAACCGCCGCGGCGGGGCGCATCGTCTCCGCCGCTGCCCGCATCGGTTGTTTCCGGTTCGGGCTCTACGATGGTGGCTTCCGGTTTAGTCTCGACCGCCTTCTTGCGGCTGCGCTTGGGCTTGGCCGGAGCTTCCTCGGCTACGGTAGGTTCCTCTGCCGCAACGACCTCGGCAGACTCCTCGGGAGCGACAGCGGCTTTGGCCTTGCGGGCGCGCTTGGGCTTGGCCAAAGCCTCTGCTTCGGCAACGGGCGCTTCGACTGGCGCTGCTTCAGGGCCTGGCTCTGCGTCTTCCACTGGCTCAGCATCAGCCTTCTTGCGGCGACTGCGCTTGGGCTTGGCCGGAGCTTCGTCGGCTTCCGGCTCGGCAGCTTCGACTGGTGCTTCGGGATCAGCCTGACCCTCTGCGGCATCGGCGTCGCCGTTACCTTCGGCGTTCTCGCCCTCGGCACCTTCGCCTTCACCGCGGCCGCGACCGCCCCGCCGCCGCCGTCCACGCCGGCGGCGCTTGCGCGGTGCTTCGTCATCGCCTTCGGCGTGTTCGGCGCGTTCTTCGCCTGGCTCGCCGCGATCGGACGCATCGTCCTGTTCGCTTTCGGCTGCTGGACGCTTTTCGGCCTCGCCCTCACTGCGCGGCTCGGCGCGGTCACGGCCGCCGCGACGACGACGTCCGCGTCCACGGGGTTTGTCGCGGTCACTGCGGTCGGCGTCATCGTTGACGCGGTCTTCATCCTCGGCTTCGTCTTCGTCCTCGAATACCTCGTCGTCTTCTTCTTCGATGACGATGGCTTCGAACTTGGGGGTGAACTCAGGGCGGGGTCCGGATGAGGCCACGCGCATCTTTGCCCCTTCATTCTCCCCTTCGGGCAGGACTTCCACACGCACGCCGTAGCGATCTTCGATCTCGGCAAGATCGCCCCGCTTGGCATTGAGCAGGTAAACCGCCGCCTCAGTGCTGGCGTAGAGCGAGATGGTCGAACCCTTGCCCTTGGCCGCTTCTTCTTCGATGAAGCGCAGCGCCGAAAGGCCGGCCGAACTTGCGGTGCGGACCAGGCCGGTGCCGTCGCAGTGCGGGCAACCACGGGTCGTCGCTTCGAGCACGCCGGTGCGCAGGCGCTGGCGGCTCATTTCCATCAGCCCGAAGCTGGAGATGCGGCCGACCTGAATACGCGCCCGGTCGTTCTTGAGCGCGTCCTTCATCGCCTTTTCGACCTTACGGACGTTGGAGTTGTACTCCATGTCGATGAAGTCGATC
>JANXUP010000010.1 GCA_025356175.1 Sphingomonadaceae bacterium | reverse complement strand
GTTCCATTACCTGCCGATCACGCCTGAAAACAAGCTTGAGCAGGAAACACGGCTGCTGCAGCTGGTTGAGGAGCAGGAGGTCGATCTGATCATCCTGGCGCGCTACATGCAGGTCCTGTCTGACCAGCTGTGCCGCAAGCTCGATGGCCGCGTGATCAACATCCACCACAGCTTTTTGCCAGGTTTCAAGGGCGCAAAGCCATATCACCGGGCTTATGATCGCGGGGTCAAGATGGTCGGGGCGACTGCGCACTATGTCACGCCCGATCTCGACGAAGGGCCGATCATCACCCAGGACGTGTCGATCGTCGATCACGCCGACACAGTTGAAGATCTGATCGCACAGGGCCAGGATACCGAAAGCCGGGTATTGGCCCGCGCGGTGAAGTTGCACCTTGAACACCGGGTCTTGCTCAACGGCAACCGCACGATCGTGTTCAAGTAAAGCTGGATGGCTGGGCGGGTCAGCCGCTAAGACAATCGAAATCCAAAGATCAGGAGAATCACCCCGTGAAGACCCGTGCCGCCGTAGCCTTTGCCCCCAAGCAGCCGCTCGAAATCGTCGAGCTTGACCTCGAAGGCCCCAAGGCCGGCGAAGTGCTGGTCGAGATCATGGCGACCGGGATCTGCCACACCGATGCCTATACGCTCGACGGGTTCGACAGCGAGGGCTTGTTTCCCTCGGTGCTCGGCCATGAAGGCGCCGGGATCGTGCGTGAGGTTGGCGCGGGTGTGACTTCGGTCAAGCCGGGCGACCACGTGATCCCGCTCTACACCCCCGAATGCCGCCAGTGTAAATCGTGCCTCAGCGGCAAGACCAACCTGTGCACCGCGATCCGCGCCACGCAGGGCAAGGGGCTGATGCCCGACGGGACCAGCCGCTTCAGCTACAAAGGCGAGACGATCTTCCACTACATGGGGTGCAGCACCTTTTCAAACTTCACCGTGCTGCCGGAAATCGCGGTCGCGAAAATCCGCGAAGACGCGCCGTTCCAATCCGCCTGCTACATCGGCTGCGGGGTCACCACCGGGGTCGGCGCGGTGGTCAACACTGCCAAGGTCCAGGTCGGTGACAATGTCGTGGTGTTCGGGCTCGGAGGGATCGGTCTCAACGTGATCCAAGGCGCGCGGCTGGCCGGCGCGGGCCGGATCATCGGGGTCGACATCAACCCCGCGCGCGAGGAATGGGGCAAGCGTTTCGGCATGACCCACTTCCTCAATTCGAAGGGCCTGAGCCGCGAAGAGGTGGTCGCCAAGGTGGTCGAGCTGACCGACGGCGGCGCCGACTACACCTTCGATGCGACCGGCAACACCGAGGTCATGCGCACTGCGCTTGAGGCATGCCACCGCGGATGGGGCACCTCGATCATCATCGGTGTTGCCGAAGCCGGCAAGGAAATCGCCACCCGTCCGTTCCAGCTGGTGACCGGGCGCAACTGGCGCGGCACCGCGTTCGGCGGGGCCAAGGGCCGCACCGACGTGCCCAAGATCGTCGACATGTACATGACCGGCAAGATCGAGATTGACCCGATGATCACCCACGTGATGGGCCTTGAGGAAATCAACAAGGCGTTCGAACTGATGCACGCCGGGGAGAGCATCCGCAGCGTCGTGGTGTTCTGATGGAGGTAACCAGCACCAATCGCGCCCACGGCGGAACGCAGGGGGTGTACACGCACCAAAGCGAAGCCACCGGCACGCCGATGACCTTTTCAGTCTTCGTCCCCGATCATGCCCCGGGTACGAAATTGCCCGTATTGTGGTTCCTTTCGGGCCTGACCTGCACGCACGCCAACGTCACCGAAAAGGGCGAATACCGCGCCGCCTGCGCGGAGCACGGGATCATTTTCGTCGCCCCCGATACCAGTCCGCGCGGTGACGATGTGCCTGATGATGGTGACCACGATTTCGGCAAGGGCGCGGGGTTCTATGTCGATGCAACGCAGGAGCCATGGTCGAAGCATTTCCGAATGCGCAGCTACATCGAGCAGGAACTGCCCGCGCTGATCGTTGCCGAATTTCCTGCCGACATGGCGCGGCAGGGGATCGCCGGGCACTCGATGGGCGGGCACGGTGCGCTGACCATCGGCCTTCGCAACCCCGATAAATTCCGCTCGGTCAGCGCGTTCGCGCCGATCGTCAGCCCGCTGAACTGCCCGTGGGGTGAGAAAGCGCTGGGTGGCTACCTGGGCGAGGATAAGGCTGCGTGGCGCGAGTATGACGCCTGTGCGCTGATCGAGGACGGTGCCCGGCTGCCCGCGCTGCTCGTCGATCAGGGCGAGGCCGACAATTTCCTCCATGAACAGCTCAAGCCCGGCCTGCTCGCGCTGGCCTGCCGCAAGGCCGGCATCCCCGCAACGATCCGGATGCAGCCGGGCTATGACCATTCATATTACTTCATCTCGACCTTCATGGCCGACCATGTCGCTTGGCACGCGGCAAGGCTGAACGGATGATCAGGGATGCGCAGCTGGAGGCAATTTTCGCGGCCTTTCGAGGCACCGAAGGCCCATTGCTGCCGATCCTTCATGAAGTGCAGCACGCTTTCGGCTGCGTCGATGCCGAAGCTGAACGGTCAATTGCGCACGAACTCAACCTCAGTCGCGCGGAAGTGCACGGCGTGGTTAGCTTCTACCATGATTTCACCCCCGCCTCCGATCTGCGCCCCTGCATCGAACTATGCCGGGCCGAAGCTTGCCAGGCGCGCGGGGTCGAAGCGCTTGTGCCGGCAACAGAGGAAGCGGCGGGAACGCGGGTGAAGCTCAAGACGGTCTATTGCCTGGGCCTGTGCAGCGTGGGCCCGGCGGCGCGGGTCGGCGAGCGTGTCTACGCCCGGCTCGATTCCGCCGCGCTGATCAAGCTGGTGCATTCGGTATGACCAGAGTGCGGATCTCTGACGACGCGGTCGCCGTGGCGTGCGGCGCAGACGAAGTGTCCAGTGCTTTTGCTGCGGCCGGAGCGAGCGTCGAGCGCGTTTCCAGCTGGGGCATGCACTGGCTCGAACCGCTGGTGGAGATTGACGGGATTGGCTTCGGCCCGGTGAGCGCCGCCGATGTAGGGGCAATTTTGGCCGGCAGCTGCGACAAGCGCATTGGACTGATCGCGGAGCATTCGTTCATTGCTCGCCAGCAGCGCCTGACGTTTGCGCGCGCGGGCAAAACGCGTCCGCTCAGCCTCGATGACTATGCGGCGACCGGCGGCTGGGCCGGCCTGACCCGCGCCCGCTCGCTCGCGCCGCAGGCACTGATCGATGAAGTCACCGGTTCGGGCCTGCGCGGGCGCGGCGGGGCGGGTTTCCCTGCCGGGATCAAGTGGCAGACCGTCGCCAATGCCGCTGGCGCGCGCAAATATGTCGTGTGCAACGCCGACGAAGGCGACAGTGGGACATTTGCCGATCGGATGCTGATGGAAGGCGATCCGTTCCAGCTAATCGAAGGCATGGCGATCGCCGCCCATGCGGTGGGCGCTGACCGCGGCTACATCTATGTGCGCAGCGAATATCCGCATGCGATTGCCAAGCTGACTGCCGCCATCAAGCTGGCCGCGCCGCGCATCGCCCCGTTCGGGATCGAGGTGAGGGTTGGCGCCGGGGCTTATGTCTGCGGCGAAGAAACGTCGATGCTCAACTCGATCGAAGGCAAGCGCGGCGAGGTTCGCGCCAAGCCGCCGCTGCCCGCGCTCGAAGGCTTGTTCGGCTGCCCGACGGTGGTCAACAACGTGCTGACTTTCGCCGCCATCCCGCACATCCTGATCGAAGGCGGCGCCGCGCTGTACGACAGTCACGGGGTCGCCCGCTCGAAGGGCACCATGCCAATCCAGCTGGCCGGCAATATCAAGCACGGCGGCTTGTACGAGACAGCCTTTGGCATAACGTTGAACGAATTGGTCCACGATATTGGCGGCGGCACTGCATCGGGCCGCCCGGTCAAGGCGGTGCAGGTCGGCGGGCCGCTGGGGGCCTACATCCACCCCGACCGGTTCGATATTCCATTCGATTACGAGGCTTACACTGTTGCCGATGCGCTGATCGGTCACGGCGGGATCGTGGTGTTCGACGATACCGCCGACATGGGCCATATGGCGCGCTTTGCGATGCAGTTCTGCGCAGCGGAAAGCTGCGGCAAGTGCACTCCGTGCCGGATCGGCTCGGTCCGCGGAGTCGAGCTGATCGACCGGATTCGCGGACAAGGCAGCGCCGCACCCGACGCCGTTTCGCGGCTACCCCAGATGCACAACGCCGCCAAGCAGGCGCCCACCCGCGAGGCCAATCTGCAACTGCTCGAAGACCTGTGTGAAACGATGAAAGGTGCCTCGCTGTGCGCGCTCGGCGGGTTCACGCCCTATCCGGTGCTGAGCGCGCTCAAGCATTGGCCGGAGGATTTTTCGTGAGGCTGCGCGGGGGCTTCGACAGGCTCAACCTGAGCGGGTGTGGGATGCGGGACTTTTTCCAGAGTCCGCTCAGCCAGCGCTTGTCGAAGGCCACGCGAAAGGCCAGCCCAGCATGATCCTCGGCGTGGTCCTCGCAGGCGGGCAATCGTCACGCTTTGGCAGCGACAAGGCGCTTGCCGAACTTGGTGGTCGCACGCTCATTGCCCGCGCGGTCGATGCGCTGGCCGGATGGTGCGAGCATGTCGTGGTCGCGGGGCGCGAGACTGCCCCCGCCCCCACCCTGCCCGATTGGCCGCATGCAGGCATGGGGCCGCTGGCCGGGCTCGCCGCAGCGCTGCACTACGCGCTCGACGAAGGCTATGATCAGATCCTGAGCTGCGGGGTCGATTCGGTTCGCCTGCCCGAAAATCTGCTCGAATTGCTGGGCGCAGGGCCCGCGTATGTCGAAGGTCAGCCGGTCATCGGCCTATGGCCCGCCAAGAGCTCGGCCAAGCTCGACGCCCTGCTGGAAAGCGATGGTCGGCACTCGATACGGGCCTTCGCTACGGCAATCGGCGCGCGGGCGGTGAAACTTGCCGAGGAACCTGCTAACATCAACACGCCAGCCGACCTCCAGGCACAGGAACACCGCGATGGGCTATGAGCGTCAGAGCGATTTTGGCACCCCCGAAGTCCACGCCGATACCAGCGTTTCGCTGACTATCGACGGCCGCCAGGTTAGCGTCCCGGCGGGGACCAGCGTGATGCGCGCGGCGGCCGAGTGCGGCGGATCGATTCCCAGGCTGTGCGCCAGCGACAACCTGGCCGCGTTCGGCTCATGCCGGCTCTGCTTGGTCGAGGTCGATGGCATGCGCGGCACCCCGGCCAGCTGCACCACCCCTGCAGCTGACGGCATGGTGGTGCACACCCAGACGCCGCGACTGCAAAAGCTGCGCAAGGGGGTGATGGAACTCTACATCTCGGACCATCCGCTCGATTGCCTGACCTGCAGCGCCAACAACGATTGCGAGCTGCAGGACCAGGCCGCCGCGGTGGGCTTGCGCGATGTGCGCTATGGCTATGCTGGTAATAACCACCTGGGCATCGAGACCGACAGTTCGAACCCTTATTTCGATTTCGATCCGAGCAAATGCATCGCCTGTTCACGCTGCGTGCGCGCCTGCGACGAGGTTCAGGGCACGCTTGCATTGACCATCGACGGGCGCGGCTTTGCCACCAAGGTCAGCGCCGGACAGGCTGGCGATGATTTCTTCTCGTCCGAATGCGTCAGCTGCGGCGCCTGCGTGCAGGCCTGCCCGACCGCGACGCTGCAGGAAAAGTCGGTCAAGGAGGTCGGCAAGCCCGAACGTTCGGTCATCCCCACTTGCGCCTATTGCGGGGTCGGCTGCACCTTCCGGGCCGAAATGCGCGGCGAACAGCTGGTGCGCATGGTGCCGTGGAAGGACGGCAAGGCCAACCACGGCCACTCCTGCGTCAAGGGGCGCTTCGCCTGGGGCTATGCCAATCACCAGGATCGCGTCCGCCAGCCGATGATCCGCGAGAACATCGACCAGCCGTGGCGCGAAGTTTCATGGGACGAAGCGCTGACATTTACCGCCGGGCGGCTGAATGCAATCAAGGCGCAGTACGGCGCGCGGGCGCTGGGCGGGATCACGTCGAGCCGCTGCACCAACGAAGAAACCTTCCTGGTCCAAAAGCTGGTCCGCGCCGGGTTCGGCTCAAACAATGTCGATACCTGCGCGCGGGTCTGTCATTCACCGACCGGCTACGGCCTCAAGACGACTTTCGGCACCAGTGCAGGAACTCAAGACTTCGATTCGGTTGAACAAAGCGACGTGATCCTGGTGATCGGCGCCAACCCGACCGACGCGCACCCGGTCTTCGCCAGCCGGATGAAGCGGCGTTTGCGCGCTGGGGCCAAGCTCATCGTGATCGACCCGCGGCGGATCGACCTGGTCCGTTCGCCGCACATCACCGCCGCGCATCACCTGCCGCTCCAGCCCGGCACCAATGTCGCGGTGCTGACCGCGATGGCGCACGTCATCGTCAGCGAAGGCCTTGCTGATGAAGCGTTCATCCGCGCCCGCTGCGACTGGGACGAATATCAGGACTGGGCACGGTTCGTTGCCGTAGACCGCCACAGTCCCGAACTGCTCGAAGCCGTGACCCGCGTTCCGGCGGGTGAGCTGCGCGGAGCGGCTCGGTTGTTCGCCACCGGCGGCAACTCGGCCATCTATTATGGCCTCGGTGTGACCGAGCACAGTCAAGGCAGCTCGACTGTGATGGCGATCGCCAACCTAGCTATGGTCACCGGAAACATCGGCCGGCGCGGCGTGGGCGTGAACCCGCTGCGCGGCCAGAACAACGTTCAAGGTGCCTGCGACATGGGCAGCTTCCCGCACGAACTGTCGGGCTATCGCCACATTTCCGACGGCGCGGCGCGGGCCTTGTTCGAGGCCGACTGGCAGGTCGCACTCGATCCCGAACCGGGCCTGCGCATCCCCAACATGCTCGATGCCGCCTTGGATGGCTCGTTCCGCGCGCTGTACGTCCAGGGCGAGGACATCCTCCAGTCCGATCCCAACACCCACCACGTCGCCGCGGGCCTCAAGGCGATGGACCTTGTTATCGTCCACGACCTGTTCCTCAACGAAACCGCCGACTATGCGCACGTGTTCCTGCCCGGATCGACCTTCCTCGAAAAGACCGGGACCTTCACCAACGCCGAACGCCGCATCCAGATGGTGCGCAAAGTGATGGAACCCGCCAACGGCCCCGCTGGCGAGGGCATGGAGGACTGGCAGGTCACCCAGGCGCTCGCCAACGCTATGGGGCTCGACTGGAACTACGCCAATTCGGGTGAGATCATGGACGAAGTTGCCCGGCTTACGCCGAGCTTTGCCGGGGTCAGTCACGCCCGGCTCGACCAAGCAGGATCGCTGCAATGGCCGGTCAATGCCGAGCACCCGGATGGATCACCGATCATGCACGTCGATGGCTTCGTGCGCGGCAAGGGTAAATTCGTCGTTACGGATTACGTCCCGACCGACGAAAAAACCGGCCCGCGTTTCCCCCTGCTGCTGACCACCGGGCGGATTCTCAGCCAGTACAACGTCGGCGCGCAGACCCGGCGCACTGAAAACACGGTCTGGCATGGTGAAGACCTGCTCGAGATGCATCCGACCGACGCGGAAAATCGCGGACTCAACGATGGCGACTGGGTGCGACTGGCGAGCCGCACCGGCGAGACGACGCTGCGTCTGACCGTGACCGACCGGGTCGCGCCGGGCGTGGTCTACACCACCTTCCACCACCCCGCGACGCAGGCCAATGTGGTCACCACCGAATATTCCGACTGGGCGACCAATTGCCCCGAGTACAAGGTAACCGCAGTCCAGGTCACGGCTTCGAACGGCCCGACCGAGTGGCAGGAAAGCTATGCGAGCTGGTCCGCCAAGAGCCGCCGCATCGCGGTCCCGGCCGAGCCGGCCAAGTAGCGCGATGGACATTGCCAGCCTGCACTTCATGGCCAACCAGATCGCCCGCAATCTGGCCGTCGGCGGCGAGGATGCCGCTATCGCCGCCACTGCGCAGCACATCACCGACTTCTGGGATCCGCGGATGAAGGCCGCTATTTTCGCCAGCGATCAAGCTGCGCTCAGCCCGATTGCGCGCGCTGCGGTGGAGCGGCTGGCACCGTTCCTGCCGCGAAAAGAATGGCCGCAAAGTTGACCCGCCTTGATTCCATCCCGCTGCTTACGCGCTATTACGATGCCTTCAATCGCAACGAAAACCAGGCCATGCTGGACTGCATGTCGGGCGACGTCGCGCATGACATCAACCAGGGTTCACGCCAGACCGGCAAGGCCGCCTTTGCCGAATTCCTGGCCCACATGGACCGCTGCTACAGCGAACGGCTCACCGATATTGTCCTGATGGCGAGCGAGGACGGCACGCGCGCCAGTGCCGAGTTCGTTGTAGGCGGTCGCCTGGGGCCCAAAAAACAGCACGCCGGCCGGCACAAAGATGCCGGTCAAACCGGCCCCGTAGTCGTGATGGTTCCGTAATTGGCCATTGCGCCCTGGGTCCCGGTTATCAAGGCGCTTTGGCGTGAATTCGGTAGTCGAGCTCATAAGGAAAGTGGTTGGCGAAGTTGTCTCTGGCGGGCCCCTTAGAGTCTGCTTTCGGATCGCACCTGGCCGAGCTCGTAACGGATCCGATCAATCGCCCGCGTGCACATCGGGATCAGACCGTTTCACCCAAAACAGCAGTGCGACGGCTAGCGCAGTTGCCACCGCGATCAGCAACCACGCATCGTTGATCGCATGAACGAGCGCGGCCTTTTCGACCAATGGCCGGACCATTTCTTCGGTGAACTCGTCCGGCGGTTGGCCCAATTGTTCGAGGAAGGCATCGCGCGGGATCCCGATGCCGACTGCCGTTGCCACATCGCCGGCGCGCAGCTGAGCCTCGATGGCGGCGCCGTAAATCGCGCTACGGCTGAAGATGACCGTGTCGATCAGTGCCAGCCCCAGCGCCCCGCCAAGGTTGCGCATCAGGTTGAACAGGCCGCTACCATCGGCGACCAGCGCGGGTGAGAGCCGCCCCAACGCCATCCGCGTTGGCGGCAGCAGGCAGAACATGATCGCCGCGCCGCGCAGAATCTGCGGCATGATCATTTCGGCTGCATCGGTCTCGGCGGTCTGGCGGCTGCTCAGCCACATTCCGGCCGCGAAAAGCGCGAACCCGGCGAAAGTCAGCAGCCGGGCATCGATCCGCCGTTCGAGAAACACCGCAAGCGGGGCTGAGACCAACTGGGCGATCCCGGTTACCAGCATAATCTCGCCGATGCGCAGCGATCCATGCCCGCGCACCAGTCCAAGGAAGAACGGCATCAGGTAAGTCGAACCGAACAGGCCGATCCCCAGCACGAAGCTGAGCACGCAGCCGATCGTGAAATTGCGGTCAGTAAAGCAGCGCAGCTCCACCAGCGGCCAGGCCGAGCGCACGGTCTTGATCACGAAGAACAGGCCGGCGAAAGCGAACAGTGCAAGCAGTCCCAGCACCCGCGGCGCATCCCAGCCCAGGGTGGGTGCATCCTTGAGGCCGATCTCGAAGGCGGTGAGCGAGACTGCCAGAGCAACCAGCGCAGCCGGGTCGAACGCGCGGTGGATCCGCCGGTTTGTGCCATCGCCGCGCAACAACACCGCTGCGGCCAACGCGGCCACAATGCCCGGCGCGATATTGATCCGGAACAGCCAGTGCCATGACCAGGTTTGGGTAATCCAGCCGCCGACTATGGGTCCGACGGTCGGCGCCAGCACTGCTGCGACCCCGGCGATGGTCGTGGCAAGGCCTTGCAATCGCTGCGGAAACATCAAGAACACGGCAGAGAACACGGCAGGGATCAGCGTTCCCCCGGCGAACCCCTGAACAATCCGCCAGCCAACCAGCGCTTCGAACGACTGGCTCTGCCCGCACGCGGCCGAAGCGAGCGTAAATACGGTCACCGCGCCGACGAACAGCCAGCGCATCCCCAAACGTGCGGTGAGGTATCCGGTCAGCGGGATCGCGACTATCTCAGCAGTGAGGTAGGCGGTCTGGATCCACACCATCTGATCGGGCGCGATCCCCAAGACTTGCTGGATCGCGGGCAACGAGGTGGCGACGATCTGGATGTCCAGAATCGCCATGAACATGCCCAGACACATGATCACGAAGCCGCCCCAGGTGCGCAGATCGCTGCCCGCGGGCGATACCTCGTTATTCATTGTTGCAATGTCCGGTAAGGCGCGCGAAGCGGTAGCGGGCGAAAAGCATCTGGATAAACGGTCGCGCGGTTAATCGGTTGCTCAGGCGCAGGAACGCATATGTCAGCAGTTCGTTTTTGCTGCAACGCGCAATCACCGGTCAGCCGGTCCAACCGAGATGACCCCATACCATGACTGTAACCATGCTGTCGGTGGCAACCACCACTCCTGCCAATGTTCTTTCGCAAGATGTGGCTCTGTCGGTAGCGCGCGATTTGCTGGCTGGTCAGTTCGAGGATTTCGACCGGCTTAGCGCGGTCTATGCCAATGCCGGGATCGCTTTTCGTCAGTTGGCCCGCCCGGTCGAATGGTATCTTGAACCGCGCGATCTCACCGAACGCACGGCGGTTTACCTGGAAGTGGCGCTCGATCTGTTCGTCAATGCTGCAGAAGCAGCGCTCGCCGAAGCGGGTCTCTGCGCAGAACAGGTCGATACGATCGTGACCGTCTCCTCGACTGGGATCGCTACCCCCAGCCTTGAAGCCCGCGCTATGGGGCGGATGGGCTTTCGCACGGACGTGGTCCGCGTGCCGGTGTTCGGGCTCGGCTGCGCGGGGGGCGTGTCGGGCTTGGCACTCGCCGCCAAGCTGGCGCGGGCAACCCCGGGCAGCATGGTCCTATTCGTCACCGTCGAGCTGTGCAGCCTCGCGCTTCGCACCGAAGGCGTGGGCAAAGCCGATATCATCTCAACCGCGCTGTTCGGTGACGGCGCGGCGGCCTGCGTGGTTCGCGTAGGCGATGAGGGATTTGTCCAGATCGCCGGTAGCGCCGAGAAGACCTGGCCCGACACCCTCGACATCATGGGTTGGCAGATGGAGCCAAACGGCCTCGGCGTGGTGCTGAACCGCGCCATTCCTGCTTTTGCGCGGCGCAACATGGCCGAGGCGATGACCCAGATGCTCGAACCGCAGGGTTTGCAGATCGGCGATGTCGACCGATTCATCTGCCACCCGGGCGGAGCCAAGGTCGTCGATGCGATGGAATTGGCGCTGAGTCTCGAACAGGGCTCGCTGGACCATGAACGCGAAGTGTTGCGGCTTCACGGCAACATGTCCGCGCCGACCGCACTGTTCGTGCTCGATCGGGTCCGCGCGCAAGGCATGCCGCCGCTATCAGTCCTGACCGCGCTCGGCCCGGGCTTTACCGCCAGCACCGTCACCCTTAAGCACGCCGCATGAGCTTGCCTTACCTGATCATGGCGCTGGTTACGCTGCAACGCCTGGGCGAACTGGTGATCGCATCGAGCAACACCCGGCACCTGCGCGCGCAGGGCGCAGTGGAGATCGGGCGTAACCATTACCCGGTGATGGTCGCGCTACACGCCTTGTGGCTGGTGGCGCTGTGGTTGTCGGTCGGCGGCAGGCCGGTTAGCCTGCCATTGCTCGGCATTTTCATCCTGCTCCAGGCGCTTCGCATCTGGGTACTGGCGACACTCGGGCGGCGCTGGACCACACGGATCATCGTTCTGCCGGGCGCGCCGCTGGTGACAGAAGGCCCGTTCCGGTTCCTGCGCCATCCAAACTATTGCGTGGTAGTTGGCGAAATCGCAGTGCTGCCGCTGGTGTTCGGGCTGACCGGCACTGCGGTGCTGTTCTCGGCTCTCAACGCCGCGATGTTGTGGGTGCGGATTGGGGCCGAGGGCAAGGTTCTCTACGGCGAGCCGGACGAGCGGCCTGCAGCCGAAGTCTAAGGCCTACTTCGGCCGCAGCGCTTCACGCTCCGCCTTGATCCGCAGCATTGCCGCGTGGCAGATCGGCGAAGTCTGATCGATCTTGGCGATCATGCAGGCTTCGACCTTTTTCCGGCTGAAACTGCGCATCTCATTCGCGCAAAGCCGCTTGGCTTCCTGCGCGCAAGCCTTCTTGCCAAGGTCCTCGGCCGCCTGCGCGGTCCCGAAATTGCCGGCGAAAGCCAGCAGTGTGGCGCACCCGATAGCGCGCAAATGCAGTGCAGTGATCATGTCGCAATCCATAAGCGCTTGGAATGACCGGGCGATGAATGGCACCTTTGGCCAGTGCGAAGCAAGCTGTCATCGGCCATCCCGGCCAATTGCAACCGAATCCCGCCGCCTTCGTTTTCTGGTCAACAGGAGACGACAAGCATGGCAGCACGGGCATATTGGCAGGGACAGATCCGGCTCGCGCTGGTGTCGATCCCGGTGGAGGTGTTCGCCGCGACCAAATCGGGCGCAAAGATCGCCTTTCGCCAGATTCACGAGCCGTCGGGCGAGCCCATCAGGTACGAGAAAGTCGCCGAGGGCGTAGGCCCGGTCGACAAGGACGACATCATTTCGGGTTACGAGATTTCCAAGGGCAACTTCGTGTTGCTGGAAGACCGCGAGATCGAAGCGGTCAAGATCGAGAGCAAGAAGACGCTTGAGCTGGTCCAATTCGTCGGCGCGGACGAGATCGATCCGCTCTATTTCGAAAAGCCGTATTATGTCGCCCCGGCCGACGATCTTGCCGAAGAGGCGTTCGTGGTGCTGCGCGAGGCGCTGCGCAAGGCGGGCAAGGTAGGACTGGGGCAACTTTCGATCCGCGGGTCGGAAAAGCTGGTTGCCTTGAAGCCCTGCGGCAAGGGTCTGCTGCTTGAAACGCTGCGCTACAGCGATGAGGTTCGCAAAGGCCAGTCGTTCTTCAGTGAAGTGAGCGGCGAACAGCCGCGCGGCGATCTGCTCGACCTCGCCTCGACCCTGATCGAGCAGCGCAGCGCGCCGTTCGAGCCGGCGGAGTTCCACGATCGCTATGTCGATGCGCTGCGCAAGTTGATCGACAAGAAAGCCAAGTCGAAGAGCAAGAAGGCAATCCTCGAAGATGCCGATGAACCGGTTCCGCGCTCGGGCAGCAATGTCATCGACCTGATGGCGGCGCTGAAGAAGTCAGTCGGCGACACTGGCGCGAAGGCGGCGGCGACGGCCAAGAAGGCTCCCGCCAAGAAGCCGGTGCGCAAGCGGGCCTGACATGTCGAAATCGAGCCTTGCCAAGTATAACGCCAAGCGCGATTTCAAACTCACGTCCGAGCCAGGGGGCAAGGTCGAGCACAGCGAAGGCGGCAATCGCTTCATCGTCCAGAAGCACGATGCGACCCGGCTGCACTGGGATTTGCGGCTGGAAGCCGACGGCGTGCTCAAGAGCTGGGCGGTCACCAAAGGTCCTTCGCCCGATCCCGAAATCAAACGGCTCGCGGTGCGTACCGAAGACCACCCGCTCGCTTATGGCACCTTCGAGGGATCGATCCCCAAGGGTGAGTACGGCGGCGGCACGGTGATGCTATGGGATCGCGGCTCCTGGGCTCCCGTGCCCGGCAAGAGCTGGAAGGACATCGATCACGGGCACCTGCATTTCACCCTCGACGGCGAACGGATGAAGGGCGAATGGCTGCTGATCCGCCTGAAACCGCGCGGAAACGAAAAGCGCGAGAACTGGCTGCTCCGCAAGATCGAAGATCAATACGCTACCGAAGGCGATCGGCTGATCGAGCGCGAGTTGACCAGCGTGCTGACCGGGCGTTCGATGGCCGAGATCGCCGCAGACGCCGGCGGCAGTCATTCGCTCGCGGGGAAAAAGGGCAAGGTCTTTGCAGCCGAAATGTCGAACGCGGCCAAGCACAATGAAGTCAAGGGGCCCAAGCCAAAGCGTACGGTAAGTGCCGCAGCCAAGCCCAAGTTTCGAACTCCCCAACTGGCCACCCTGGTCGACACGGTGCCGACCGGAAACGGTTGGATGCACGAGATCAAGTTCGACGGCTACCGCGCGCTGATCGCGGCCAAGGGCAGCGACGTGACGGTATGGACGCGCAGCGGCAAGGACTGGACTGACAAGTTCACGCCCTTGGGCGGCGCGCTAGCGAAGCTCGATCTGCCGAGCTGCCTGATCGACGGCGAGGTCATCGCGCCTGACAAGGACGGCAACCCGGATTTCTCGCAGCTCCAATCGGTGCTCAAGCGCGGGCATGGCTCGCAAGGACCAGGCGACCGGCTCGCATATCATGCCTTCGACCTGCTCGAGCTTGACGGCAAGGATCTGGCCGAATTGCCCAACGTCGAGCGCAAGGAACGGCTGGAGGCGCTGCTCCGCGCCGCAGTGCCGCCGATCCATGTCGCCGATCATGTGATCGGCGCTGGCGAGGCGCTGTTCAAGGGGATGTGCGCGGCGGGGCAGGAAGGGATCATATCCAAACGGATCGATGCACCCTACCGCTCGGCCCGGAGCAAGGACTGGGTCAAGGTCAAATGCATCTTGCGCCAGGAATTCGTAATCACCGGATGGAAGAAATCGAGCAGCAAAGCGCGGCCGTTCTCTTCGCTGCTGCTGGCACAGAACGAAGGCGGCAAGCTCATTTACAAGGGCAATGTCGGCACCGGATTCGGGCAGGACAACATGGCAGATCTCGCCAAGCGGATGGCCAAGCTCAGGACCGACAAGCCCGCGCTCGAAGTCAGCCGCGAGGATTCGCGCGGGGTGACCTGGCTGCGCCCCGAACTGGTCGCCGAAGTCGCCTTTGCCGAATTCACTGCCGAAGGATCAGTGCGTCACGCCAGCTTTCTTGGCCTGCGCGGCGACAAGAAGGCCGCCGACATCTCACCCGAACGCGCCGAACCGGCTCCCGACGAGGACATCGGGGTCAAAATCACCAACCCGGACCGCGTCATCTTCCCCGAAACCGGGCAAACCAAAGGCGATCTCGCGGCTTACTACGCTGCTATCGCACCGCTAATGCTGCCTTACGCGGGTTCGCGCCCGCTCAGTCTGGTGCGCTGCCCGCAAGGGCGGGCCAAGCAGTGCTTCTTCCAAAAGCATGACAGCGGCTCGTTCGGACCCTCGGTCAAACACGTGCCGATCCGCGAAAAGGACGGCGGGAGCGAAGATTACCTTTACGTCACCGATGCAGCGGGGCTGCGCGCGTGCGTCCAGATGGGCACGATCGAGTTCCACGCGTGGCTCTGCCGCAGCGACGCGATCGAGGCGCCAGACCGGCTTATATTCGATCTCGATCCCGACGAAGCGCTGGGTTTCAAAGAGGTGGTCAGCGCGGCCAAGCACTTGCGCGATACGTTGTCCGATCTTGGTCTGGTGAGCTTCGCGATGTTGTCGGGCGGCAAGGGCGTGCATGTGATCGTCCCGCTCCGGCCCGGACATTCGTGGGAGGCACACAAGGATTTCGCCCGCCGCTTTGCCGAGGCGCTGGCCACGGCCGAGCCCGAGCGCTTCGTCGCGACGATGAGCAAGGCCAAGCGAAAGGGGCGCATCTTTATCGATTGGCTGCGCAACCAGCGCGGCAGCACCGCAGTGGTGCCCTTTTCAGCCCGCGCCCGCGAAGGAGCGCCGGTCGCCGTGCCGATCGCCTGGGACGAGCTCGATACGATGAAAAACGCGCATCCCTGGTCGATCAAGGATGCGAAACGCCTGATCGAACGAAGCGCTGATTACAAGTTGGTCGGATGGGGCTTTGCTGAGCAGCAGCTGCCGGCATATTAAACCCATCGCGCGCGCGGAGGTGAATGGCCCGATGTGATGGGCAAGAGAGCAGCAAATTGAGTATTTGCGATGGGCGCAAGTTCCGCTCGCGCCGTCCTCTTATTGCGCGCGAGCCGCCGCGACCATTTTTGGATCGTTGAGCGCCTGCTGGCCGCCAGCGTCTCCCTGTGCTGCAGCTTTGCGAAACCAGAACAGAGCCTGGTTCATATCGACCGCCACGCCGTTGCCGTTGTAGTAACAGCGCGCCAGCGTCATCTGGCCGTTGGCGTCGCCCTTCTCTGCCGAAATGCGCGCATAACGCGCGCCCTGGGCTTCGTCCATTGCAACGCCGTAGTCGCCTCCGAGCAAAAGCTGCGCCCATTGTCCGGCTGCTGCAGGATTGCCCGCGTCGGCAGCGCGCTTGAACCACAGTGCGCCCACGGCATTGTCATGCGCCATGCCCTTGCCAGTAAATGCAAGTTGACCCAGCAGCGCCATCGCGTCGCTGTCATTCTGAGCTGCCGCTTTGCGCAGCCAGTTCACTCCAGCCGCTTCGTCCATCGCGACGCCGTGGCCAGACAGCAGCAGCCGCGCAAGCTGGACCTGCGATCCGGCATGTCCTTGTGCGGCAGCTAGTGCGCTATAGTGCGCAGAGAGGGTTTTGTCGGCAGGCGCGCCGACGCCCAACGCATAGACAACCGTCCCGAGCGCCGCTTGCGCCACCAGCTCGCCCTTGTCGGCAGCCCGCGTCAGGTGACCAACAGCTTCAGGTGCCTGAGCATCACCGACGACTGCCGAGATCGAATAAAAGCCGTAAAGCGCCTGTCCGTAGCTATCGTCCTGATCTGCTGATTTCTTGAGCCAGTCGAGTGCGCCCGCGGCGTCGACCGGCCCGCCGATGCCATCGTGCAACATATGGCCGAACTGCGACTGTGCACCTGGATGGCCCAGCCGCGCCGCTTGTCCAAACCAATGCCGGGCGCTGGCGTCGTTGCGCGGGATGCCGTCGAACCCGGTGTAGAGTATGCGACCGAGATTGAACGCGGAAAGCGCGTTGCCGGCTGTGGCCTCGGCCTTAAGCCTGCTTACGAGCGCAGCGGGACTTTCCTGGTGGTGGATTGTAAAAGTGTAGGTGGAAACAACACTGCGAGGGCCACTTGATCGATAACCGCCCGTGCCAGCGCCGCTCGCGGATGTCGAAGCTCCGCTGCTGCTAGCGCTCGATCCAGAATTCCCGCTGCTGCTGTAGCGCGCCGCATCAGCTTGTTGGCGCTGCTGGCTTTCGAAGTTGGCCCGATCATTTGCGGCCGCGCTGGCTTGCATATCGGCCATCATGCTCTGGCGGGTGGCTTCGTCGCTGGCAGGATCTGCGCGCGCCGATACAGCTGACAAACCGGCCGCAAGGATGATCAGGCCAATCGCAGCGGGCTGGCGTGATGGTTGACTGAATTGGGGCATCGTTAACTCCAGTGTGCGTCCTTGCATCATCGCAACTTGTGCACGCTTAAGGCGGCGCAATCTTGGATGAACGCGACGCACAGGCGTTGCCACTTATTAGGGCGTCGAACGATCGACCTTAACCTTCGTGAGGCCGGAACTTGAATCAGGTCGCTGTTTGGCGAGCTGTGGTGACGCAGTTCGGGCGGGGAGCGGACGTGGGGTTGGACTGCCGGTGGCACCACCGAAGCGATAGTATGCAAAAGCGTCCGGAAATGAGAATGGTAGCGGAGGAGGGACTCGAACCCCCGACACGCGGATTATGATTCC
>JANXUP010000205.1 GCA_025356175.1 Sphingomonadaceae bacterium | reverse complement strand
AGGAAGCCCTTGTCGCTGACCTGCGAATTGAGATCGTTGAAAAAGCTTACGTCCGGAGCGGTTACTGCTCCTGCGTTTGCACCCCCCGGGGCGAGCGGACGGCCCGAACTGTCGACCAAAGTGCTCATTCCCAATCCAGTGCCCCCATCTTCCAGGCATAGACAAGGCCGAACACCAGTTCAGCGATGAACACCATCATTGTGATCCACGCCGACCAGCCCAGCTTCAGGAAAGTGACTGCCCACGGGAACAGGAATGCAGCTTCCAGATCGAACACGATGAACAGGATCGCGACGAGATAGAATCGCACGTCGAACTGGCTGCGCGGTTCCTCGAAGGCAGGAAAACCGCATTCGTACTCGCTCAGCTTGTCGGCATTGGGCTGGTGCGTTCCGGTCAGGCGCGAGACGCCCATCGGCAGGAACACGAACAGCGAGGAAAGCGCAAAGGCGATCCCCAGGAAAATCAGGATCGGCAGATATTGCGACAGGTCTGGCAAGGCGCTGACTCGGCTGACTAACGGATAGTCGCGCCCTAGTCCGGCATGCTGCACTGCGCAAGTAGGGGATGGCGCGGAACCTGCGGAAATCGAGCGCGGTCCTTCGAGACGCCGCTGCGCGGCTCCTCAGGACGAACGGGCGTCCACGAAAGTTCCGTTCGCCCTGAGGAGGGCCGCAGGCCCGTCTCGACGGACCGCGCGCGAGGCCGGCGTCTACTTCTTCAGTTCGCGCGCCAGGGTCGATTGGGTGGCTTTGCCGTACGGCGGTTTGAACCCCGAAAGCTTGGCGATATCCATCCCCGACTGGCGATAGACCGCGCGCATGTGGCTGAAGGTCTTGAACCCGTCCGCGCCGTGATAGTTGCCCATCCCCGATGGTCCGACCCCGCCGAACGGCAGGTCTTCCATTGCATTGTGGAACAGCACGTCGTTGACCGTGACCCCGCCCGAGATCGTGCGGGTCAGCACGCGTCGCTCCTCGGCCTTGTCATTGCCGAAGTAATAGAGCCCGAGCGGACGGCCGTGCGAATTCACATAGTCGATCGCGCCGTCGATGCTGTCGTAGGTCATCACCGGCAGGATCGGGCCGAAAATTTCCTCCTGCATGACCTTCATGTCGTCGGTGACATTGCGCAGGATCGTCAGCGGCATCTTGTTGCCGTTCGAGCCGCCAAAGTCCTCGCCCGCCGGATTGACCTCGATCGCCTCGGCGCCCTTTTCCTTGGCATCGGCGAGATAGCCCTGCAGCCGCTCGTAATTGCGGCCGTTGACCACCGAGGTGTAATCGTCATTGGCGAGCAGCGTGGGATACATCGCTGCAACGCCCGACTTGACGCTGTCGATCACTGCAGCTTCCTGATCCTTGGCGACCAAGAGGTAATCGGGCGCAAGGCAGATCTGCCCGGCATTCATCATCTTGCCCATAGCGATCCGCTCGCCCACCTTCTTCTGATCGGCGCTGCGGCTGACGAAAGTGGGTGACTTGCCGCCGAGTTCGAGCGTGACCGGCACCAGGTTTTCCGCCGCAGCGCGCATGATGTGCTTGCCCACGCTGGTCGCGCCGGTGAAAATCAAGTGATCGAAGGCCAGCTGCGAAAATGCGGTGCCAACTTCGACCCCGCCGGTGAACACCGCAATTTCCTCTTCGGCGAAATACTTCGGCACCACTTCGGCGAAGACTTCGGCGACGCGTTCGGTGAACTCGCTCGGTTTGATCATCGCGCGGTTACCGGCCGCGAGGATGCCGGCCATCGGCACCATCACCATGCCGACCGGGAAATTCCAAGGCGCGATCACGCCGACCACCCCCTTGGGCTGGTAAACCACTTCGGCCTTGGCCCCGAGCAAGCCCAATGGGAACATCGCCTTGCGCTTTTCCGCGCGGCCCCAGGCTTCGAAATGCTTCTTCGCGTGCTTGAGCGCGCCGACCGAAGGCATGATGTCGGTCATCAGCGTCTGCTCGGTGCTGCGGTGGCCGAAATCGGCGCTGACCGCTTTGGCAAACGCATCCTTGTGGTCGATCAGCAAGGCAATCGCGCGGTCGATCCGGTCGCGGCGGACCGCCATCGGTTCGGGCAAGGCTGCGGTAAACGCGGTGCGCTGGCGCTTCAGGACATCGGCCATGCGGGCCGTTTCGGTGGTGCTCATGCTCGCTCTCCCGGTTTCGATTTGCCACCTTTTCGCTTCGCGCCGCCCGCTTGGCAAGACAAGCCTGCATTTGGCCCTGCAAAGCTATGCAAGATTGCCTTTGCCGCAGTGCAACACTAATGCCGCGCTAACCCCTCACTAACGCCCTCGAAAGGCACTCTGTCATGGCCCAGCTTTCCGCCAACGATCCGGTCGTCATCCTGTCTTACGCCCGCACGCCGATGGGCGCGATGCAGGGCGTGCTGTCCGATGCTTCGGCGACCGACCTTGGCGCAACCGCGATCAAGGCGGCAGTTGAGCGGGCTGGCGTTGCAGGAGCCGATGTCGAGCGGGTCTATATGGGCTGCGTGCTCCCCGCGGGCTTGGGGCAAGCCCCTGCCCGGCAAGCGACGATCAAGGCCGGCCTGCCCACTTCAGTTCAGGCGACCACGGTCAACAAGGTTTGCGGATCGGGGATGCAGACGCTGATCATGGGCGCGGAAGCCTTGGCAGCGGGCAGCATCGACATGGTGGTTGCAGGCGGCATGGAAAGCATGACCAACGCGCCGTACCTGCTCAAGAAGCATCGCTCAGGCGCGCGGATCGGGCACGATACGGCTTACGATCACATGTTCCTCGACGGACTGGAAGACGCCTACGAGCCGGGCCGCGCGATGGGCACTTTCGCGCAGGACTCCGCCAACGAGTACCAGCTGACCCGCGAGGCGCAGGATGCCTATGCGATCGAATCGCTGCGCCGGGCACAGGTTGCTATTGCGGAAGGCGC
The DNA here is from genome assembly GCA_025356175.1 of Sphingomonadaceae bacterium. Classification (GTDB taxonomy): domain Bacteria; phylum Pseudomonadota; class Alphaproteobacteria; order Sphingomonadales; family Sphingomonadaceae; genus Novosphingobium. Next base: position 15,688 of record JANXUP010000205.1, on the reverse strand, counting down.
ATTCGCCGAAGAAATCGCCGCGGTCACCGTGGTCAGCCGCACGGGTGAAAGCATAGTCGATACCGATGAGGCTCCCGGCAAGGGCAAGCCCGACAAGATTCCCTCGCTCAAGCCTGCTTTCGCCAAAGACGGCACGATAACGGCGGCGACCTCGAGCTCGATCTCGGACGGTGCCGCCGCGCTGGTGCTGACCCGCAGCAGCGTAGCCGAGGCCAAGGGCCTCAAGCCGGTGGCGCGCGTGGTTGCCGTCGCTGCGCACGCGCAGGCCCCGAAGGACTTCACCACGGCGCCGGTTGGCGCGATCAATGAAGTGCTCGCCAAGGCTGGCTGGGCAATCGGCGACGTCGACCTGTTCGAAGTCAACGAAGCCTTCGCCTGTGTTGCGATGTTCGCAATGCGCGATCTTGGCATTCCGCATGAAAAGATCAACGTTCACGGCGGCGCGACCGCGCTGGGCCACCCGATCGGCGCGTCGGGCGCGCGGATCGTCACCACGCTGATCGCGGCGCTTAAGCGGCACGGCAAAACCAAGGGCGTGGCCAGCCTGTGCATCGGCGGCGGCGAAGCTACGGCGGTTGCGGTCGAGCTCATCTAAACCTTCGCTTGCGCTAGTGATGAGGCGGAGTAATCTCGTGGACTTCCAAGCAAGTCCGAGGAGGGTTTATATGCTTACGTTTGGCCGATTTTTGATCCTGTCCACTGCCACGCTCGCGCTCGCCGCGTGTGGCAAGAAGGAAGAAGCGCCCGTTGCAGCGCCAAGTGATGCAGTAGTTGCGACCGACGCCGCAGTAGCCGCGGCAGCCGGGCCAACCCCTGGCGTTTACGAAGTGAGCGATGCAAGCGGCAAAAAGGTCTCTACCGTAACGATCGGCCCCGATGGCAGCTATGCTCAAGACCCCGCCAGCGGCATGCGCATGGCCGGGATCGTCAAGATGGTCGATGGCAAGACCTGCTTCGATCCATCGGGCAAGGCCGAGGCTGAATGCTATACCGACTCTGCCCGCGCCGCCGATGGCAGCTTTACCGCAACCGACGCGAAGGGCGCGGTGCTAACCGTCCACCCGAAGGCGAAATAGGGCAACTCAGGGGGAGGCTCAGGGCTCCCCCGCACCCCAGACCCGCGCTTGCTCGACATAGCCTTGGCGCGGGCCGACCGCGATCTGGCACCAACCACTGCCACAATTGCCGAGCTTGCCGACAACGCCGGGTGCCAGCCGCCACAGCAGCTTCGAACTAGCATTGGCCTGTTCGTGCATTTCGGCCGGGTCTTTACCGGTAACAAACCCGCTGCGTTCCCGCGTGAGTAATCGCGCCAGCACCCAGCCCTGCGCGCCATCAGGATCCTGTACGAGCCGCCAGCCTTCCATCATCCGCAACACCTTCAGGGGAAGATGCTGGCGGTGATACACCCAGGCGATGCGGTAATCTTCGCCCGGCCCGACCCGCATGTTCACTTCCTCCGCCCGGATTGCGGCCCAATAGGGCGTCTTGGGATCGTCGGCACGGGCCGGATTTGCCAGCAGACCAGCGGCGGCGATCAGGAATGAAACGGGGAGTCGGGACATAGCCTTCCCTTAACGCCCATGCTGCCATCCCATCAAGTCGCTTGACCGGATCGGCCTCTGCGGCATAGCCCAATCCGCGATGACGATAGTTTCAGACAACACCGGCGTGCGCCGCGTCAGTGGCATCCCCCGGGTGCTGGTGACCCGACGCCTCCTGCCCTCGGTCGAAGCGCGCATGGCCGAACTGTTCGACGTGACCCTCAATACCGAGGATCGCCCACTAAGCCGCGCCGAACTCGTTGCGGCGATGCGGTCCAGCGACGTGATCGTTCCAACTGTTACCGACCGGATCGATGCTGCGATGCTTGACGAAGCGGGCGGCCGCTTGGGACTGATCGCCAACTTCGGCGCGGGCACCGAACATATCGATCTTGCTGCGGCGCGTACCCGCAAGATCGTGGTTACCAACACCCCCGGGGTCTTTACCGACGACACCGCCGACCTCACTATGATGCTGATCCTCTCGGTCCCGCGCCGCCTTGGCGAGGGCAGCCGCTTGATCCAGGGCGGTAAGTGGACCGGTTGGACCCCCAGCGCGATGCTGGGGCACTCCATCGGCGGCAAACGGCTCGGGATTGTCGGCATGGGCCGCATCGGCCAGGCGGTCGCGCACCGCGCCCGCGCGTTCGGGATGGAAGTGGTTTATCACAACCGCCACCGCTTGCCGCCCAGCATCGAGAGCATGCTCGGCGCACGTTATGAAGCCGATCTTGAGCTGCTGATCGCCGAAAGCGATGTGATCACGTTGCACTGCCCAGCGGGTGCCAGCACGCACCATTTGATCAACGCTCAGCGGCTTTCGGCGATAAAGCCCGATGCCTACCTGATCAATACCGCGCGCGGCGACCTGATCGATGAAGAGGCGCTGATTGCGGCGCTCAGCAACGGCGAGATCGCCGGCGCGGGGCTCGACGTGTTCTCCAACGAACCAGACGTCGATCCGCGCCTGATCGCCCTGCCCAACGTGATCACCCTGCCGCACCTTGGCAGTGCAACCATCGAAGGCCGCGGCCATGCGGGCGAGAAGATCATCGCCAACATCCGCTTCTGGGCAGATGGGCACCGTCCGCCCGATCAGGTCCTTGACGGCTGGCTATAACTTGGCGCTGCTAACCGTCTCGCCTTGCAACATCCGTGCGCGAGCGCGCTTGATCACCTTGCAATCGTTGCTCTAAGCCGCCAGCGGAGATTCGTGCGCGGGCTCGCCTGCCGCGAATGAGAGGGGAGAATTCGATGCGCAGAATTGCGGCTTGTGCCGTCGCCGCCGTTGGCGGCCTCGTTCCGGCGGTGGCCTTGGCTCAGGCCGATGCCGCCCAGGTAACCGGCGGCGCGCTCGATACGGGCGATAACGCCTGGGTGCTGGTCTGCTCGGCGCTCGTCCTGCTGATGACCATCCCCGGGTTGTCGCTATTCTACGGCGGACTGGTGCGGACCCGCAATTTCCTCTCGGTCATGGTCCAGGTCGGCGCGGTTGCTGCCGTTGTCTCCCTGCTGTGGATTGTAGCGGGTTATCGCCTCGCGTTCGGCGACCCGAGTAATGGCTGGATCGGCACCGGCAACACCTGGATGCTCAACAATACGATCGACCTGCTGCGCGGAGACAGCGCGGTGAGCGAACGGACCTTCGCCCTGTTCCAGTTGACCTTCGCGGCGATCACACCGGCGCTGATGATCGGTGCCTGGGTCGAACGGGCCCGGTTCGGCTGGGTCGTGACCTTTTGCGCGCTGTGGAGCCTGGTGGTCTATGCCCCGGTCGCGCACTGGATCTGGGGCGATGGCTGGCTGGCAACCACGATGGGCACCAAGGATTTCGCGGGGGGAATTGTCGTTCACACCACCGCCGGCGTTTCCGCGTTGGTCGCGGCGCTGCTGGTGGGCAAACGGCAGGGCTTTCCCAAGCAGCTGATGCTGCCGCATAGTGCGGCGATGGCGATGCTCGGCGGCGGGCTGCTGTGGGTCGGCTGGTTCGGCTTCAACGGCGGCTCGGCGCTGGCCGCCGATGACAATGCCTCCACCGCGATCATCAATACCCAGCTGGGGGCAAGCGTGGCCGCGCTGGTCTGGCTGGCCATCGAGAAGTTCCGGGTGGGCAAGCCGACCGGTGTGGGCTTTGCCACCGGCGCGATTGCCGGTCTGGCGACCATCACGCCGGCGGCGATGTTCGTTTCGCCGGGCGGGGCGATTGTCATGGGAGCGTTGGCGGCCGTGGTCTGCTTCCCGATGATCCAGCTGATCAAACGCAGGTTGAAGATCGACGATTCGCTCGATGTCTTCGCCGTTCACGGCGTCGGCGGGATGACCGGTTCGCTGCTGCTGGCGGTGTTCATGTCGTCGAGCCTCGGCGGCGTCGGCTACGATGATGGCGTAACCATGCTCCAGCAATTCTTCAGTCAGATTGTCGGGGTTGGCGCAGTCGCGATCTATTCGGCCATCGCAACCGCAGTGCTCGCGGTGCTGGTCAGCCTGGCCGTGCCGATGCGGGTGAGCGAGGACGACGAACGCGAAGGGCTCGACCTGGCCAGCCACGGCGAACGCGCGTGGGAATTTGACTGAGCTGCGCACCGAGCCTGGTCCGCGCCATACGATCCAGCGGACCTTTGCTTTCGCGGGCCGTTCCGGCCGCAGCGAGCTGATCGCTTATCTGTTCGCGGCACTGCTGGTCTCGGTACCGGTTTCGTTCGTTACCGGGCTTGTTCTCGAACACGATGCGCACATGTTGGCCGGCAACGGACTGACCGTCCTGCTCGCACTGTCGGTGCCAGCGCTGCTGGTGCGCCGGTTCCACGATAGCGGACGCAGCGGCGCGTGGGTTTGGCTGGCGGTGTTCGGCTTTGCTGTGTGGCTGCTGCGCACCGTAATCTCGGCGCTGTGGGGCCTTGACGCGCGGCTTGGCTTCGATGGCTGGACCTGGCTGCTAGACTGGGCGGTGATTGTTGCCAACCTCGCGAGTGTCATGCTGGCGCTGCTCCCCGGCACGGTCGGCCCCAACCGCTACGGCCCTGACCCGCGCGCGGTCGCCGCACCTTAGGCCGCCAGCTCTTCGGCCAGCAGATGCCCAATCAGGCGAATACCTTCGGGGTTGCGGGTCAGCGAAAGGTGGCGGACCCGCACCTCCACCTGACGATCCGATTGACCCGGAAGCTCGCAGGCCGATGCTGCAGATACGATCCCGTCGATCAGTGACCACACTGCAATGGTTCGCACCGGCGGCTTGGCCGCGATGTCGATGTCAAGCGGTGGCTCGTCTACGGTATGGTCGTTGAGAAATTCGTACAATCGCCAGGCGTTGTTTGCGCGCGGGCTGCCCGAAAACGGACTGCCCAAGGTTATGACCAGGCAGGCATGTTGCGGACTACGTTTGGCGACTTCGCGCGCGTAGATTCCGCCAAGGCTCCACCCGATCAGGATCGCCGGTTCACCGTGACGCGCGTGAACCTGCTCCAGTCGCTCGGACAGATCATCAAGTAGATCAGCCCTGGCGCCCTTGTTCTGGCCCAGCTCCCAGCCATAAGCCGTGTATCCGGCGCTCTGCAGCGAACGGCGCAGGCGGATCGAGGAAATGTCGCTCGTCAGGTATCCGGGATAGACGATCACCGGCTGGCCCCGGCCCCGCACCATCGGCACCGGACGCTGGAATGGGCTGGCCAGCAACATGGGAATCTCAAGAGCTTCTGCCGCCCACAGGCGCAGCGAGGGTGGCCGGCCTTCCAACCCGATCAATCCCCGGTCAGAATCCGGTCGACCAGCTGCTTCACCGTGGGGGTGAAGTTGTTCGAATAGAACGGATCCTGCTTGAAGCGGTAAGCGGCGTGGCCGGCGAACATCAGGTTTTCGTCGATGTTCCCGCCGTGCGCGATGTCCTGCAGGGTCTTCTGGATGCAGAAGCTGCGCGGATCGGCGAGGCGCCCGGTGGTGTAGTCGTCATGGTCCTTCCACGACGAAAATCCACAGTGCGACAGGCAGCCCATGCAGTCCTTCTGGTCCTGCTGGATCATGCCGCGCTCGCCAGGGGACACAAAGATGATCGTATCGTCGGGCGTACGCAGGCCATCGGTAAAGCCCTCGGCGAACCAATCACGGGCGTGATCGAGATCCTTGGGCGTCACCCAGAAGTTCTTGCCCTTGACCCCCACGTCGAGCCGCACGGTGTGCTCGCCCGCTTCAACCTTGGAATAGGGGATCTGCCGGTGCGAGCGCGCTTCAAGGCTGCGCAGGAACGGATTGCGCACCGCCGAGGAATAGAAACCCGTCGGCGAGAAGCGGTGCAGCAGCACGTCGCCCTCTTCAATCTCGCGCAGGGCATCCTTCCAGCCCTGCGGGATCGGGCTTTCCTCGGTCAGCAGCGGCCGCGTGCCGTACTGGAAGGCAATGCTGCCAAGCTCAGGATTGTCGACCCAATTGTCCCATTCGCGCAGGAACCAGACCCCGCCAGCCATGACGATCGGCACGTCATCAGGCACGCCCTCGGTACGCATGACGTCGCGCAGCGCCTTGACGCGGGGGTACGGATCTTCGGGCTTGAGCGGGTCTTCGGCATTCGACAGACCGTTGTGTCCGCCGGCGAGCCACGGATCTTCATAAACCACTGCGCCGAGCAACTGCGGCACTTTGTGGTAGGCGCGCTTCCACAACGCCCGGAAGGCCCGCGCCGAACTGATGATCGGCAGGTAATAGACGTTGAAGCGCTCGGCAATTTCACTCAATTTGTAAGGCATACCCGCACCGCAGGTTACGCCGGTAATCATGCCCGTGGTCTGTGCCAACACCCCTTCGAGAATCTGCTGCGCGCCGCCCATTTCCCACAGCACATTGATGTTGATTGCGCCTTTGCCGCCTGACAATTCGTAAGCAGCTTTGACCTGTGCGACCGCGCCGTCGATCCCGTACTGAATCAGTTGCTCGTGCCGTTCCTTGCGGGTCAGCGCATCGTAAACCTGGGGCACGATCTTGCCCTCGGCATCGTAGCTATCGGCATTGACCGCGCTGACCGTGCCGATCCCGCCGGCTGCTGCCCAGGCGCCCGAGCTCATGCCATTGGTTGCCGAAACACCTTTGCCGCCTTCGATCAGTGGCCAGACTTCACGCCCCCCATAAAGAATGGGCTTCAAGCCCTTGAATGCGGTCCCAGTAGTCATTGCGTCCCAGTCTTCCCATTGGCCGTGTTGCACGGCTTTATGTCCTTTGGTGCCGGACTGTTTCCGGTCACTTCGAATGCGGCGAAATAGCCATTCAATTCGGGCTTACTGACAAATTGAACGAGGCGAAAGCCCAGCGCTCCAAATTCGCAGAACAGCAGCCGCGGCGGTATTCCATGCTGGTCGGTCGGGCGATCGACATCGACCACGATGACCTTCCCGCCTGGTTTCAACGCGGGGCGAAGGTACCACAAAAAGGCATAGGGTTCACGTACTTCATGGTACATGTGGACCATCATGATCCGGTCAAAGCTGCCCAGTGGAAGTTTGGCATCTTCTGGCATTCCAGTGCGGATCGAGATGTTGTCGAGCCGGTCATGTTCGACCCGGCGCCCAAGCCGCTGGATCGCCCCAGGATCGATATCTTCCGCCAGCACCCGGCCTTTCGGTCCGACCCGCTCTGACAAGCGGACGGTGTAGTACCCCTCACCCGCCCCGATATCGGCCACCGACATTCCCGGCTGCGTCCCGGCAAGGTCCATCACTACCTTCGCCTCACCCAGGTTATCGCGCGCGTCTTCGGCGGCGAATTCGCTTCCGGCGGCGGAAACCGGCCGAAAAGCCTGGGGAAAATCGCGCGCAGCGGGGGCCCGACTGGCTTCCTGGGCCGATTGGTCGCACCCCGCCAACAGCAGTAGGCCGACAACAGCGGCCGCCCCAAACGGACGTGAACCTGAAAAATACAGCATTGCTGGCCCCGTCCTTAGCCGAGCGCTGCGCGCTTGGCAAAACTACTTGGCTGCAAGCGGCGCGGTAAGGTCGATCCGCTGCTTCTCCGCGACCTTGCCGCCCCGCAATTCGACCTCGACCAGACCGGTGGCCATCAGGGCAAAGATCCGGTTGCCGGTGAAGATCGGGCGGGAATTGCCGTACCAATCAATGCACGAAACTTCACATTCATAGCTATCGTGCGTTTGCACATCGTCCTTGGGGGTGCCCTTGATAGCCCCCAGGTCAGCCAAGACACCGTCTTTGGAAAAACCCAGAAATGCGATGTCCGACACATCGGAATAGAACCACCACCGGCCCGAATCCTGATCACGCGTGACCACCGGAATGCCCATCAGGCCGGACCCGTTCACCTCCACGGTCGAATTGAAGGCATGGCTGCGGCCTTCGCTTTCATAACGCCCGGCAAGTTTGGCCTGACCGCCGATCCGGGCGGTCTTGCCCAGCTTGATCAGGCTGATCACCAGGCCGCTGTCATCGCGGTAACCGCTCATCATGATATCGTCGCCAACCCGTTCGACCCGGACGAACTGGTGCCCCGGTTCCAGTACCTGCACATCCTGCAAATGATTCAACGGGACTGCGATGGCGCTCGCGGTTTTCGGTCCGTCTTCCGCGTCAGGCGGATAACCGCCCCAACCATTGCGTCCGCCGTAGACCAGCCAGTCACCGGCAAAGCGGTTTTCGACATTGCGCTGGCGCGGCGACGGCAGGGCGCGAAATTCGCGGCCGCCGGTTTCACTATAGCTATCGCCGAACTGCGCAGTGGGCACATCGATCAGCGCAACTTCGGCTAGTGCCTGCCATGGGCTGTCGCAACGATCGCTCTGCCACTTGACCAGCGCGCGGAACCGGCCACGGTCTTCGTCGATCGAAAACTGGTCGAACACCCCGCCGCGAACCGCCAGCACGCCGGGATCGCTGCCATTGATCGGCAACCGGAATACCACACCCGGGGCCACGTCGGCTGCACCGGCGCGCGGGATCGGCTTGCCTTCTGCAGCGCAATCGTCGCGGTTCCAGTAATCGCCTTCCCACATGGTTGCGGTCCACAGATAGACCGCTTGCGGGGAGACATACAATTGCGACCGCTCGGGACCGACGAAGCCGGTCGTATCGCATGACAGATCGCGCGCGCCGACATCGCCCAGCGGGCAGACCGTGATGGTATGGAGAACCGGCTCACTGGTGCGCATGACGGGCCAGTAGACGTGCCGCGCATCGATCAGCGGCGTACCCTTGATCTGCCCGGCGCGGCGATCTTCCGGCGGCAGCCATCGCCGGATAACCGGGCGGCCATCGCGGTCTTCGAGATTGTCGAGGCTGTAGTGCGAATAGAGTACCAGCTTGTTGTCAACGATCCGGGTGGCGTAGTTGTCGCTGTCATAATAGTCGTCCGACGAAATCAGAAAGACGCCCTGTCGGCTCAATTTGCCGGTTTTCTGGTCGAGCCGGAAGATCGACAATTCGGTGGCGTTATCTTGATAACTGTAAGCGGTGATCAGCACGTTATCGCCCTGCACCAGCATCTCGTCGTACCAGTCCGCACCAATCGGATCGCCCTTGGCATTGCGCCGGTAAACATCGCTGCGGTCGGTCAGCGCCATCGACTTGATGTTGACCGCGAAGATGCGGCCGTCCTGCAAGACCAGAAAATAGTCGCCGATCTACTTGACGATATCGCCTTCGTCGACACCTGCGGACTGGTTGTTGGTGATCGACTTTGGCGCGCTCGCCTTGGACCCCGTGACCACGACGTCGCTGACAGCATCTTCCGGTGGGCACAGCTTCGGGTCGGTGCACGGTTCGTCCTGAGCCTGGAATGCAGCAGCAACGACAATGCCCAGCTGCGGATCGGCGCGCGTCCAGCTATCGTCACGTTTCAGCTTGATCGCTTCGAGCTGGCGCAGGTATCCGGCAAACTCCCTCTCACCGGAAAACAAAGTCAATTGCGGGCGGGTTACTGCGTTGAGCGCCCGGTCGTTATAAGGGCGCAGCGGAGCAGGCTCGGGCTTTGCCGTCGGCAATGGGGCGGGCGGGACGACAATAACTGGCGTGACCGGAGCCGGAACAGCGGCCGTTTGATCAGCTGGTTGTTCCTCCCAGACGTCAATCAGAAAGTCTCCACCACCTCCCCGCGATTGCGCCAGCGCCGGGTTTGCGAAGGCTGCGCTGGCGAGCAATGCCAATGCCAAGGTGTGCCGCATCATTCCCTCCTGTTTTGCGGAAAGATATAATGTTACGTTAGTAATGCAAGTACTGGTTTCCGTAGCGTCAATCCGCTCCAGCCGGATCAGTCGACATCCTCGACTTCGACGGTTTCACCGCTGACCCGCTGCGCCAGTGCTGCCGCCATGAACGGATCGAGCGCGCCGTCGAGCACGTCGGCAGGGGTCGGGCTGGTCACTCCGGTGCGCAGGTCTTTCACCATCTGGTACGGCTGCAACACATATGAGCGGATCTGGTGACCCCAGCCAATATCGGACTTGCCGGCATGTTCGGCGCTCGCCGCGTCCTCGCGCTTGCTCATCTCGGCTTCGTAGAGGCGCGCCTTGAGCATCCCCATCGCGATCTCGCGGTTCTTGTGCTGCGACCGGTCGATCTGGCTGGCAACGACGATGCCTGAAGGAATGTGCGTCATCCGCACCGCCGAATCGGTGGTGTTGACGTGCTGGCCGCCCGCGCCCGAAGCGCGGTAGGTATCGATTCTGAGGTCGGCCGGATTGACCTCGACCGCGAAGTTGTCGTCGATCACCGGATAGACCCAGACCGACGAGAAGCTGGTGTGGCGGCGCGCCGAGCTGTCGTAGGGCGAGATCCGAACCAGGCGGTGCACCCCGCTCTCGGTCTTGGCATAACCATAGGCGTTCTCGCCCTTGCACAGGATCGTGGCCGACTTGATCCCGGCCTGTTCGCCCGACTGGTATTCGATCACTTCGACCTTATAGCCACGCTTTTCGGCCCAGCGCGAATACATCCTGAGCAGCATTTCGGCCCAGTCCTGGCTTTCGGTACCGCCCGCCCCGGCATGGATTTCGATGAAGGTGTCGTTGCCGTCAGCCTCGCCGCCGAGCAGTGCCTGGACCTTGTCGCGGTCAGCGCGGTCAGCCAGCTCGGCCAGCGTGGCGAGACCTTCCTCGATCGTCGCCTCATCGCCCTCCGCCTCACCCAGATCGATATATTCGATCGCGTCGGCCATTTCGCCGGAGATCGTGTTCACTGTGCCGATCGCCGCCTCAAGCTGGCGACGTTCCTTCATCACCGCTTCAGCGTCCTTGGGATTGTCCCACAGCTTGGGATCTTCGACCCGCGCGTTCAGTTCATCGAGCCGGCGCAAAGCGCGGTCCCAGTCGAGAAACTTGCGAACCAGCGCGAGCGCCTTGTCGATCCGTTCAATGTGGGCCTGCCCTTCGGCACGCATGGTCACTCACTCCGCTCTTCAAATGAGCGAGCGCCCTAGCCGGATTGCCTGCGAAGTAAAGAGTCTAGCGGCGGCTCGCGGCTTTGAGTGCGCGGACCGCCTCAAGCGTCTTCTTGACATGATCATTCGGGTTCATGTCGGTGTAGACCAGCTTGATCTGGTGATCGCGGCCAATGACATAGCTGGTCCGCGCGGTCCGTCCGGTGGCCGTTCCGTCGGGACGTTTGAGGTGCACATCGTATGCCGCAATGATGTCGGGCGTGGCCACGCCAACCGGAAACTTCTTGCGGCATTCGGTGGTCGAAAAGCGCTTTTGCGTGGCAATGTCATCCGCCGAGAGTCCGATCACGGTCGCCCCTGCGGCCTTGAAGTCCTTCACCGCCTCGGCAAAGGCATGTGCTTCGAGCGTGCAGCCGTCCGTGAAGCTCTTAGGGTAGAAGTACAGCACCACCGGGCCTTTGCGCAGCGCCGCAGCCAGGCTGAACGATTTCTCCTTGCCCGCCGCCGCGGACTCTGTGACGAAATCGGGCGCCTTGACACCTTGGGGCAGCTCAGCCGGCGCGGCAGCAGGTATCGCCAGCAGTGCGGCGAGAGCGAGCGGGGCAATCAGCAGTTTGTTCATTCGGGTTTCCTTTGCCGGCAGCACGAATTTTATTGGACGGTAACCCCGCCATCGGCCGAGATGGTCGGGGTGGGATTGGGTTCGATTGCATCGCCAGCGCTGGTGTCAGCAGCAGGGTTCCGGCCCCGCGACGCCGCGCCGCGTTTTATTGCGTTGATCAGGGCGCTGCGCTGGGCCTCGATCTCTTCGGTGCCCATACCCGGGCGCGCTTCGCTTTCAGCCTTGAATGCTTCCCAGATCACCGAAGCTTTGGCATCGCTGCCCGGTGCACTTCCGAACACGCGCTTGCCGCTGATCCGGTCAACCTTGACCCAGTGAATGTCGCGCGGAGCGATGAACGGCCTGGTGCTCCAGCGCGGCCTGGTCGCCTGGATCAGCTGCTTGAAGATCGGCGCAGCGATCGTTCCGCCTTGAGCATAGCCGCCCAACGAGCGCGGCGCATCGTAACCAAGGTAGACTCCGCCGACGATGTCCTGATTGCCGCCGCAGAACCACACGTTGGTCGGGCCGCTGGTGGTCCCGGTCTTGCCGAACAGCGGCAAACCAAGATCGGCCAGCGCAATCGCGGTGCCGCGCGTGACCACCCCTTCAAGCATGTGCACCACCTGAAACGCGGTACGCGCATCGAGCACCTGCTTGCCCCGCGAGTCGAAGCGCGGCATCGGCTTGCCATCCCATTCGGGCATTTCGCACGTAGTGCAGCGCCGGTTGTCGGCCCGCCAGATGACCTTGCCGCTGCGGTCCTGGACATAGTCGATGACGCTGGGCGCGAACTGCACCCCGTTGTTGGCCAGCGCGGCATAGGCGTTGACCATCTGCTGCACTGTGGTTTCACCCGCGCCGAGCGCGAACGAAAGGTACGGCGGATACTTGCCGATTCCGACCCGCTGAAAGGTGTTCACCACATGGTCCATGCCGCTATCATTGGCAATCCGCACGGTCATCAGGTTGCGTGATTGTTCAAGCCCCCAGCGCATCGTGTGGGTAGCATTGCCGCCGCCCTGCCCGCCAAAGTTCTGGAAGCACTTCTGCCCTAGGCTCGCGCCCTGATAGACGCAGAATTTGCCATCGACCACTTCGCTCGATGGACTCATCCCAAAGTCCAGACCGGTGCCGTAGACGAACGGCTTGATAGTCGATCCGGGTTGACGTTCGGCCTGAGTGGCGCGGTTAAAGCTGCCCAGCCCCGCATCGAACCCGCCCTGCATCGCCAGCACCCGGCCCGAATGCGGGTCCTCGAGCAGCATCCCGCCCGAAATCTCGGGGATGACCCGCAGCGTAAAGGTATTGCCGCCCGCTGGCGCAACCGCGATCACATCACCTTTTCGCAGTGCCTCGGGCGCGGACAGCAGCACGCTGCGGGTACCGTCGGCAAAACCGATGGTGGGGTTGCCGCTGCCTTTGACCAGCACAACCGCAGTCCGCCAATCCTGGTAAGAAATCGACAGGTTCAAGCTGGAAAACTGCCCCTGCCAGCCCTCGTCATCGACATCCATATGCGCGATCGGCTTGGCGAAGGCACGCCCACCGCCGTAGCGCAGCAGTCCGGCGCGAAGTGAATCCTGGGCGGCCTTCTGCAGTTCGGGGTCAAGCGAGGTCCGTACCCACAGACCGCCGGCATAGACGCTGTTGGGGCCGTTTTCCGCATTCTCGCCGTACTTGGTGATCAGCAAGCGGCGCACTTCTTCGACGAAGTACCCGTTGGCCGGATCCCAGTTATCCCCGCGCCGGGCCACGATGCCCAGCTGCTCGGTCTTGGCCTGCGCGACATCCGCTTCGCTGGCCTTGCCGTTCTTGACCATCTGGTCGAGCACCCAATTGCGCCGTTCGAGCGCTTCGGCTGCATGGCTGGCGCGGCCATAGATTTCGGGCCCGCGCGGGAGCGAGGCGAGAAACGCGTCCTGCGCCAGATCGAGCTGGTCGACGTCTTTGCCAAAATAAGCCTGCGCCGCCGCCTGGACCCCGAACGACTGCCGCCCCAGCGGGATCTCGTTGAGATAGAGCTCAAGGATCTGCTGCTTGGTCAGCACGCTTTCGATCCGGCGCGCCAGGATCATTTCCTTGAATTTACGGCCGATCGAATATTCGTTGCCGATCAGGATATTCTTGGCGACCTGTTGGGTGATAGTCGAACCGCCCTTGGCGCGTTTGCCCGATCCGAATTTGGTCACATAGTCGACCACCGCCCCGGCGATACCGGTGTAATCGACCCCGCCATGCGTCCAGAAAGTCTTGTCTTCGGCCGAGAGGTAAGCGTTCACCAGCTTTTCGGGAAAATCGACGTAACGCAGTTGCACGCGCCGTTCGCGCGCATAGCTGTAAACGATATCGCCGCCCGCGCCCCGCACCATCGTCGGCAGCGGCGGCTGATAGGTGAGCAGGCTCTCGGCCGATGGCAGGTTGCGGGTGATGGTCACGAAGACGAGCAGGTTGAGCACGAGGAAAGCGCCAACGACGTAGTTGACGATGCGGAACCGGCGACTCTGCGCCCAGTTCTCCGCATACCAATCGCGCATCCGGCTCTCGCTCCACCAGGCTATCGCTGCGCCAGGCACAGCCCGCACGCGCGACCAGATACCACCCGCCTCGCGGCGAATGCGCAGCCGGACCGATTCAGCGGAGTCGTCATCGCTTTGAGGCATAGGAGCGTGGCTCTAGCATGCCCTGCTGCGGCATTGCCAGCGGGTTCCTGCGGTCATTTCTTCAACACCGATGTGCGCGCGAAAAAGATCTTTATCGATTGCGCCAGCGCGGCGGCGAAGGCCTGCCGTCCGCCGGGCGAGGTCAGACGGGCCACATCGTCCGTATTGTTGATGTAGCCGCTTTCGAACAACACCGACGGCACGTCCGGAGATTTGAGCACGGCGAAGGCTGCAGATTCCGGCGTAAGGTACTTGAACGGCATGGCGGCGTGCCCTTCGCGCAGGATCAGTCCGGCGAACTGACTGGAGGCATCTTGAGTTTCGCGCTGGGAGAGATCGACCAGGATCGCATTGACCGTGTCGCTCTGCCCCGTGATCCGCACGCCATTGATCTGATCTGCCGCATTTTCGCGCGCCGCGAACTTTTCGGCCACTTGGTTGCTGCCCTTGTCGGACAGCGTGTAGACCGTGGCCCCCATCGCGCTGCCATCGCCATCGGTGCTGTCGGCATGGATCGAGATGAACAGGTCAGCTCCGAGCTTGCGCGCGATCGCTGGTCGTTCCTCCAGGGTGACGTACGTATCGTCGCTGCGGGTTAGCGCGACGCGCACCCCGCCCTGCTTGACCAGTTCATCGCGCAGCGCCAGCGCCAGCGACAAGGTCAGCGCTTTTTCCTTGAGATCCCCGGTCCCGGCACCTGGATCCTTGCCGCCATGTCCCGCGTCGATCACCACCAGCGGGCGGCTCGCGTCCATCGGCCCTTCGATTTTGGGTAGTCCGGCCAGCGAGCCCGGTGGCGGAAGGTCAACCTTCACGACATAGGAATAGCCCCGCCCGGCCCCGCCAAATGTCCGGTCGGCAACGATCATCGCCGCAAGGACCACAATCGGCGCAAGGACAATCAAAACAAGCAGGAGGATGCGGCGCATTGATTGGTTGACTAAAGCGCCTGCCCCCGCGACGCAATCGTTCGCGGAAGGACTATCACCCAGAGCAATCATCTTGCTGCATTAACATTCCGGTGCTAACTGTCGCCGCACTGAAAGCAGGCCCTGCCGCTTTCGGGGGAGAAACCGGCACAAGCATACCGCCGGTTCATACAGGTTGATGCACCAATGAAGAGCTTTCCATCGTTTCTGGCACTTGCGACCCAAAGGGTTCGGGTGGGCGGAGCGCTGGACCGTGCCGGCATTGCAAAGCCGCACCTCATTATCGGGGCAGACACACTTATCGCCGCCGCTGCCAACACGTGCAGCGGTTCAAACCATCCATCCGCGCTATCGAACCGGGCTTATCGCCCCATGCGCGGAGGTACCGCACTAAGCCGCGCCAACCGTGGAGACGCCCGTCAACGGCCTGTCTCCGCGTGGCGTGCACGGAGAATTCATAATGACAATGCGCATGCTAATCGATGCGCGCCACCCGGAAGAAACACGGGTGGCGGTGCTCAAGGGCAACCGAATTGAAGAATTTGACTTTGAATCCGCTGAACACAAGCAGATCAAAGGCAACAT
>JANXUP010000176.1 GCA_025356175.1 Sphingomonadaceae bacterium | reverse complement strand
GGGCGTGATCGCCAGATGATGGAACGTGATTTGCTCATGCTCGGCGCGGCGCTGCCAGGTGGTGTGGTTTGAAACCACGCTGGTCACTTCCATCGGCAAGCGATTGGTCGAGGTGCGATAGAGCAGATCGTTCAGGCAATGACCGCCCTGGCTGACCATGATCATGGCCTTGGTCTTGCGCCGCAGGTTATGGACCCGCCAGTCCAGCCTGTACGCCGTCGCAACTGGCGTGAACGCGTCGGTAAAACTCTCGATCGTCATTGCGGCGGGTCCGCAAAACGCCACCCGCATGAAGAAACGCCCGTTGAAACCGTCGCCATACTGAGAGCTTTCGACGATATTGCAATCCTGGCTCGCGATCGAATTCGCGACCGCCGCAACGATTCCCTTGCGGTCTTCCGTTGCAATCAACAGAACGAAATCAGCACCTTTTTGCATCACACTCCCCGGTTATCAGCAGCGGCGGCTGGGGCTAGCCGCGTGTGACGGGCCGGTCCATTTGGAGGCTGGCTACATTAGCGGTTCTGATTGCAACATGTAGAAATTATGATCGATCTGCGATTTAAATTTACCGGTCGGGAAAATTTGGTGAATTGCCTCTTGGACAGCGGAGGGACAGCCTCCATGAAAGCTCAATGGGATTGCGAAGATCCCGCGGGCTCAGGGTGAAATGGGGAGACTTAAATTGAAGACCAGCTGGAAAAAGTCGTCGGCAATGGTTGCGATCGCGGTGCTCGGGGCAGGCGCGACGCCGGCTTTCGCGCAGGACAGCGCTCAAACCGCCTCCAAACCCGCCGATGAGCAGGCCAGCGGCCGGGGCGACGCCGACATCGTCGTGACGGCGACTCGCCGCGACCAGTCGCAGCAGGACGTGCCGATGACGCTGCAGGCGTTTAGTACCGAAACGCTTAGCAAGCTCAACGTCACCACCTTCAGCGATTTGCTGAAGTACACCCCCAACATCACCTTCTCGAACAACGGTCCTGGCTCTGGTGCGATCTTCATGCGCGGCCTTTCGGCGGGCTTCGCCGGCGCGCAGTCTTCGGCCACGATCGGCGGCTTCCCGAACGTCGCGCTTTATCTCGATGACCAATCGATGCAGTTCCCGGCCCGCAACGTCGACGTCTATGTCGCCGACCTTGAACGCGTCGAAGTGCTCGAAGGCCCGCAGGGCACACTGTTTGGCGGCGGGGCGCAGGCCGGTGTGGTGCGCTACATCACCAACAAGCCCAAGTTGGGCAAATTCGAAGCCCGGCTTGAAGGCAGCTTCGGCGGTACCGCTGGCGGGGCAGCAAACGGTTCGTTCAATGGGATGGTCAACATTCCGATCATCGAGGACAAGCTCGCTATCCGTGCGGTTGTCTATGAAGATCACCACGGCGGCTATATCGATAACAAGTTTTCGACCTTCACGCGTCGTCCGTCCGATCTGGGCTCGTACTACCTGGCTTACGCCGGCAACGGCAACCAGTTGACGCCGGCCCAGCAGACCAACAACGGCCTTTATAACAACAACGCTCAGGTCGAAAACAACTTCAACCCGGTCGATTACACCGGCGGTCGCGTGTCGCTCGACTGGCAGATTGCGCCCGATTGGGATGTGCTGGTGACGCAATCGTACCAGAAGCTGGAAACCAAGGGCACTTTCGCGACCCAGACGTATAGCTACGACTATGCCCCGCTGACCGGCCTGTCGTCGACGCTGTTCGTGCCGCAATATACCAAGGATGATTTCTCGAACACCGCCTGGACGCTCAAGGGCAAGCTTGGCGGTCTCGATCTGATTTACACCGGCGCCTACCTGACCCGCCATATCTCGCAGCAGGGTGACTACACCAACTACGCCCGCGCGACTTACGGCATCTTCTATCAGTGCACTGGTGCTGCGAACTACTATTTCGGCACTTACGGTGGTGCACCGTTCTGCCATGAGCCGACCGGCTACTGGACCGACAAGGTTCGCAACACGCATGAAAGCCACGAATTCCGTATTAGCACGCCAGCTGACAAGCGGATTCGCCTGATCGTTGGCGGATACTACGAATCGTTCAAGATCCAGGATAACCAGGACTGGGATTACAAGACCATTCCGCAGTGCAGTCCCACGCTGACCAAGGCCCAGAACCAGTTGGCCGGCAATGTCTGCCTGGGTCTCGTTGCGCCAAACCCTGCCGCTACGCTCAACATTCCTGGTCCGCGCGGGCCAGCGGTTGCCTTCGGTGAAGACACCCAGCGTGGTTATAAGCAGTATGCGGCCTTCGGTTCGCTTGATTTTGATATCCTGCCGAACCTGACGATCACGGCTGGCACCCGCTATTACAACTACAAGGAATATGAAACCGGGTCGGTCTATTCGTCGTTCAGCGCAAGCTGCTACCAGGTTCCGGTGTGCGTAACCGGCTCGAACCTCGACGCGCTCAATCTCAAGACCACCTTCCATGGCTTCAAGAGCAAGGGCGTGATCACCTGGAAGCCGCAAGAGCACACCTTGATTTACGGTCTTTTCAGCCAGGGCTTCCGCCCCGGTGCCTTCAACCGCGGGCCTTCGGCGCGTGTTTCGGACCCGGTGGCGCCGCACGCCAAGCAATTGCTGGTTCCTGCCGCCTACCGCCCGGACACGCTGACCAACTGGGAAGTGGGGCTCAAGACCGATCTGTTTGACCGCAAGGTGACCTTCAACGCATCTGCCTACTACATGATCTGGGAAGACACGCAGATCGGCTTCTTC
>JANXUP010000155.1 GCA_025356175.1 Sphingomonadaceae bacterium | reverse complement strand
CATTCGATCGCCCCGATCGAAGAATTTTTCACCGCGCGCCGCGGCGATCTGGCCGGGATCAGCGAAGTTACCGGGGCGAATTCCGAAGCATTCCGGACGTACCTGATCACGCGCGGGTGGGAAAAGAGCGAGAGCTCATCGCTGGGGATCGCCGAGTTCTACCTCGAATCGCTGCTGCACCGGGATAGCGAAGCGCGCCGCTTCACTGCGGCAACCAAGGCGGCGCTGCCGTCCATGCTCAAGTCTCCGGCATTTCGGGCAAGGACAGCAAGGCGCGGTAGGCACTGACCCGCTTTTTCGCAGGCAGCTGATCGATCGCCTCGAAAATCCTGAAGCCGAGACGGCAGCTGGCCGAAGACGATTTCGTATCGGTCGCGAGATAGCTCCGCAGCATGACCGGCGCGACATCGCGTTCGAAGATCTTGCGCGCGTCTTGTTCGTTCAGTGCCTTGCCGCGCGCGGCCGCTCCGAACAGTTCCACCAGCAACGCGTCCTCGGTCGATTCAAACGACGCGTCGAGCGGGTTCATCGCGGCGGTTTCTTCGTCGAGCGTTTCCTTGCACATTGGAAATCCCTGCTCGCGCTGGACCCGGGCCGAACCGGCATAAAGCGAGAGCATCCGGTCGAGCATGGCATCGGGCGATGCGGCGAGCAGCGGCCAGGCCGCCACCACGATCGCGCCCCGGCCTGACGCGATTGCCCCTTTCAAGTCGCTCCCGGTGTTGGCGCGGCGCCAGGCATCAGCCAGCCCATCGGCATAGGCCTTGGGCAGCGCCGCTTGCGCCGCGCGCCACATCGGGCTCTGCGCTAAAATCGCGGCAATCTCGGCGCGGCTGTGACTGCTGCCCGGCGCTGACAGCTCGGACTTGGCGGCCCGGCGGGTGATGACGTGGGCGGCGAGCATTTCGGTGGTAGTCGGCAGCCACATGTCGTCATGACCCCGGGCCAGCGCCTTGGTAATGAACGGCTGGTCGATCCCGGCCTGCTCATAGGCCAGCCGCAAGGTGTCGTTGCCGTTGATCCCGAACACCGTCAGCGGGGTAAGGTTGCGCGTACTCGCGGCGGCCAGCGCGGACGTCTCGCCCTTGGCATCGACGCCGACTGCCTGATGGAATCCCAGTTCGGCTTCGGGCCCCAGCACTCGCTCACGCCCGAACACGAACACCTGCGTGCAAGCCGAAGCGCAGTAGTGTTCGACATAGGTATCGAGATGCCGCTTGCGCACCAGCGCGGCGATCAGCCGGCCTTCGAGCGTCAATCCGCCGGGGGAGGCGAGGTAGACGCGCTTCAGCCTCGGCGCGGTCTGCAGCAGCGCGTCGAAGCGCAGGAAGGCGTCGTCCATGATCGGCCCGACGATGTAGATCGTCATGCCGTCATCGGAGAGGAAGATGCGCGGCACCGTCTTGACCGAAACCGGTGCGGCAGGCGGCGGCGCAGCCGCGAGCGGCGCGGCGAGGGCCAGCGCGGCAAGCGCAACCAGGGCGCACGATCTGAGCCTGTGGATCATGCCGCGAAGAATGTCAGAACTGTGCGCCGCAGGGAAGCGCGATTGCGGCGTTCAAGCGGTGAAGCCGAGCCGCGCTGCGGACGCTATCAATTCGTCGCGGCGGTGCGGGGCAAGCTTGTTGGCGCGCGCCTGATAAACCGCGACCAGGGCTGGTCCGGCCTTGGCCGGGGTGCCGGTATCGAATGGCGGAGCTGGATCGTATTCAAGCGCAAGCTGCACCGCCTTGGCATGATCCTCCCCGGCGATCGCGGCCATCAGGGTCAGCGCGAAGTCGATCCCGGCGGTAACTCCGCCGCCGGTGGCGCGGTTCCGGTCGATCACCGTCCGGGCCTGCACCGGCTCTGCCCCGAACAGCGCGAGAAGATCGTGCCACGCCCAGTGCGTGGTCGCCTTGTATCCGCGCAGCAGTCCCGCCGCGCCGAGCACCAGCGCGCCGGTGCAGACGCTGGTCACCCAGGTCGCTTCGCTGCCCACCTGCCGCACCCAGTCGAGCGCCGGGGCGTGGTCGATCACCTGGGCAACGCCCATCCCGCCGGGCACGCACAGCACATCGGCGCGCGGCACATCGGCGAAAGTGGCGGTGGGCAGGATCGAAAACCCTGCATCGGTCGGCACCGGATCCAGACTGTCCCAGACGAGGTCGATCTTGGCCCCCGGCAGGCGCGAGAGGAACTGGGCCGGACCCGTCAGGTCAAGCTGAGTGATGCCGGGAAAAAGGAGGAAGGCGATGTGCATGAGCGTTTATCTCGCACCTAATCGAGTGCCATTCAACCTTGCAGCCGCGCAGGCCATGGCATAGCCCGGCGCCGGGAGGATTACAGATGACTCGTTACGTCGGCGCGATCGATCAGGGAACCACCAGCACGCGTTTCATCGTGTTCGATGCAGCCGGGCAGACGATTGCGGTCGACCAGGTCGAACACGCGCAGATCATGCCGCACCCCGGCTGGGTCGAGCATGACGCGGGCGAGATCTGGGCCAATACGCAGCAGGTGATCGCCGGGGCGCTGGCCAAGGGCGGGCTCACTGTGGCCGATCTTGCCGCCGTGGGGATTACCAACCAGCGCGAGACCACACTGCTGTGGGACAAGGCCAGCGGCGAGCCGGTGCACAACGCGCTGGTGTGGATGGACACGCGCACCTCGGACCTTGTCGCGCGCCTCGAAAAAGATGGTGGACAGGATCGGCTGCGGGGCAAGACCGGATTGCCGCTGGCGACCTATTTCAGCGGGCTCAAGCTGGCCTGGCTGCTCGAAAACGTCCCCGGCGCGCGGGCGCGGGCCGTGGCGGGCGAACTGCTGTTCGGCACGATCGACACCTGGCTCACCTGGCAGCTGACCGGTCTGCACCTGACCGACGTGACCAACGCCTCGCGCACCCAGCTAATGGACCTTCAGACGCTCGACTGGGACGCTGACATCCTGGCGTTGATGGGCGTGCCGCGCGCCTGCCTGCCGACGATCCGCTCGTCGAGCGAGGTCTATGGAACCTGCACGGGGGTGCTCGAAGGCGTGCCGCTCGCCGGACTGCTGGGGGATCAGCAGGCCGCGCTGTTCGGGCAGGCCTGCCTTGCCCCCGGCGAGGCCAAGAACACTTATGGCACTGGCTGCTTCATGCTGATGAACACCGGCGAGACGCCGTCTCCATCAACCTCGGGGCTACTCACCACGCTGGCTTACAAACTGGGCGATGCTCCGGCGGTCTATGCGCTGGAAGGGTCGATCCCGATCGCCGGAGCCTTGGTCCAGTGGCTGCGCGATAACCTGGGGTTCATTTCAAATGCCGCCGAGATCGAACCGCTCGCCGCCAGCGTGCCAGACAACGGTGACGTCTACTGCGTCCCGGCCTTTTCGGGCCTCTACGCGCCGCACTGGGATGACAGCGCGCGCGGGATCATCGCCGGGCTGACCCGCTTTGCGACCAAGGCCCATATCGCCCGCGCGGCGCTGGAAGCCGTGGCGTTCCAGGTGCGCGAAGTGGTCGAGGCGATGGCCCGCGATTCGGGCGTGACGCTGACCGAGCTGAGGGTCGACGGCGGCATGGTGGTCAACGAGCTCCTCATGCAGTTCCAGGCCGACATCCTCGGCGTGCCGGTGGTGCGCCCGAAAGTGATCGAGACGACTGCGCTAGGCGCCGCCTATGCTGCCGGGCTGGCAGTCGGTTATTGGCAATCGACCGCGCAGATCACTGCCAACTGGGGCGTGGACAAACGCTGGCAACCGGCGATGGAAGCCGGGCGGCGCGCTGAATTCTTCATCAAGTGGAACAAGGCGGTGGCGCGGGCGCAGGGGTGGTTGGATTAATCGATGTGTTTTTTGGCGCGAAGCAAGGCAGCTTCTCCGGCGTTTTTAGGCCGATACGAGACGAACTCTCGGCTGCCGAAGGTCATGCCGAGTTGCTTCATGAGATGTCTGTCGTTGTTTGCGTAGAGGATGGCAATGCCTTTTGGTGCAAGTATGTCGCGCGCCCCGCCGTTGCGGCGAATCCGCTTCATAAAATCGTCCTGTGCTGCAATGCTCGCGATCAAGACACGTGAGACAGGAGTTTCAAGACAGCTCTCAAACATCGTGGCTAGTCGAATCTTGCCACCTCGCGGAGCCATAATTTTCTGCTGAGTGTCGGGACTGATCTGCGTCCAGAAATTTGGCGTGTATGGAAAGTGTTGAACTACCCACCAGATGTTCTGGGTGCCTGCAGCAGATAGACTGGTTTTCTTATCTTGGTTTTTCCCAAGCCGAAGATACGCCGTGCGCGCCCTAACCAGCCCGACGGCGCAATGCGACTTATTCTCGTTCACCCTCAAAAGAATGCAAAGTTGATCGACTGCTTCGCGCGGAATCATCCAACCAGATTTCCCAATCGTCGTGGATTTTACGTCAACTTCTTCACCTCCAATCAGGAGGTCGAGAGTCACTCCATGAGGCACTTGAAGCCAATCACGCAGCAGCATCTCGAACTTGGTACCAAGATAGGTCTTCTCAGTCTTTTCCAGTTCCGACAGGAAAAACCGTCCAGTGCGCGCCGTATCGATAACTTCGTCGATCGCCGAACGGAAAAACGAACGAAGCTTTTCTTCGAACACTTCCATGCCGCCTGCTGCCGCCAACAAATCGGTTTCAAGCTTACTCAAGTCAGCAAAGTCGGGGTGATTTGGCGGAAGTGGTTGGTGGCCAGAGCCGCCGAACAGGGTCATGCCACCGCTCGCACCGGAACCGCCCGATTGACCCGCAAGGCAATCTTGATCTGCTGTGCAACTGCCCGCGCAACCGGCGGTGGGAAGGCATTTCCAACCTGCCGATATGCTGCCGTCTTGCGGCCATAGAACTGCCAGTTGTCAGGAAAGCCTTGCAACCGCGCGACCATGCGGACCGTCAAGCGCGGCATCCCGGCGAAGTCGGGTTCGGGTGCCGCGTCGGCCATGCTGCGACCTTCAACGCCCATCGCAGCCCATGCCTTGCGCGCGCGGGTCGGACCCAAATCTGGACCGCCATGCTTCTTCGATCCGCCAACAATGGTCGGGGCAATATCATTGGCGCGTTCAGCCCAAGCATCGACGCCTTGCCAACCGTTGGCACCCATCAAATCGTGCAACAATCGGCCAACCGTGGGAGGATTGTTTGGCAGTACATCCGGCCATTCGAACGCATCGATAAGATCGCTACGCAAAGCGACGATCACCACCCGAGGACGGAGCTGCGACACGCCATAATGTGAAGCGAAGAATGGACGCCAGTCGACCGTGTATCCTAGTTTGGCAAATTCCCTTTTCAGGTGCAGCCGGTAATCTTCAAAAACCGGCGAAAGGAACCCGCGCACGTTTTCGATCATCACGGCCTTGGGCTGAATTTCATCGACCAACCGCAATGCTGCCGGGAATAGGTTGCGTTCGTCATTCTCACCCAGTTGCTTTCCAGCGACCGAGAACGGCGGGCAGGGAAGGCCGCCAGCAAGCAGATCGACCCCTTTGAATGGCCGACCATCGAACGTATTCATATCAGCGGTTCGGACATCCCAGAACGGCCGGTTGAGGCTTAGCGTTTTGGTGCAATCCGCATCGATCTCAACCAAGGCTTCGTGTTTGAATCCAGCAAGTTCGAGACCGAGAGCCTGACCGCCGGCACCAGCACAAAATTCAATCGAACGCATCGGAAACTCCCTGATGCGATCTGGCTATGTTCGCAACTTGTTCCAGTCAAGGGTCAAAGGAACAAATTCCACGACTTCGGACCAATCACCGCATCAACAAAATCGAGATCCGCCGGTTCCTTGGGTCCATCGGATTGTTCTGCACCAGCGGTTCGCGGTCGGCGACGCCTTCGATGCGGCGGAAGCGGTTCTCGCCGATCCCGTCGGTCATCAGTGCCTGGCGGGTCGCCTCGGCGCGGCCTGCCGAAAGCGACCAGTTGTTTGCGCCAGCCCCGCCGTTCCACGGCACGGCATCCGTGTGCCCGCGGATGGACACTCCGCCGAGTTCACCGGTGAGCAGCTCGCCGATCGCGTGGAGCAGCTGATTGGCATCGGGGGTCAGCACCGTGGTGCCGAGCTGGAACATCGAAAAATCGGCATTGTCGACCAGATCGATGCGGATCCCCTCGGCGGTGTCGATCATCCGCACCTGCTTGGCCAGCCGCTGCAGCTTGGCGTTGCTGGCCAGCTTGGCGTTCAATTTGTCCTGCATCGACTTGACCTGCTTGATCCGCTCGCCGCCTTCCTTGGGGCCGCCAGTCGCGTCGCGCGGGATGGTCATCGCGCGGTTGCCGGTCTGCCCGGCGCGGTTGGGGTAGTTGTCAGCATCGACAATCGAGGAACCGCCGAGCAGCCCGTTCGAACCGGCACTGACTTCCTTCATCTTGACCAGCGTGGGAGTAAAGTAGTCAGCGATGCCCTTGCGCTGCTTTTCGGTGGTCGCGCCGAGCAGCCACAGCAGCAGGAAGAAGGCCATCATCGCGGTGACAAAGTCGGCATAGGCCACTTTCCATGCGCCGCCATGGTGGCCGGCGGTGACAATCGTGATCTTCTTGACGATGATCGGGCGCGGGGGCTCATTCTGTCCCTTCTTCGGCGGCGGCATGGGTCAGCGCCCGCGCATCGCGTCGAGGAGGTCCGAGAGGCCGGGGCGGAAATCGTGGCCCAGGCCCGAACGCGCGCTCTCAACCACCAGCGGCTGCGGCCAGCCGTGCAAACTGGCGATGATCACCTGTTTGACCGCGTGGAAGATCTGCTCGTCCGCCTCGATCACCTGCTTGAGCCGCCCGGCCATCGGCGAGACGATGCCGTAAGCGAGCAGCACGCCCATGAAGGTTCCGACCAAGGCCGAGCCGATCATCGCGCCCAGAACCGAGGGCGGCTTGTCAATCGAGCCCATGGTCTTGACCACGCCCAGCACCGCCGCGACGATCCCTAGCGCAGGCAGCGCGTCGGCCAGGCTGGACAGCGCGTGCTGCGGTTCGTGCATTTCGTGGAAGTGTTGCTTGAGCGCATTGTCCATCACGTCCTCGACCGCGTGGACCTCGAGCGTGCCCGAGGAAACCACGATCAGTGTCAGCGCATCGGCAATCAGCGAGATCAGCGGCTTGTTGGCGAGCAGGCGCGGAAATTCGGCAAAGATCGGCGATTCAGCCGGGGTGGTGACATGGCTTTCCAGCGCCACCGGGCCTTCGGCGCGGAGCAGCTTCATCAGCTTGGCAGTGAGCACGATCGCGTCGATATGATCCTGCTTGGTGTGGCGCGGACCCTTCATCACTTTGCCAAAGCCGCCGAAAAACGACTTGATTCCGTGCATGTTGTTGCCGGTCACCAGCGCGCCCAGCGCGGCACCGAGGATGATCAGCATCTCGTGCGGGATCGCTTCCATGACCGGGCCGAGGGCCCCGCCGGTTATGGCGAACCCGCCAAACACCATGACGATCAGGATCACGATCCCGGCTGCGGCGTACATGTCTCAAATCCCCCCGAATTGAATTACGTCGCCGCGCTGCGTCAGCGCAGCAGGCTGAACAGCGAAAGTTGCGCAAGTTTCGCAAAGCTGGCCTGGCTGGCTTCAAGCACGGTCATGGTCTGCTGGAGCTGCGAGACTGCCAGCGTGAGATCGGTGCCGCCGACTTGGGCCTCCTCGTCGCTGCGCTGCTGGCTCATCTGGGTGCGGCGTTCGGTGTTGAGATCGATCCAGTTGAGCCGCGCGCCGACCACCGTCTGCTGGGTGGTGATCGTTTCCAGCCCGGTGTCGAGCGGGCCGAGCGCATCGCGCGCCGCCTGCGCCGGGTCGGCAACTGCGCCCTTGAGCGCGTCGCTTAAGGTCTTGACCACGGCGAACAGGTTGGTCACCCCGGCAGCACCGGTGAAGTTGAGGAACTCGGGCCCGGTCAGGCCCCGGGTCACTGTTTGGCCATCGCCCAACGGCAGCTCGCTGGCACTGGCGGTGCCGATGTAGCTGGGATTGCCCGCGGCATCGAAGCTGTAGGCATCGCCCGCGGTATCGCCGCCGAACAGCGCGTGTCCGCTGGAATCGCGCGTATTGGCGAGTCGCCCGAGCTCGGTCCCGATCTGGTCGAGTTCGGTGGCGATCCCGGCGCGCTGGCCGGTGGTAAGGACCCCATTGGCGGCCTGGGTCGCCAGTTCCTTGACCCGGATCACCGTTGAGGTGAACTGGCTCAGCGCCTGGTCGGTCAGCGACAGGTCGCTGCTGGCGCGGCTGGCCACGGTGGTGTCGACCGCGGAAAAGGTATCGAGCCGGGTGAGCGAACGGACCCGCGCCGCTGCGACCGGATCGTCCGAGGACGCACCCAGCCGCTGGCCGCTGCTGATCGACGCCTGCAAGGCATCGGCACGGGCGCGCAGGCCCGCGAGGTCGAGGTTGCTGCGATCATAGAAGGCAGAGGTGCTGACGCCGGTCATTGGGGGGGGCTCCTATCGTATTGCCAGCAGGGTATCGAACAGGTCGGAGGCGATCTGGATAACCTTGCCCGAAGCCTGGAAGGCCTGTTGGAACTTGACCAGGTTGACCGCTTCCTCATCGAGGTTGACCCCGGCCTGGCTATCGAGCGCGAGCTTCGCCGCGCCAGCGATGCTGGTCAGCGCATCGCTGGTCAGCTTGCGGCCTTGCGTGGCGCTCGACACGTCGAACAGCAGGCCATTGGTCTGGCCTTCGACATTGGCGGCGGAGAGCGCACTGCGCAGAGCATTGAGCCCCGCCGGATCGCGGCTGCCCGGACCGGCTCCCGCCGGGGCGGTGGCAAGGCCCGCGCCGCTGGTCAGCGCAAGGCCGATAGTCTTGGCATCGGTGCCTGAAAAAAGGGCCGCGCCCGGGGTACCGTCAAGCGCAGCGCCGCTGGCCTGCGCGCCGTTGGCGGCCGCGATGAGTGAGGCAGCAATTCCGTTCAGTTGAACGTGCGTGTCGCGCACCATGGCCAGGCCCTGCGCGGCGGCGGCGAGCGAGCCCGAGGCGGGGTTCACCGCGCTGCCGCCCAGCGTGAACGATAATGTGCCGTCTGCCGCCGTGGCCATGGCGAGCGGTGTGGCAATGTTGCCGCTGACCAGCTGCGGCCCGGCCGCGCCGCCGATCCGCACTTCGACCGATTGGTCGGCGGCGAAAGTGGCGGTCACGTCGACATGGTCGGACAGGCCCTTCAACAAGTTGTCGCGCTGATCGAGCAGGGCGACCTGATCGCTGGTGCCGGGGGCAGCGCGCACCAGCTGGACGTTGACCCGGGCAAGCTGCTGCGCGAGCAGATTGACCTGAGTGACCCCGTCTCCCGCCTCGAATTGCAGCCCCGAGGCGACCGTATCGAGGCCTTGGCTGGCGATGTTGAAGGTGCGGGTCAGGGTCCGCGCGCTTTCCAGCACAGCGTTGCGCAGCGAGCTATCCACCGGGTCGGCGGCGAGCTGCTGAAGCGCGGTCTCGAACCCGGTCAGCGCGGGGTAAAGCTGCGACTGTTCGAGTGCTGCCTCGACGTTCTGGTATGCCTGTAGCTCACCGCCCGCGCGCGCCGCATCGCTGCTGGTGCGGCGGGTTTCGGCCTGGCGAAAGGCATCGACATTGCGGTTCAGGCCCGCGATTGCCACGCCCGACAGGCTGAAATCGCCGACCCGTGCATAACCGCCCGCGCCCGCAACTTCGCTTAGGCGGATCGAGCGGCGGACATAGCCTTCGGTTCCGGCATTGGCGATATTCTGCGACGAGACGTCGAGCGCAGCACGTGCGGCGCGGATGCCGCTGGCGGCGATGTTGAGCAGGTCGGAAGCCATGGATCAAGCCTCCGCCTTGGGTTGGGGGAGGATTTGCTTCGCGGGGCCGCTTGACGAACCCTCCCCCATCCCCACCCGCGTGCGGGAAGGGGATAACTGTGCGCCAAGCTGCTTCTCGATCATCTTTGCCAGCCCGAATGCCCCCGTATCGGAGGCAATGTCGGCGAAGTGTTCATCCTGCATGGCACGGAAAGTCTGCAGGCCTTCGCCGCCGAGCATGTCGCCGCCGAAGCTGGTCTTGCGCGCGGCGGCGAGCATCTGGCGGACGAAGATCGCCTCGAACTGCTTGGCCGCATGGGCGAGCTGCGCCCGGTCGGTGCCATGGCTGGCGCTGAGCGAACCGGTCGCCAGCAGGGGGGTTGAAAGCGGGGTCATATCACCTCGATCTCCGCCTTGAGCGCGCCGGCTTCCTTCAATGCTTCGAGGATCGCGACGAGGTCGGACGGGGTCACCCCCAAGAGGTTGAGCGCATCGACCAGCTTGGCCAGCGAAGCGCCAGGCTTGAACAGCACCACGTGGTGCGCGTCTTCGTCGGCGGTCAGTTTGCTGTCCTGCTGCACTGCGGTCTGGCCGCGGCTCAAGGGGGCTGGCTGGACCACCGTCGGGCTTTCATCGATCCGCACGGTCAGCTTGCCGTGGCTGATCGCCGCCGGGTAAAGCTTGACCGCAGAATTGATCACCACGGTGCCGGTGCGGCTGTTGATCACCACCTTGGCCGGGCTTTCGGCGGGCGAGACTTCGATCATCTCGATCTCGGCCATGCGGCTGGCGCGGTCGTTGGCGAGGGCCGGCAGGCGCAGCGACAGGGTCATGCCATCGTCGATCGTCGCGGTGCCGGGCCAGCGCTGGTTGATCGTCTCGCGGATCCGCGTCGCGGTGAGGAAGTCGGACTGATAAAGGTTCCACTGCAGCATCTCGCCGCTGTCGAACCCGGTCGCGACGGTGCGCTCGACGCTCGCGCCGTCGGCGATGCGGCCCACAGTGGGGACGTTGACGGTGAGTTTCGATCCGTCAGCGCCCGAAATGCCGAGGCCGCCGACCGCGAGGTTGCCTTGCGCCATCGCGTAGATCTGGCCGTCCGCGCCATAAAGCGGAGCCATGATCAGCGCGCCGCCGCGCAATGATTTGGCCTTGCCCAGCGCGGACACCGTGACGTCGATGCGCTGGCCGGGCTTGGCAAAGGCGGGGAGGTCAGCGGTGATGATCACCGCCGCAGCATTCTTGAGCGCGGGATTGATGCCCGGCGGCAGCTGCACACCAACCCGGCCTGAAACCCCATGCATCGCCTGAGTCAGATATTCGAGGCTGTCATCACCAGTGCCCGACAGCCCCACGACCACACCGTAGCCAGTGAGCTGATTGGTGCGCACGCCCTGGAACTTGCCCAGGTCGCGCAGGCGTTCGGCCTGGGCCGGGACGGGAACGATTAGCGCCATTGCGCAAATCACCGAGGTGAGAAATCGCAGCATTGCACTCACCCCCTTCAAAACGGACTGATCAGGTTGAAGAATTTGGACAGCCAGCCCGCGCGGCTGGCGCGGCTGACCGGGCCGTTGCCGGCATATTCGATGTGAGCATCGGCCACCCGGCTGGATGGGATGCGGTTGTCAGCATCGAGATCGGTGAGCCGCACGATCCCGGATACCTGCACCCATTCCTCGCCCTGGCTCAGCAACAACCGCTTTTCCCCTTTGACCTGGGCGGTGCCGTTGGAGCGCACCGCGACAATCGTGACCGAAACCTCGCCGCCCAGCGTGCTTTGCTGGTTGGCGCTGCCGTCACCTTTGAACGACGTGGTGCCCGCCATGTTAAGGCTGGTTGGCTTGATGAAACTGAGCGGGCCGGTGGTCGGCGGCGTGATCCCGAACCCGCCGCTCTTGGCGCTTTTCGAGCCCGCCGACTTGCTCGTGGTGGTGTTCTCGACCAGCAGGATCGTGATCGGATCGCCGACCGCGCGGGCACGGTGCCCCGTCGGTCAGCGCGGCATAGCCGTTGGCCGCGTTGAAGATGCCGCCATCGGGTGCCTTGGCGACCGGTGCGGGCAGGGGCAGGGCGGCCTCGAAACCGGGTTTGGGTTTGGGGCCGGCGTGAGCCGTGGCGGCGATCATGAACGCAGGCAAGCACAATACCCAAGCCCCGCTCAGCCTGAGCCTGTCGAACGCCGCGCGCTGGGCGTCGGACTTGGGGCCTGTTCCGCGCGTGTGCTTCGACAAGCTCAGCATGAGCGGGTGTTTGGTGGTAATCATCATATCCTCACAGCGTCTGGTTCGCGTTCTTGAGCATCTCGTCGACCGCGCTGATCATCTTGGAATTGACCTCGTAGGCGCGCTGGCATTCGATCATGTCGACCAGTTCCTCGACCACATTGACGTTCGAACTTTCGAGCATGCCCTGGCGGATCGAACCGCGTCCGCCATCGCCGCCCGCGCCGATCTGCGGCGCGCCGCTGGCACCGGTCTCGGCAAGGAAGTTGTCGCCCAGCGCCTGCAATCCCGCCGGGTTGGCGAAGCTGGCAATGGTGATCTGGCCGATCTCGGTCGGCGTGGAACTTGCGGCGGTGGTGACGCTGACGGTGCCGTCCTGCGCGACCGTGATCGCGGCGGCGTCGGTCGGGATCGAGATCGCCGGTTGCACGGCGTACCCCTGCGCGGTGACCAGCTGGCCCTCCGGCGAGCGGCTGAAATTGCCCGCGCGGGTATAGCCGAGCTTGCCGCCGGGCAATTGGACCTGGAAGTACCCGTCACCATCAAGCGCGAGGTCGAGATTGTTGCCGGTGGTGCTGAGCGTGCCTTGCGTCACGATCGAGCTGGTCGATTGCACAGAAACCCCGGTGCCGAGGTTAAGCCCGGTGGCATAAGCGCTCTCGTTCGAGCTCTGCTGTCCGGCTACCCGCTCGTTTTGATAGGCGAGGGTGGCGAAATTGGCGCGGTCGCGCTTGAACCCGGTGGTACCGATGTTCGCCAGGTTGTTGGCGATCACCCGCATCCGCGAATCCTGCGCTTCAAGGCCCGTACGGGCGACGTGCAAGGCTGAAGTTGGCATTGTGGTTCTCCTGGAAAGATCAGCTCATCCGCAGCAGGCTGGCGCCGTGCTCGTCGAGCTCCTTGGCGGTGGCGACCAGCTTGGTGCGCATTTCGAACAGGCGCTGCGCCTCGACCATCTGGACGAGGACCTCGCTGGGGCGGACATTCGATTGCTCGAGGCTGCCGGCGATCAGTTTGGCATCAGGATCCTGCGGCAGAGCCCCGCCGCCATAGACGCGGAACAGTCCGTCGAGGCCCTTCTCGATCCGGCTGCCGCGCCATGAAGCGAGCTTGATCCGCTCGACTTGCTGGGGCGGGGCAGAGGGATCGGTCTTGCTGCGCACCAGCACCGCACCATCGGGGCCGATGCTGACATCGCTTCCCGGGGGGACGCTGATCGGGCCGCTTTCGCCCAGTACCGGCGCGCCATCGCCGTTGGTGATCACCCCGGCCGGCGAGACCGTAAGGTCTCCGCGCCGGGTATAGGCTTCGCTGCCGTCGCTGGCCTGGACCGCGATCAGCGCCTCGCCGTTCACCGCCACATCGAGCGCGCGGCCGGATTCGACCAGCGCGCCCGGATCCATCTGCGCGCCGTAAACCGCCGCGCTGCTCAGCGCGCGGACCTCCAGGCTGGGCCCTTCGAGCGTGGTCGGCGTCGCCGCCATGACCTCAGCGCGAAACCCGGGGGTCTGCGCATTGGCCATGTTGTTGGCGATCATCCGCTCGCGTGCCATCGAGGCGTTCATGCCCGAGACGGCAGTCCAGATCAGGCGGTCCATGGTTGCAAGTTCCTTTTTGCCGCCACACATCCGTTCGTGCTGAGGAGCCGCTTGCGGCGTCTCGAAGCACCGCAGCGCGAGGTCCTTCGAGACGCCTTCGGCTCCTCAGGACGAACGGTTGTGGGAAAACTCATTGCAATCAGGTGCGCAGGTTGATGATGGTCTGCGACAGCTGGGTCGCAGTATCGATCGCCTTGGCGTTGGCCTGGAAATAGCGTTGCGCGGTGATCAGCCCGACCATTTCCTCGGCGATGTCGACGTTTGACTGCTCGAGACTGCCCGAGAGGATCGTGCCGAAGCGCGAGGTGCCTGGCTGGTTGTAAGTTGCGCTCCCGGATATACCGGTCGCTTGCCAATTTTGTCCGCCGGTTTGCAGCAAGCCCGAAGGCGCGACGAACGAGGCCAGCGCGACCACACCGATCGACTGGGTCGAACCATCGGCATAGCTCGCGATCATCGAGCCATCGGCTTTGACGTTGACCGCCAGAAAATCGGAGCCTGCGGCGTTAACCAGCGGGGCCTGGGCATTGATTGGGGTGGTTGACGTAACGTTGCCGGCGGCGTCGACCGGCAGGACCTGCAGCCGATCGCCGCCGTTGTCGGTGACGAAGCCGCTGCCATCCATCGAGAAGTTGCCGTTGCGGGTGTAGAAGGTCTTGCCCGACAGCGTATTCACGGTCGTGAAGAACCCGTCACCGTTGATCGCCAGGTCGAGCGAGGACCCGGTCTGCTGGACCGGACCAAGCGAGAAATTCTGGTCGATCGACAGCACGGTCGAACCCAGCCCCTTGATCAGCTTGGGATTGCTCGCGGCGCTGCCCGAAACGAGATCGGAGAAGTTGATCCGGCTCTTCTTGAAGCCGGTGGTCTCCGCATTGGCGAGGTTGTTGGCGATCACCGAAAGCTCGGTCTGCGCGTTCTTGAGGCCGTTGAGCGAGGTGTAGAAGGACATTAGACTAACTCCTTAGGCGGGGGTGGACGCGGCTTTCGCTGCCAAGGCCTGGTCGAGCTGGGCGGAGATCGCCTTGAGCGTCGAATTGATGTTCTCGATCCCCGAGAGCGACGAGAACTGCGCCATTTGCGCGATCATCTCTTTGTTATCGACCGGATCGGTCGGGTCCTGCTGCTTCATCTGCGTGGTCATCAGGCGAATAAAGTCGGCCTGGCCGAGGACCTGCGAAGGGGCCTTGGCGGTCGCGGCACTGGCCGCTGCATTTACTGCTGAAATCATCACTTCATCCTCATCGTATCGAGCATCAACTGCTTGGCGGTGGACAGGGCCTCGACCAGGTTCTGGTACTGGCGCGAGGCATCGAGCATTTCGGTCATCTCGGCGTTTTCATCGACCGGGGCGGTCCACACGTCGCCGTTGGAATCGGCGAGCGGGTGGTTGGGGTTGTGTTCCTTGACCGGCGCGGTGGTCTCGCGGATCACGCTCGATACGCGCACGGTCGAGAGCCCGCTGGCCCGGTCAAAATCTTCGGCGAAAACGGCGCGCACCGGGCGGTAGGTGCCTTCCTCGGTCGAGGAAACCGAGCCGGCGTTGGCGAGGTTCGAGGAGGCGGCGTTCATCCGCACGAGCTGGGCGGACATGCCGCGCTGGGCGACACCGAACAGGGTGAGCGGGACAGGAGCGTTAAGCGAATTGGGCATGCTCAATCGCCCTTGAGCGCGCGGGTCACGGTATCGATCCGGCCGCGAATGAACGACAGGGTGGCTTCGTAGCCGACTGCATTTTCTGCAAATGCGGTTTGCTCGGTCGCCATTTCGACGGTGTTGCCGTCAAGGCTGGGCATCACCGGCACGCGGTAACGCACGGCACCGGCGGCGGCATGGTCGATGCCTTGGCCCGCTTCGCTGGCGCGCAGCGCGCTGCCGAAGTCGATATCGCGCGCCTTGTACCCGGGGGTCCCGGCATTGGCGATGTTCGAGGTGATCAACCCGAGCCGCTGCGAACGCAGCTCGAGGGCGGCCCCATGAATTCCGAACAGGCTGCTGGCCATTTCAAGGCTCCTAACATGCAACGAACGTGTGCCGGGGTTTCAGCAAGGGCCGTGCCAACCGCGCAAATCGGGGAATCGTGCCAACTTTGCCGAGCACCGGGCGGCAAGCGGCTGCCGCGCCCGGCAAATGTCTGCCGCAAGCTGAAATGCGCGGGCGCGCGTCGTCCTGAGGTTCGACCAAGGAGCATTTACGCCCATGAACCTGATGAACCTGATCGATGGACCATCCGCCCTGATCGTCTTCGGCGGCACCACGCTCGCTTCCGTGCTGCGCGCGGGCGCTAGCGATTGCCGCGTAACGCTGACCAAGCTGCGCCAGCTCGGCGCTGCGCCGTTCGATCCAGACCGCGCCCGCGGCGAGCTTGCCGCGCAGATCCAGGAGATCCAGCGCGACGGCCTGCTCCGCGCACATCCGCATCACTTCGGCGATAGCGAGTTCGACGAGGCGACCGACGCGCTGATTACCCGGCGCTCGGTCCCCGCGCTGCTCGCCGCGCACGAAGAGCACCGCGCCCGGCGGACGAAAGAAAGCGACCGCGCGGTGCGCACCATGGCGCAGGCGGCGGAGCTTTCGCCGGTGTTCGGCCTGGCCGGCACGCTGATCTCGTTGAGCCAGCTGCCCGCCGAAGGTATGGCGCAAGGCGC
>JANXUP010000149.1 GCA_025356175.1 Sphingomonadaceae bacterium | reverse complement strand
CGATGGTGCCGACGAGATCGGAGCCTTTGCCTTCCCAAAGGACCCGCCAGCTTGATCCGGTCGGAACAGCGTGAGACTTTGCAAATCGCTCGGCGCAGTCGTCGAACAGTTGTTCCGCAAGAAGCAGTTTCCGGCCGTGGGCTTCAACCACTTCATAGGTTACCTCCGGCCCATAGGCCAAAGCCTGGTTCACCGGGATCGTCCAAGGCGTAGTGGTCCAGATCACCGCATGCGCGCCGATGAGGTCAGGGATTGGGCTCTCGACAATCTCGAACGCCACGTCGGTCTGGGTCGAAGTGATATCCTCGTACTCGACCTCGGCTTCGGCCAGCGCGGTCTTTTCGACCGGGCTCCACATCACCGGCTTGGCCCCGCGATAAAGCTGGCCCGATGTGGCGAACTTGAGCAGTTCGGCAACGATCGTCGCCTCGCTCTCGGGCTGCATGGTGAGGTAGGGATTGTCCCAGTCGGCCATGATCCCAAGCCGCTTGAGCTGCGCGCGCTGCACGTCGACCCAGTGCTGCGCATAGGCCCGGCATTCGGCGCGAAATTCGAGCAGCGGAACCTCGTCCTTGTCGAGCTTCTTCTTGCGGTATTGTTCCTCGACCTTCCACTCGATCGGCAAGCCGTGGCAATCCCACCCGGGAACGTAAGGCGCGTTCTTGCCGAGCAGGCTCTGCGTGCGGCAGACCATGTCCTTGATCGTGTGGTTGAGCGCGTGGCCGATGTGCATCTCGCCGTTCGCGTAAGGCGGGCCGTCATGGTACATGAATTTCGGCCGGCCTCGGCGCAGGTCGCGCAGCTGCTCGTAAAGCTTCTCCGCTTCCCACCGCGCGGCAATGATCGGCTCCTTGGCGGGGAGCCCGGCCTTCATCGGGAAATCGGTCTTCGGCAGGAAGACGGTGTCTCTGTAATCGCGCTGCTGTGTCATGACGCGCGGGCCTTAGCTGCGGAGGCGGGTTAGCGCAATTTCTAGGTTCAGCCAGCGCCAAGCAGCCCGCGCGCATGCTGGCAATCGAGGCCCATCTGCGCGGTGAGCGCCTCCAGCGTATCGAATTTCGCTTCGGGCCGCAGGTAGTGATTCAGCGAAACCTCGATCTCCTGCCCGTAAAGATCGCCCGACCAGTCGAACAGGAAGGTCTCGAGCAGCTCGACCGGCGGATCGAATGAGGGCCGGATGCCAAGGTTGGCGGCGCCCGGAACCACCGAACCATCGGGCAGCCGCGCGGTCACCGCATAGATGCCGTAGCGGGGGCGGACATAGCTGCCCAGTTCAAGGTTGGCGGTGGGATAGCCGATGCTGCGGCCCAGCTTCGCGCCGTGCTCCACCGTGCCCCGCACCGCGAAGGGCCGGGTCAGCAGTTCGGCAGCACCCGGGCAGTCGCCTGCCTTGAGCAAGTCGCGGATGCGGCTGGAGGAAACCACTTCGCCGTGATCCGCCACCGGCCCGACCGCGCGCGCCGCCATGCCGTTCGCGCGGGCCAGCTCGGCCAGCACCGCAACATTGCCGGCGCGGCCCTTGCCGAAAGTGAAATCCTCACCAGTCACGACCCCGCCCGCGCCGAGCCGCTGCGCCAGCAGTTCGCTGACGAAGCTTTCGGCGGTGGTTTCAGCCAGCGTCCGGTCGAACTGGAACACCAGCATCGCTTCGGCCCCCGCTGCGGCAAACAGGTCCTGCCGCTGATCGAGCGTGGTCAGCCGAAATGGCGCAGCATGGGGTGCGAAGTAGCGCACCGGGTGCGGATCGAAGGTGGCGATGATGCCGGGGCGGCCTTCAGACTTGGCCCAGTCGAGTGCTTCTTTGGCGACCGCCTGATGGCCCAGGTGAAAGCCATCGAAATTGCCGAGCGCGATCACCGCGCCGCGGAATTCGGGGGGAAGGGGGGATTCGGCGCTGAGCCGGGGAATCGTCATACCAAGAGTCTCCCCCGTTGGGGGAGGTGGCCCGCCGCAGGCGGGTCGGAGGGGGACTGTCGGAGTTCTAGCATGCCCCCACCGTCAGCGCTTCGCGCTGCCACCTCCCCCAGAGGGGGAGGCTCGAAGGGGGAGGACACCGGCGCGGATAACGCGCAGCGCGTTGCCGCCCATGACTGCGCGAATTTCCTGCGGGGTGAAGCCTTCGTCCAGCAGCACCTGGGTCACTTGAACCAATTGTGAGGTATCAAAGCGGACCGTGGTTGCGCCATCATAATCGCTGCCCAGCGCGACATAATCGATCCCGACGAGATCGCGCACGTACCGAATCGCCTTGGCCACTGCGCGTGGGGACGTATCGCATATCGCCGCGTCCCAATAGCCGATCCCGATCACCCCGCCGGTTTGCGCGACGCCGCGAATTTCATCGTCGGTCAGGTTGCGGTTGACCTGGCAGGTGGCCTGCACCCCGCCGTGGCTGGAAACCACCGGGCGGCGCGCCATTGCCAGCACGTCGGCGACGCATTGGTGGCTGCAATGGGCGATATCGACGATCATCCCTTTGTCTTCCATCATGACCACGATCTGGCGGCCGAACGGGGTGAGGCCGCCTTTCTTCTCACCATGCATCGACCCGGCAAGCTCGTTGTCAAAGAAGTGGGTTAGCCCAGCCATGCGGAAGCCCGCGGCATAGAGTTTGCCCAAGTTCTCCGCTTTGCCCTCAAGGTCATGCAGCCCCTCGATCGACAGCATCGCACCGACCGGACCATTCGCCCGGGCATGCTTGCCGAGCAACCGGTCGAGGCTGGACTGGTCGGTCACCTTGAGGAGGCGGCCTTGCGACAGCCAGACCGAATGGTCGAGCTTGGCGGCGTGGAACAGCGAGCGTTGTAGCGGCGAAAACCAGGTGGCGTAAGGCTGGCGCTGCGCGATCAGCAGCGCGGGCAGCACGTCCGAATCGCTCGGGTTGGAATCGTAATTGAGGCCCTTGGGGGTCTTGGTGGTCGAGGCGAAGACCTGCAAAGTTACATTGCCCGCGGTCAGCCGGGGCAAGTCCTCATGTCCGCGCTCGCCCACTTCGGTGATCTCGCGCCCCCACATCAGGCTGTCCGAATGGAGGTCAACGATATGCAGGCTGCGGTGCAGCGCCGCCGCCTCGGGCGAAACGACGGTCAGCGGCTTGCCGTCGATCCGGTTCATGCTGCTTTCGAGATAGCCCGGTAGCACCCCGAAAAAACCGACCAGCACGAGCGCCACGACCAGTAGCGGGATCCAGTACCTCTTGCGCATGCCTTCCCCCGCCCTTGTCCCTCAGGAAACCGGTTTACGCACGAGTGTGACGAAATCAAACGCTGGTGTGCGTCCTTGTGCACTGTGGTGCTCACGGAAGGTTTCGGTCCACTCGGCGCGGTCGAAGTCCGGGAAATGCGTATCCCCCGGCGGGCTGAGGTGCACTTCGGTCAGCTCGATCCGGTCGGTCAGCGGCAAGGCTTCGGCAAACAGCGCCGCGCCGCCGAACACCACGATATGCGGCGCATTGGCGAGCTTGAGCGCGGCGGGGAGCGAGGTCGCAGGTTCGGCACCATCCGCGCTCCAAGCGGGATCGCGCGTCACCACGATGTGCCGCCTTCCGGGCAGGACGCCTGGCAGCGATTCGAAGGTCTTGCGGCCCATCACCAACGGCTTGCCCATGGTCAGCGCCTTCAAGCGGCGGAAATCCTCGGAAATGCGCCAGGGAATGGCGCCGCCCGCGCCGATCACGCCGTTATCGGCGACTGCGGCAACGATCAGGATCTCGCTGCGGTTCACAGCAGAAGCCGGGTCACGTGGCCCATCTTTCGCCCCGGTCGGCTCTCACCCTTGCCATAGAGGTGCACGTGGTTGGCGGGGTCCGCTAGCAGGCCCGACCAGTCGCTGGCGGCATCGCCGATCAGATTGTGCATCACCGCGCCGCGCGCCGCGAGCCGGGTGTCACCCAGCGGCAGACCGCAAATCGCGCGGATATGGTTTTCGAACTGGCTGGTGAGCGCGCCCTCGATTGTCCAGTGCCCCGAATTGTGCACTCGCGGGGCCATTTCGTTGAACACCGGTCCTTCAACTGTCGCGAAGAATTCAAACGCGGCCACTCCGACATAACCGAGCGCAACGGCCACTCTGGCGGCAAGCGCGCGGGCCTCGTCCACCTGACCAGCAATCTCCGCCGGGGCGGGGACACGCGATACATCGAGCACACCGTTGCGGTGGACGTTCGCCGCGCTGTCCCAGAACCGCATTTCGCCATCCTCGCTGCGACACAGGATCAAGCTGAATTCGTGCGCGAAGCGGACCAGTCCTTCGTAGATCATCGGCTGGCCGCCAATCGCGATGCCGTCGGCTTCGTGGTCGAGATTGATCCGGTACTGGCCCTTGCCGTCATAGCCCTCGCGCCGGGTCTTGAGAATGCCGGGCGTGCCGATCCGCTCAAGCGCCATGGCCAGATCTTCCGCAGTATCAACCGCCATGAACGGCGCGGTGCGCCCGCCAAGCGCGATGACGAACTGCTTCTCGCTCAGCCGGTCCTGCGCGACTTCGAGCGCGCGCAGCGGTGGGTGAAGGGCGACGGAGCCGAGCGCGGCGAGCGGGCCGACCGGCACGTTTTCGAACTCGTAAGTCACCACCGCGCAGTCGGCGGCAAATGCAGCGAGTGCAGCGTTATCGTTCCACGCCGCGGTGGTCTGGCGGGCGCTGACTTCGCCGGCGACGCTGTCCGCCTCGGGCGTGTAGATGTGGCATTTGTAGCCCAGCTGGCTTGCCGCCACGCTGAGCATGCGGCCCAGCTGTCCGCCGCCGAGGATACCGATGGTGGAGCCCGGCGGAATTGGCATGGTCAAGCCGGTCGCTCCGCCACGCCAGCGCTTTGCGCAGCGCGGTAAGCCTGCAGCCGTTCGCTGAGCGCGGCATCATTCAGCGCGAGGATTGATGCCGCCAGCAGCCCGGCATTGGTCGCCCCGGCCTCGCCAATTGCCAAGGTTCCGACCGGCACTCCGGCGGGCATCTGCACGATCGAAAGCAGGCTGTCCTGCCCGCTCAATGCCTTCGACTGGACCGGGACACCAAGCACCGGAAGGTGCGTCATGCTCGCCACCATCCCCGGCAGATGCGCCGCGCCGCCCGCGCCGGCGATGATCACCTTGAAGCCCTGCGCCGCCGCACCTTGCGCAAATTCGACCAGCCGCTGCGGGGTGCGGTGCGCCGAGACGATCCGCGCATCGTAAGCCACGCCGAGCGCGTCGAGCGCCTGCGCGGCCTGCTGCATCGTCGCCCAATCCGACTGGCTACCCATGACGATGGCGACTGGCGCGTTTAAGGAATTCAGCATCTCAGCGCTCCGCCAGGTAATAACGTTCGGCCGCGTTCAGATCGCCATCGAGTTCGTAGACAATCGGCTGCCCGGTCGGGATTTCGAGCCCGGTGATCTCCTCGTCGGATATACCTGAGAGGTGCTTGACCAGCGCGCGCAGCGAATTACCGTGCGCGGCGACCAGTACGATCTTGCCGCTCTTCAGGACCGGAGCGATTGCTTGCTCGTAATAAGGCAATACCCGCGCGATTGTATCCTTCAGGCTTTCGGCCGAGGGGATCGCAATGCCCGCGTAACGGGGATCGGCCTTGAGATCGAATTCCGAACCGTCTTCAAGCACCGGCGGCGGCACGTCGAAGCTGCGGCGCCAGATCTTGACCTGTTCGTCGCCGTGCCGGGCTGCAGTCTCGGCCTTGTCGAGCCCGGTCAGGCCCCCATAGTGCCGTTCGTTGAGCCGCCAATCCTTGGTCTCGGGGATCCACACCCGCCCGGCAGCTTCCAGCGCCAGGTGCAGCGTGCGGATCGCGCGGGTCTGCACACTGGTGAAGGCTGCATCGGGCAGCATATCCTTGGCCCGCAGCAGCGTTCCCGCGGCGCGCGCTTCGGCTTCGCCCAGCGCGGTCAGGTCAACATCCCACCATCCGGTGAAACGGTTTTCCAGGTTCCACTGGCTCTGGCCGTGGCGGACAAGGATCAAAGTGGGCAAGATTGTGCTCCGGAATGCGCCGTAACAAGCGGCGGCCCTAACCGCTCTCATCCGCTTTGGGAAGCGTGTCTGCGGCATCGAATTGGCGCTCTTG
Organism: Sphingomonadaceae bacterium; assembly: GCA_025356175.1. Lineage (GTDB taxonomy): Bacteria > Pseudomonadota > Alphaproteobacteria > Sphingomonadales > Sphingomonadaceae > Novosphingobium. Next base: position 282 of record JANXUP010000149.1, on the reverse strand, counting down.
CACCTTGCGCCGCCGCAGGTTCTCGCGCAGCGCTGCGGCGAGCCGTTCCTCGCGCGTCGGCTTGGATGGGGGAGGGGGCTTTTCAGGCATTGGCAATCTCTCGGCTCTATTCCGCCAGTCGCTTGACAAAGCAAGGGGGCACGGCCAATAGCGCGCCCCTGCCCGCCGCGCCTTGCGCTGCAGGCTCTTGGCGGAATGGTGTGCTGCTGTAGCTCAGTGGTAGAGCGCATCCTTGGTAAGGCTGAGGTCGGGAGTTCAATCCTCCCCAGCAGCACCATTCCG
>JANXUP010000199.1 GCA_025356175.1 Sphingomonadaceae bacterium | reverse complement strand
GCCGGCTTAGCTCAGTTGGTAGAGCATCTGATTTGTAATCAGGGGGCCAGGGGTTCGAATCCTCTAGCCGGCACCATATTCAAGGGACGCGCGAGGCGATGCTGGCGGATTCGATCGAACGGCTGCTTGAGCGGCATCTGGACGACGGCGCGCAAGCCCGCGCGCGTTCCGGTCAGTGGCTCCCCGAACTGTGGGCCGAATTCGAGGAAATGGGCCTGCCGCTCGCGCTGCTGAGCGAGGAGCAAGGCGGCTTCGGGCTCGATCCCGCCGATCAGGGTGAGGCATTGCGCCTGCTTGGCAGCCACGCCGTGCCGCTGCCGGTGGCCGAGACGATGGGGGCCAACCGCCTGCTCGCCGCCGCCGGGCTGCCGCTGGCCGAAGGACCCGCAGGTCTCGCGCGGGCCGACGAGCTGGTCCTCAAGAATGGCCGCCTGACCGGAACGGTTGCGCGGGTCGCCTGGGGCGAACAGCTCGATTGCCTGGCATTGGCGGTGGGCGACAGGCTGTACCGCGTGCCGCATTCGGCCTGGCAGGTCGGTGAACATGGTCTTGCGCTCAATTTCCAGCCGCGCCCATCGTTGCAGATCGACTGGGCGGTCGATGCTTCCGCCCCGCTGCCCCACTGCCCGCTGGTCGAAGGGGCGACGCTGCGCGCCTTCCAGATCGCCGGGGCGCTCGAGGCTGCGCTCGATATGACGCTCGAACATACCGGCACCCGCGTCCAATTCGGCAAGCCGCTGTCCAAATTCCAGGCGGTCCAGCACGAATTGGCCAAGCTCGCGGGCGAGCTCGCCTGCGCTACTGCGGCCGCCGATCTTGCCGCCGAGGCCTTGGCGCACGGCGACGTGCTCGGGGTCGCGGCCGGATCGCTGCGAGCGCGCGAAGCGGCGGGAACCGGGGCCTCGATCGCCACCCAGATGCACGGCGCGATCGGCTTTACCCGCGAGCACCGCTTGCAATTGTTCACCACCTCGCTGTGGACCTGGCGCGATGAATTTGGCGGACAGGTGTTCTGGGCGAAGCAGCTCGGCCAAGCCGCGCTCGCTGCTGGCGGAACCGGATACTGGCCGATGGTGACTGCACTATGAGCAAAATTGCATTCCCCCGCCCGCCCGCTGACAGCGATGCCGTACTGGCATTGCGGAGCACCTTTCGTGCGTTCCTCGACAAGGAACTGGCCGGACGCAGCCCGCGCGCGCGGTCGGACAACTGGTACGGGTTCGATCGCAAGTTCAGCCGCGCGATGGGGCAGGCCGGATACCTCGGGATGACCTGGCCCAAGCAGTACGGCGGGCACGAACGCTCGGCTTACGAACGCTATGTCGTGGTTGAAGAGACGCTGGCTTACGGCGCCCCGGTCGGCGCGCACTGGATTGCCGACCGCCAGAGCGGGCCGAGCATCATCAAGTTCGGCACCGAAGAGCAGAAGGAACGGCTTCTCCCCGGCATCGCGGCGGGGGACCTGGCGTTCTGCATCGGGATGAGCGAACCCGATTCGGGCAGCGACCTTGCCGCGACCCGCACCCGCGCCATTCGTGACGGCGACGTTTACCGCGTCACCGGGACCAAGGTCTGGACGAGCTTCGCACATGAAGCCGACTGGGTGATCCTGTTCTGCCGCACGGGCAACGGCGGGCCGGCTGACCGTCAGCAGGGCACCAGCCAGTTGCTGGTCGATCTGAAGAACACGCCGGGCCTCACGATCAGGCCGATCATCGATCTGGCCGGTCAGCACCATTTCAACGAGATGCATTTCGAGGATGCCGCAGTGCCAGCGAGCATGCTGCTCGGCCAGGAAGGCGATGGCTGGAATCAGGTGATGAGCGAACTCGCCTTCGAACGCTCGGGCCCCGAACGGTTCCTCTCTTCGATCGAACTGCTCTATCAGGTGATCGAGCAGCTCAAGGGCAGCGACAGCGATGCCGCGCAAATCGTGCTGGGCAAAGTTACCGCGCGCCTCGCGGTGCTGCGCCGCTTGTCACGCTCGGTCACCGCGATGCTGCAGGACAAGCAGGACGCCAGCCTGCAGGCCTCGATCGTCAAGGATGTCGGCGCGGTATTCGAACAAGCAATGCCCGACATTGCCCGCGAGCTGATCGACTGCGAACCCGATCCGGCGGCGGCCAGCGCCTATGCCGCGGTGCTCGCCAACATCACGCTCAACGCGCCGAGCTGGTCCTTGCGCGGCGGTACGCGCGAGATCCTGCGCGGAATCATCGCGCGGGGCCTGGGGACGCGCTGATAGCCCGGCCAGCCTGGGGCTGCCGGGTTAGCTGGGGACTGATGACCGGCGCGGGGTTGCCGCATTTTGTGCCCGGACTCGACGACGCTGGTTTTGGCTTGGCAAAGACGCGTCGAGATTTGATGCCGCCAGCCGATGTCCCCATTCCAGCGATGACGCGGCGGAAGGGGGCGCAAACGTGGCGGACCTGCTTGGCGAACGCTCGTCTTGATATGCCGGGACGCCCGCGCCGGTCGTATCCCGCGCCTGACTGCCCAAAAGCAATCACCGCAGGATGGTCCATCCAGTAACGCTGCAGTCGCCGCCGGACGATTCGGACCTATGTGATTCGTCACTGTGTAGGAAAGCGAAATCTGCGCGGGCAATCGATCAGCGGTACTTGCCCCGAAGGCGATATGCGCGCAGTTTCGCTCGTAACATTTCGCCGATCCGGAGCATAGTTCATGGCCCTTCGCCGCAGCATCCTCGCCCCCCTTTTCGCGATTTCGGCTTCAGCCGCGCTCGCCTCGTGCAACATCGTCGGGCACACCGCCCCGCAGCAGCCCTGGGCGCAGTTCGCGCAAGGGACGATTGACGGCTGGCTGAAGCTCGATCCTGGTTTCGCGGTCTATCAGGGCGCGCATCAGTATGATGGCAAGTGGGCCGACTGGAGCGCGGCGGGCCTCAAGGCGCGCGGCGACTTCCTGCGCAAGGTGATCGACGATGCGGAAGGCTATACCGCCGTCACCGGCAAGGACAAGTTTGAGCGCGACTATATGATCCAGGTCGCCAAGGGGCAGTTGTTCTGGCTCGAAGTGGCCGATCAGCCGCACACCAACCCCGCGTGGTACGTCGGCGCTTTCGATCCCAACGTCTACCTCGCCCGTGAATATGCCGCGCGGCCGCAGCGCGCCGCCGCACTGGCGACCTTCCTTGAAGGCGTTCCCGCCGCTGCCGCCGCGATCAAGGGCAACCTCAAGGGTCCGCTGGCCGATCCGCTGGTGATCTACGGCAGCTCTGCGTTCAGCGGCTATGCCGATTTCTACGGCAAGGACGTGCTGACCGCCTTTGCCGATGTGAAGGATGATGCGCTGCAGGCCCGGCTCAAGGATGCCGCTGCGAAAGCCTCGACCGCGATGGCCGACCTGTCGACCTGGCTCAAGGGCCAGCAGGGTGCCAGTGCCTCGTTCGCGCTGGGCAGCGACAAGTTCGCCCAGATGCTCAACGATACCGAGGCGGTGAACATGCCGCTGGCGGATCTCGAAAAGGTTGGCGAGGCGGATCTCAAGCGCAACCAGGACGCGCTCAAGGCGGCCTGCGCGGTCTATACGCCGGGCCAGACCGTGCAGGCCTGCATGGCCAAGATGAGCGCGCACAAGCCCGCCGGGAACGATACGGTCGCCGAAGCGACCCGGCAGATCCCGATGCTGACCGCATTCATCAAGGAAAAGGATCTGGTCACGATCCCCGGTACGGAGCAGGCGCTGGTCCGCCAGAGCCCGGCCTATAATGCGCAGAACGGGGCCTACATCGATCCGCCGGGGCCGCTCGAAAAGGGCATTCCGTCGATCTACTACATCGCCGCGCCCGATCCGTCGTGGCCCAAGGCCAAGCAGCTCGATTACATCCCGGGGGTGGATGACCTGATGTTCACCTCGGTGCACGAGGTGATGCCCGGGCACTTCCTCCAGTTCCTTCACGCCAACCGCGCGCCTTCGGTATTCGGGCGGATGTTCGTGGGCTATGCCTTTGCTGAAGGCTGGGCGCATTACAGCGAGGAGATGATGTGGGAAGCCGGGCTCGGCAATGGCGATCCTGAGATTCACATCGGCCAGCTTAGCAATGCGCTGCTGCGCGACTGCCGGTTCCTTTCGGCGATCCGCCTGCACACCGCGGGGATGACCGTCGCGCAATCGACCCAGTTCTTCGAAACCGCGTGTTACCAGGATTCGGGCACCGCCGAACAGCAGGCCCGGCGCGGGGCCTATGATCCCGCTTACCTCAACTACACGCTGGGCAAGCTGATGATCCGCAAGCTGCGCGAAGACTGGACCGCATCGCGCGGCGGCCGCGCCGGGTGGAAGGCGTTCCACGATGCCTTCCTCGAATACGGCGGCCCGCCGATCCCCCTGGTGCGCCAGGCGATGTTGGGTGAGGACAAACCCAAGGCGGCATTCTGAGGCCAGCGCCATGACCTCGGACAAGATGACCTATGCGCGGTATCTCGCGCTCGACCGCCTGCTGACCAGTCAGCACCCGCAGTCGGGCACAGGCGACGAGATGCTGTTCATCATCATCCACCAGACCAAGGAGCTGTGGCTCAGCCAGATGATCCGCGAACTGCGGCTGGCCTTGTCGCAGATCCGCGCCGATGCGCTGGTACCGGCTTATAAGGCGCTCGCCCGGGTCAGCCGGATCCAGGCGGTGATGACGCTGAGCTGGGACGTGCTGGCAACCATGACACCGAGCGATTACACCAACTTCCGCGAAGGACTGGGGCCAAGTTCGGGGTTCCAGTCGGACCAGTTCCGCACGGTGGAATATATGCTCGGCCTTAAAGACGCCCGGTTCCTCGCTTATCAGGACGAGCGACCCGAGGCGCGCGCGGCGATGGCAGCAGCGCTGGCCGCACCGAGCCTGTGGGACGAGGCGATTACCGCGACGGCGCGCGCCGGATTGCCGATCACGGCGGAAGTATTGTCGCGCGATGTGACGCAGCCGTATACCCCGCACCCATCGGTTGAGGCGGCGTTCCTCACCGTTTACCAGCAGCCGGAGACATACTGGGATCTATACCAGCTCGCGGAAAAACTGGTCGATCTTGACGATGCCATGGCAACCTGGCGGCACAAGCATGTGCTGACGGTCGAACGGGTGATCGGCGGCAAGCGCGGCACCGGGGGGACCGCGGGGGCGAGCTATCTGCATTCGACGCTGGGCAAGCGCGCCTTCCCTGAGTTGTGGAGTTTGAGGACCGCGCTGTGAGGGTTGGGCTGTGAGCTTCAAGCACCTGTTCAGCCGCGCGCTCGAGGCCGCGCCCGAACGGCTGCATTTTGCTGCGCACAGCCACCACCTGTGGCCCGACGCGAGCTTTGCCGGGCAGATGGCGGCGTGGGAGGACGCCGCGATGCTGGCCGACCACAAGTGGGACCGCATCTTCGCCGAGGTGATCCCCGAGGCGCAGCGGCACATTGCTGGCGAGCTAAAGTTGCCCGATCCCGCAACGATCGCCTTTGCCCCCAATACCCACGAATTGCTGGTGCGGATCGTCTCGGCTCTGCCGATGGCCAAGCCGCGCGTGCTGGCCAGCGACGGCGAATTCCACTCATTCCGCCGCCAGTCGCAGCGCTGGGCCGAAGCCGGGCGGATCGAACTGACCACGGTGCCGCTCGACCGGGTGGTAGAGACCGCACAGACCGGGCAATTCGACCTGATCTTCGCCAGCCAGGTACAGTTCAATTCGGGGCAGTCGCTCGGCGGGGTCGAAGCCCTCGCCGCGCTGGCCAAACCGGACGGCCCATGGGTGGTGATCGATGGCTACCACGGCTTCATGGCCACCCCGACCGACCTTTCCGGCGTGGCCGACCGCATCTTCTACCTCGCCGGGGGCTACAAATACGCCATGGCCGGCGAGGGAGTATGCTTTCTCCACGCCCCGCCCGGCTTCGCACCGCGCCCCCAATACACCGGCTGGTACGCCGCGTTCGACAGCCTGACCGCCAAGCAGGGTGAAGTTGGCTACGCACCCGATGGCCGCCGCTTTCTGGGCAGTACTTTCGATGCTTCCGGGCTTTACCGGTTCAATGCAGTGCAGCGGATGCTGGCGCATGAGAGGCTGACGACTGCCGCGATTTCAGAGCACTGCAACCGCCTCAAAGCACGTTTCGTAGCGGCCGGTCCGCTGCCGCAATTGGAGATCATCAGCGGTAAGGAGGCGAGATTCCTGGCGCTACAAGGCGTAGCGGCCCCGGCCATCTATGCCGCGCTGACGGGACGCAACGTCGTCACCGACTTGCGCGGCGACGTCCTGCGGATCGGCTTTGCGCTCTATCACGATGATGCGGACGTCGATGCGCTGCTGCACATCATCCGCGAGCTGGCCTAGCCCCGCCCGCGATACCCGGCCACGCCCTGATCGGGCACCCACAGCCCCTCGGGCGCCGCGCCGCTCTGCCAGAACACATCGATCGGAATGCCGCCGCGCGGGTACCAATAGCCACCGATGCGCAGCCACCTGGGCTTCATCTCGCGGACCAGCCGCTCGCCGATGCCCACGGTTACGTCCTCGTGGAAACCTGCGTGGTTGCGGAACGAGCCAAGGAACAACTTGAGGCTCTTCGATTCGGCGATGGTCTCGCCGGGCGCATAGTCGATCACCAGGTGCGCGAAATCGGGCTGGCCGGTCACCGGGCACAGCGAGGTAAATTCGGGCGCGGTGAAGCGCACCAGATAGAGCGATTGTCTGCGCGGATTGGGCACATAATCGAGCACCGCGGCCTCGGGCGAGGCGGGCAATTGGCTGGTCTGGCCGAGGTGGAGCGGTGTGTCTGCCATGCCACGCGCCATGCCCCGATCGCAGCGTCAGCACAAGTCGGCGGTTGAACGTCCAAGTTCACTTCCTATTCAGTGCGTGAAGCGCTAGCGCGCGGGCTCGCGCAATCATGGGACGTTCGATGGTGAATTTGGGGGGCAAGGCGAAAGCGGTGACCGGTGCAGCGGCGCTGGCATTGCTGCTCGTGCCCGGCGCACTGGCGGCGCAGACGCAAGGCGTGCCTGATTTCTCGATCCCGTCATCGCGCCCGACCAGCAATCCGCGCGCGCAAGGCCCGGTCGATGCCGATGCGCCGATCATCCGCACGCCCGCGCCGCGCCCCAGCCCGGTTCCGTCACCGGTGCCCGTGGCAAGTCCGACGACCGCACCAAGCGCCGCAGCCGGCCCTGCCCCGGCCGTGCGCACCAGCGCTGCGCCGCGCAATGCCGCTCCCGCTCCACGCATTACATCGGGCGCTGCGCCTATCGCCAACGCCGCGCCTTCACCCAGCACCAGCGCGCCTGCGATTACCCCGTTCCCGCTGCCCAGCAGCACTGCGGTTCCCGGCCCGGTCCCGACGATCGACACCGCCGGATCCGCCGCGGAGGCGCCTTCAGGATCGTCAATCTGGCCGTGGATCGTTGGCGCGGCGGGGTTGCTCGCCGCGCTGTTTGCCGCCTTGTGGTGGCGCAGCCACCGCAGCGCGACGGTACCGCTGCTTGAATTCATCCCGCCGGTGGTCAGGGCTCCGGCAGCAGCGCCCGAACCGGCTGCGACTGCGCCCAAACCGTTGACCGAACCGCAACTCAGCGCCGCGCCAACCGCCGCTGCGCAGTCCGGCCTTGGCATCGTGCTCGAGGCCCGGCGGATGAGCGCTTCGCTGATGGCGACCACGCTCAGCTACACACTGACTCTCACCAACAATTCACCCGATACGCTGTCGGCTTTGGCGATCGAGGGCGACATGATCGCCGCGCACGCCTCGCTTCCGCCCGAACAGCAGATTGCCAGCAGCAACGAACGGCTTGAACTGCGCCACGCGCTGGTCACGCTGGCCCCGGGCGAAAGCGCCGAGTTCACGGGTGATTTCCGCTTGCCGCTCGCCTCGCTCAACCCGATCCGCGCCGGTGACGCCGCGTTTTTCGTGCCGCTCGCCCGGCTGCGGGTTGAGGCCAGCACACCGGCCGGCGAACCACTGGTCAAGGTGCAAACCTGGGTCGTGGGCGAAACCGCCGACACCCCCGGCGCAGGGCTGCGCCCGTTCCGGCTCGACCTGGGCCCGCGCACTTACTCCAAAGTCAGCCAGCGCGCAGTAAACTAGCCCCTCGACGCGGGCTCTCGGCAAGGCTAGGCTTCTTCGCAACTGCAGCGAGAGAGGGACGCGGCGGCCAGCATGGACTGCGCGAGGAGGACGCGAAAATTATGGATAGTCTGGTTACGACCGAATGGCTTGCCAATGAATTGGGGGCAAGTGACCTGCGGATCGTCGATTGCACCAAGCATCTGGCTGGTACTGGCCGCGATGCGCTGGCCGAATACGAAGCCGGGCACATTCCCGGCGCGGTATTCATGGACCTTGCCGATCTGACCGACACGTCGAACCCGGTCGAAAACATGCTGCCTTCGGCTGAAAAGTTCGCCAGCCGCATGCAGTCGCTCGGGCTTGGCGATGGCAGCCGCATCGTGCTGTACGATGACAGCGCGGTGAAAACCGCGGCGCGCGCCTGGTTCATGCTCAAGATGTTCGGCGCGCACGATGTGGCCTTGCTCGATGGCGGGATTGCCAAGTGGAAGGCCGAAGGTCGTCCGCTCGCGCAGGGCAAAGAAGTGCTGCGTCACCGCCACTTCACCGCGTGGCAGGATGATACGGGCGTCCGTACCAAGGCCGATGTGCTCGCCAATCTCCATTCCAAGGCCGAACAGGTGGTCGACGCGCGCGGCGCGGCGCGGTGGTCCGGGGCCGATCCCGATCCGCGCCCCGGCATCGCCGCCGGGCACATCCCCGGCTCGCTGAACGTGCCGTTCACGCAGCTCTATAACGCCGACGGCACCTTCAAGGACAAGGCCGGGCTGAAGGCTGCGTTCGATGCTGCCGGGGTCGACCTGTCGAAGCCGGTGACCACCAGCTGCGGCTCGGGCGTGACCGCCAGCGTGCTGCTGTTCGCTCTCAGCCTGCTCGGCAAGGAAGACACCGCGCTGTATGACGGCAGCTGGACCGAATGGGGCGCCGATCCCGATACGCCCAAGGCCATTGCCTGAATCGACATGGCAGGCGGCGGCACAGGTAAGCGGGGCCTTGGCACCCGGCTGGTCGGCGCCGGGCGCAAGCCCGAATGGACCGGGCCTGCGGTTAATCCCCCGGTCTGGCGGGCCAGCACTTATCTCTACGAAGATACCGCAGCGCAGGAGGCTGACCGGCTGCCAAACGCGGACGGGCTGTTCCATTACGGCGCGCGCGGCGGGCCGACCCAGTGGGCGCTCTGCGATGCGCTGACCGAGCTGGAGCCGGGCGCGGCGGGCACGATGCTTTACCCTACCGGCCTCGCGGCGCCGGTGATGGCGCTGCTCAGCGTGCTCAAGGTCGGTGACGAGCTGCTGATCTCGGACAACAGCTACGATCCGACCCGGTCCTTCGCGACCCGCGCGCTGAAGGATTACGGCATTTTGACGCGGTTTTTCGATCCGCTCGATATTGCTGGCTTTGCCGCAATGATCGGCGACCAGAGCCGCGCTGTCCTGCTCGAAAGCCCCGGCAGCCTGACGATGGAGGTTTGCGACGTGCCTGCCCTCGCCGCGGCGGCCAAAGCGCGCGGGCTGGCGGTGCTGCTCGACAACACCTGGGCCGGGCCCACCGGCTTTCAGGCGATCGCGCACGGCGTGGATCTTTCGATCCTGGCACTCACCAAGCATGTCGGCGGCCATTCCGATGTCATGCTGGGCGGCGTTACCGCAACGGCCGAATATTATCCCAGATTGCGCCAGCGTTCGCTGATGCTGGGGCAGCAGGCCTCGCCCGACGATGCCGCACTGGCGCTGCGCGGGCTGCGAACGATGGCAGTGCGGCTTGAACGGTCAACCACCACCGCCCTCACCATCGGCACGTGGTTGCAGCAGCGCGATGAGGTTGCCGCCGTGCTGTGCCCGATGCTGCCCGGATCGTCTGGGCACGATCTTTGGCAGCGCGATTTCACTGGCGGCTGCGGTTTGCTCACCGTGGTGATGAACGGCCGCGACCGGGCCGCGCGCGACCGTCTGATTGACGCACTCGATCTGTTCGGGATCGGCTACAGCTGGGGCGGCTATGAAAGCCTGGCTTTGGGCGTCCACCCGGAGCGCGATCGCTCGGTCATGGGCTGGCCTGCAGACAACTTTGCGGTGCGGCTGTGGATCGGCCTTGAAGACCCCGCAGACCTGACTGCCGATCTCGAACGCGGCCTTGCCGCTTGGGCACAGGCATGAGCCTGGCGCAAAATGCCGGTGAGGTGATCGCCCAGCTCGATGCCATCGGTTTCGATATCGGCAGCTATCACATATCGCTGTACCGGGCACTGCTGATCGTGGTCACGGGTTTCGCAGTGTTTGCCTTGGGCCGGCTTGCCGAAGCATTGTCTGTGCGGTTTTTCGGGCGAATGCACCGGCTTGATCCGACGCAGCAATTGCTCGGGCAAAAACTGTTCAACATCGGCGCGTGGATTTTGCTGGTGCTGGCGGGGATCGATTTCCTTGGGATCAGCCTGACCGCTTTGACGGTTTTCTCGGGCGCGTTCGGCCTCGCCATCGGGTTCGGGTTGCAAAAGACTTTCGGCAATCTCATCTCGGGTATCATCCTGCTGATGGACCGTTCGATCAAGCCGGGCGACGTGATCGCAGTCGGCACCGGGGCGGACAAGACGGTCGGCCAGGTCAGCCGGATCGGCATCCGCGCAGTCTCGGTCGTCACCCGCGACAAGATCGAGTTCCTGATCCCGAACGAGACCTTGATGACCTCGACTGTAGAGAACTGGTCTTATTCAAGCCACGACGTGCGGGTGCGAGTGCCCGTGCCGGTGGCCTATGGCTCCGACCTGGAATTGGCCGAACGGCTGATGCTCGATGCGGCCCGCGAGCATCCAAGGGTCATGGCCAAGCCTGCGCCGCAGGTGTGGCTGGCCTCGTTCGGCGAAAAGGCAATCCTGTTCGAAGTGCGAATGTGGATCGAAGATCCCGAGGTTGGGATCGGCAACCTCCGCTCCGACCTGCTCAAGGCGGTGTGGCGCAAGTTCACCGGCAACGGCGTGGATTTCGCGTTTGACCCGCAATATGCCGCAGCAAAGACAGCCTCCGAAGCTGCGGACGAAACGTCGCCGCAAAGCTGATCTAGGCCGCCGCAAAGGCAATCTGGCTGGCGATATGCAGCCTCTCGCGCCATTTGCTCCAGCATGACCACGAAAACCGCCGATTCCGAACGCCCGGTGGGCAAAGTCTGGCTGGTCGGCGCTGGTCCCGGTGATCCTGACCTGCTGACCCTGCGCGCCGCTCGGTTGATCATGCGCGCGGGTCTGATCGTTCACGACGGGCTGGTCGATCCAGCGATCCTTGCGCTGGCCCGCGCCGAGGCCGAATTGGTCTCGGTCGCCAAGCAACGTTCGCGGCATACCTTGCAGCAGGATGAGATCAACGCGCTGCTGGTGCGTGAGGCCCGCGCCGGGCGCGAAGTCGTCCGCCTCAAGGGCGGTGACCCGTTTATCTTCGGGCGCGGCGGTGAAGAGGCCGAGGCCTGCCGCAAGGCCGGGGTACCGGTCGAAGTCGTCCCCGGAATCAGCGCGGCCATCGGCGCAGCAGCAGCAGCGCAAATGCCGCTGACGCACCGCGCCAGCGCCTCGATCGTCAGCTTTGTCGCCGGCCAGTGCAAGGGCCTGACCGAGCAGGACTGGACCGGCCTTGCCGGGCCGGGCCGCACGCTGGTGATCTACATGGGTGTCGCCACTTCGGACGCCATCGCCGAAAAATTGATCGCTGACGGACTTTCGCCGGCAATCCCCGTGGCCGTGATTGAACAGGCAACGCGGCCCGGCATGCGCGTGCTGCGTGCTCCGCTCGCCGGGCTGCCGGACCTGATCGCGCGCGAGCGGGTGAAGAGCCCGGCGCTGATCGTGATCGGCGAAGTTTGCGCAGCGCAGGAAGACACCGCGATCACTGCACTCGCGCTGGAGGCACAGGCATGAAATTGCTGACCGGAAATGATCTCAAATCGGGTGCAGTCACCTGGTGGGACGGGGTGCAATGGTCACTCCATGTCGGCGATGCGATCGACGTTGGCGATCATGCCGACACGATCCTTGCGCGCGAAAGCGCCGCGCGCCGGGTCAACGCGGCCTATGCGATCGAAGCCAGCAAGGACGAAAACGGCGTGCGCCCGGCGCATATCAAGGAACGCATCCGCGCCTTGGGCCCAACCGTCCGCCCCGACCTGACATTGAAACCGGCCGATCCTGCTGCCGGGCAATGGGTAATCTGATGTACCGTTACGACACTTACGACCAGGCGACGGTCGATGCCCGCGTCGAGGAATTCCGCGATCAGGTGCGGCGGCGGATCGACGGCCACTTGACCGAGGACCAGTTCAAGCCGCTGCGGCTGATGAACGGGCTCTACCTGCAATTGCACGCCTATATGCTGCGCGTCGCGGTGCCTTATGGCACGCTGAGCGGGGCGCAGATGCACGCGCTGGGCGATATCGCCGACAAATACGACCGCGGTTATGGCCACTTCACCACCCGTCAGAACATCCAGTACAACTGGATCAAGCTCGACCAAGCGCCGGATATTCTGGCCGACTTGGCCAAGGTCGAGATGCATGCAATCCAGACCAGCGGCAACTGCATCCGCAACACCAGTTCGGACCAGTACGCCGGGGCGGCCGCCGACGAGGTTACCGATCCGCGTCCTTATGCCGAGCTGATCCGCCAGTGGAGCACCTTCCACCCCGAATTCAGCTATCTGCCGCGCAAGTTCAAGATCGCGGTGATCGCCAGCGAGACCGATCGCGCGGCGATGCGGCTGCACGATATCGGCATTCAGATCGTGCGGAACGATGCGGGCGAACTAGGTTGCGCGTTCTACGTCGGCGGCGGCATGGGCCGGACCCCGATGATCGCACCGCTGATCAAGCCATTCGTACCGCTCGACCAGTTCATCACTTATGCCGAGGCAGCCTTGCGCGTCTACAACCGCCACGGCCGCCGCGACAACAAGTACAAGGCGCGGATCAAGATTCTCGTCCATGAACTGGGCAAGGATGAATACACCCGCCAGGTGGAAACCGAGTTCGCGCACCTGCTCGTGCAAAACATCGAGCCGCCGCTGGCCGAGCTGGAACGGATCAAGGCGCAGTTCGCCGATCCGAAGTTCGAGACCGGCCTGAGTGACGACCTCGACCGCTCTGACCCCGATTTCGCGCTGTGGGTGGACAACAATTGCGTGCGCCACAAGGCCCCTGGCTACATCGCGGTGACGATCAGCCTCAAGCCGATCGGCGGCATACCCGGCGATGCCAGCGCCGACCAGATGCGGCTGATGGCGGGACTCGCCACCCAGTATTCGTTCGACGAACTGCGCGTCACCCATGCGCAGAACATCGTACTGCCGCATGTCCGCAAGGACCAGCTTTACGCGCTGTGGCAGGCGTTGGACGACGCCGGGCTCGGCACGGCCAACCTCGACCTGGTCGGCGACATCATCGCCTGCCCGGGGCTCGACTATTGCAGCCTGGCCAATGCCCGCTCGATCCCGGTAGCACAAAAGATCGGCCAGCGGCTCGCGGCCAAGGAGCAGGAAATCGGCGAGCTCAAGCTCAAGATATCGGGTTGCATCAACGCCTGCGGGCACCATCACGCCGGGCACATCGGCATCCTTGGAGTCGATCGCAAGGGCACCGAAAACTACCAGCTGCTGCTCGGCGGGTGCGAGGGCGCGGATACCTCGCTCGGCCAGATCACCGGGCCGGGGTTCGATGAAGACGGCATCGTCGATGCGGTCGAAAAGGCTACCGAACTTTACCTCAACACCCGCGCTGAAGGCGAACGCTTCCTCGATACTTACCGCCGCATCGGCATGGCCCCGTTCAAGGAGGCGCTTTATGGCTGAAGCCCAATTCCGTTTCCGCGATGACGAGCCGGTGGGCGATCCCGGCGTGACGGTTGATTCGTTCGGCGACCAGTCAAACGCCGCTGCCGTCCGGCTCGAACCGGGCGACGAGGCCCGCGATCTGCTGCCGCACCTCGACCGCATCCGCCTGATCGAAATCAACTTCCCGGTCTATGGCGATGGCCGCGGCTACACCGCCGCCCGCGTGCTGCGCGAGGCGGGCTACACCGGCGAATTGCGCGCAGTGGGCGATGTGCTGGTTGACCAGCTCGCCTTCATGCGCCGCTGCGGGTTCGATGCCTTCGCCCCCGAAGTGCCGCTCGATCCGGCCGATGCGCATGCCGCGTTTGATCGCTATTCCGAAGTGTACCAGACCGCCGCCGACGGCCGCGCCCCGATCTGGGCAAAACGGCATGGCTGAAACCCGCCGCCAGCGTGATGTGATCGATACCGCACCGGCCTTCGTTCAGGCCGACGCTGACGCGCTGGAAGCGCGGTTCGCCGGGGTCGATACCCCGGACATGCTCGCCGTGCTGCTCACCACCGAGCTCAAGGGCCGGATTGCAGTGGTCTCCTCGTTCGGCGCCGAATCGGCCGCGCTGCTGCATCTGGTTGCCGCGGCCGACAAGGAAATCCCGCTCATCTTCGTCAACACCCAGAAGATGTTCGGCGACACCCTGGCCTATCGTGACGAACTGACCGAACGGCTCGGCTTCACCGACCTGCGCGTCTATCGGCCCGATCCTTACGATCTCGCCGCGCGCGATGCGACCGGGCTGCGCTGGTCCTACGATCCCGACGGTTGCTGCGAGATTCGCAAGGTCGCCCCGCTGCGCCGCGCGCTGGTTCCGTTCGACGCCTGGATTTCGGGGCGCAAGGCGTTCCAGGGCAAGAGCCGCGCTGCGCTGCCCCGGTTTGAGATCGATGAAGGCAAGCTCAAGCTCAATCCGCTGGCGGATTGGGACAAGAACCGGCTCGAAGCCTATTTCGAGGAACACAAGCTGCCGCGCCATCCGCTGGTCGCGCAAGGCTATCCCTCGATCGGTTGCATGCCCTGCACCTCAAAAGTCGCCCCTGGTGAAGACGAACGTTCGGGCCGCTGGAAGGGCTGGGACAAGACCGAATGCGGCATCCACGGCGAGGCAGTGCCTGTCGAGCTTCCGCCGGGTTACGAACCGTTCCTGTAACCGATCGGCGGCACGGGCGAGCCTCGCCAGCGCCGCCAACTCGCGCCGGTCAGCCGACGCGTTCGACGGTCGAGACCTGACCCTTGGCGTTGGTGGTGGTCCACTTGCCGCCTTCGACCTTCTCGGCGTTGCAGTCCTGCTTCGCGTCCTTGGCGTCCTTGGTGAAGCAGAAGGTGCCTTGAGCTTTCTGCTCCCACTTGCCGGTGTCCATCACTTTGCCGTCCAGCGTGGTGACATAGGTTCCATCGGCCTTGTCCTCTTCCATATAGACCTTGCCGTCGTGCGAGGTGATCTTGAACTTGCCGACCGAAGGCTTGCCATCGGCAGCGACGGTTCCGGCCGGGGTTGCGGCAGGGACCGCGGCGGCTTGGGTAGCGACTTCGGTCGGCGCGGCGTCCTGCTTCGAGCAAGCTGCCAGAGTCGCCAGCGCGGCGACGAGCACAATTTTCTTCATTGTCGATTTCCCCTTATGCGTTCGAACGGCGGAGTATCCGCCAACCCGACTCGCGACCCCGGGGCGAGATTATGCTTGCATGGCCGCGGAGTCGAATCGGCTGGCTAAAGCCACTTGTTGTCGCGGTACCACTTCGCCGTCGCCTTGAACCCCTCGCGGGTGGGGATCTGTGGCTGCCACAACGAGTCGGGCACTTGCGCGAACGGGCTGGCCACCCAGTCCGGGTGGCTCATGTAGCCGACCCGGTCGGGGGTCAGCCGGGCTCTGCCGCCGCGTACCAGCCGGTCGGCGCGCGCGGCGCGATCGAGCGAGGCGCGACTGAGGTGGACGACCCACGGCCGTCTCCCCATCGCCCAGCCGATCGCGCGGGCCAATTCGTAATGGCTCCAGCCGTGCTTGTGCCCGTCGTCCGGTTCGAACACCCGGTGCGAGACCTCTTCGCCGCCCGGAACCAGCGCGAGCAACAGCCGCGCCAGATCGTCGACGTGGATGATCGAAGCACGCCCTTCGCGCGGCGGCACCGGCATGATCCCCCAGCGCGCAAGCCGGAACATCTCGAAATAATCGACATCGCGCGGGCCGTAGATCCCCGGCGGGCGGACGATGGTCCAGTCGAGCCCGCTGGCGCGCACCAGTCTCTCCGCGCGCGCCTTGCTCGCGCCATATGCGGACAGGTCAGGCTCGCGCGCCGAGAGCGAGGAGACGTGGACGAGACGCTGCACCCCGGCGGCGAGGCTCGCCTCGATCACATTCAGCGCGCCCCTGACGTTGCCCGCTTCGAACTCTGCCGGATCGGGCGCGTTGACCACGCCGGCGACGTGGATCACGGCTTCCGCCCCCTGCAACAGCGCGGCCAGCGCGGCGGAATCATCAAGGTCGCCGATTACCCACTCCACCCCGGCGCGCGGAGCCTGCGGCTTGCGCGCCAGCGCCCGCACCGCGATGCCGCCAGCATGCGCGCGGTCGAGCAAGGCCTGCCCGACAAAGCCGGTCGCGCCAGTCACCGCGAGCATCAGAGGAATTCCATCTGGTCACGGTGAACCACCGCCGAGCGCGGCGCATAACCGAGCAGCGCGGCGTGCTCGCTGTTCTTGCGGCCAAGCAGCTTGCGGCATTCGGCCGCATCGTATTCGGCAAGGCCGTGGGCGATCACGCCGCCGGGTCCGACCACGGCAACGGCGTCACCGCGCTTGAACTCGCCTTCGATCGCGGTGATCCCCGCAGCAAGCAGGCTCGATCCCTTGCCCAGCGCCGCCACCGCCCCGGCATCGACCGACAGCGAGCCCTTGAGCCGCAGCCGCCCGCCCAGCCAGGCCTTGCGCGCGGCTGCCTTGCGCAGCGGCAGGAACAATGTGCCAATTTCGTCAGTGCAAACCCGCGCCAGCGGTGCCTCGACCAGGCCCGAGCCGATCGCCAGCGCGATCCCCGCGCGCCCGGCGATTTCGGCGGCCTGAAGTTTGCTGGTCATCCCGCCCGAACCCATGCCCGACGAACTGCCGCCGTTCGCCATGGCGTGAACTTCGGCGGTCACCCCGCGCACTTCGCGCAGCAGGGCCGCGCCGGCATCAACCGGGTTGCGATCGAACAGGCCGTCGACATCGGAAAGCAGCAACACCGCGTTAGCTCCGGCCGCTTGCGCCACTCGTGCGGCCAGACGGTCATTATCGCCGAAGCGAATTTCCTGCGTGGCAACGCTGTCGTTCTCGTTGATCACCGGCACCGCGCCCATATCGAGCAGCCGGGTCAAGGTAGCGGTGGCGTTGAGGTAACGGCGGCGATCTTCGAGGTCCTCAAGCGTCAACAGCAGCTGCGCCGCGATCAGGCCGTGCGCAGCCAGCAGCTCGGCCCACAACCCCGACAACGCGATCTGGCCCACGGCGGCGGCGGCCTGCGCATCAGCGAGGCTGCCGCGGCCGCCCTTGTCGAGCCCGAGTTTCGCCGCGCCCAGCGCAATCGCGCCCGAGCAGACCACGATCAGTTCCTGCCCGCGCCCCCGCGCCGCAGCGAGTTCGCGGACCAGCCCTTCAAGCCACGCGCGCCGCACGCCTTCGCCGCCAACCAGCAGCGACGAGCCGATCTTGACCACCAATCGGGGGCAAGTTCGGGTGTCAGCCAGGTCGGCAAGGCGCGTGATCAGCATTGCAAATGCGATTACGGCAATGTTCGCACGATGCAACACCCGTCATCCCCGCGAAAGCGGGGATCGCTGGCCGGATCGACGCAAGTTCGCCCCAACGCGCCAGCGATCCCCGGTCAAGCCGGGGATGACGTTACAACGGCGACCACTCGGTCGTGTCTGCCTCTTCCTGCTCGCCTGCCGGACGTTCGGTTGCGGTCGCGGCGGGCAGATGTTCGATCACCGCGTCGAGCAGCTTGTCCATCCCCGCACCGGTCGCGCCCGAAATCGGGTAGACCTTGTTCGCCCCCGCGGCCTTCAATTCCTTGGTGAACATGCGCACCAATTCCGTATCGACGAGGTCGATCTTGTTGAGCGCAATCAGGCGCGGCTTGTCTTCAAGCCCGTTGCCGTAAATCGCCAGCTCCTCCTCGATCACCTGCAACGCGTCCGCCGGATCGTGCCCGTTGACATCGATCAGGTGGATCAGCACCCGGCAGCGTTCGATATGGCCAAGGAACCGGTCACCGATCCCCGCACCGTCGGCCGCGCCTTCAATCAGGCCGGGAATGTCGGCCAGCACGAATTCGCGGTTCTTGTGCCGCACCACCCCAAGCTGCGGGGTGAGCGTGGTGAAGGCGTAATCACCGACCTTGGCCTTGGTGTTGCTGATCTGGTTGATGAAGGTGCTCTTGCCGGCATTGGGCAGCCCGAGCAGCCCCACATCGGCGAGCAGCTTGAGCCGCAACCAGACGTACATCTCGGTGCCCATTTCACCCGGCTGGTGCTGACGCGGGGCGCGGTTGGTGCTGGTCTTGTAGCTGGCGTTGCCGCGCCCGCCCATCCCGCCCGCCAGGAAGGTGACGCGCTGGCCGGCCTCGGTCATATCGAGCAGCACGGTCTCGCGGTCATCGTCGGAGATCAGCTGGGTGCCGAGCGGAACCTTGATCACCAGATCCTTGCCGCCGGCACCAGTGCGGTTTTGGCCCGATCCGTGGACCCCGCGCGGGGCCTTGAAGTGCTGGGCATAGCGGAAGTCGATCAGGGTGTTGAGCCCGGCGACCGCCTCGACGATGATATCCCCGCCCTTGCCGCCGTTGCCGCCATCGGGTCCGCCATATTCGACATACATTTCGCGCCGGAACGCGACTGCGCCCGGCCCGCCCTGCCCCGAGCGGATGAAAATCTTGGCTTGATCGAGAAAATGCATGGTGGGGCTACTAACGGATAATGAGGGAAATGTCGCGCGCGGGCTTCGACAAGCTGAACCCGAGCGCAATTGATGTGATTCAGAGTGCGGCGAGAATTGGTTCAGACCGAGCCGAAAACGGTAAATTTCGAGAACCGGAGCACAG
Organism: Sphingomonadaceae bacterium; assembly: GCA_025356175.1. Lineage (GTDB taxonomy): Bacteria > Pseudomonadota > Alphaproteobacteria > Sphingomonadales > Sphingomonadaceae > Novosphingobium. The sequence continues at coordinate 17,699 of JANXUP010000199.1, read as the reverse complement.
CGGTCTTTCTGGCCGTGAGCACCGGAAGCGGAAAAAGTTGCCGTTTGCAGGCCGGTCTGGGCCGATTGTCGCCGTACTCTGCACTGGTGGAGCCGAGGGGGATCGAACCCCTGACCTCGTCATTGCGAACGACGCGCTCTCCCATCTGAGCTACGGCCCCGTTCAGTGCATGCCCGCGCAGGCGGCGGTGCACCGCGCGAGCCGCCGCATTAGCGAATGGCCCGCGCGCTTGAAAGACCAAATCGACCGCGCGGCGGTTCAGCGTCCCGGAGCCGCCGTAGTCGTAGTCGTGGCCGGTGGCGAGGGGATGACGCCTGCGACTGGAACAATAACTGGCGGTGCGACCTGGAATGTAACCGGCGCATACTTGGCGTCCCACGCTGCGGCATCGGCACGGTACTGATCGTAGGAGTGATAGAAATTCTCGAAGATCATATCGAACTGGGGCAGGTACCGCGCGGCATAAGCAGTCAGTCCGGCGGGTTTGAGCGTCATCGATTCGCGCGCCATCAGCAGCGCTGCGTCGCAAAAATTGTGCAGCGTCGGCGGGAAGGCGTAATAGTTGTAGACCTGCGTCATATAGGCCTCGCGCGGGCGGATGTAGGCCCCGCCGTAACGCTTGCGGAAATCCGCATCGACCGCCCGGTTGGCCTTGAGCAGCGCCACTTTGTGCACCTTGAGGAAACGCTTGTAGCCGACCAGGACTTCGTTGTGTTCGGAAGACTGGCAATCCAGCGCGGCGACGTTGTAGGCCGAACGAAAGTTCCACACGGTCTGTAACGGACCGATGTTCGAATTGACCGACAAACGCTTGCCGTCCGTCCCCTGTAGCGGAACCTTGAACAGCGGCGATGCGCCCAGCGGCGGGGTCGGACGCGGCGGGATGTAGACGACCACCGGCGGTGGGGGCGGCGGCGGAGGCAGCGGCACCGGCTGTTTCTTGGGTTTGGCCGCCAGCTCGGTTGCTGCAAGCAGCACCGCCATCCCGAAGATGATCTTATGAAATTGCGAACCCATTATTTCCGTTCCCGCTGGCGTAACCGGCCACTTGGCAGACCGTTCATTACGCGCGTGTGAACCCCTAACCCACTGGCTCCATAAAGCAAATGCCCGGCGCGCTGGAAGGCACGCCGGGCACGTTTGTCCGTTCGTTGTGTGCGATCAGCGGCGATCGCCCATGAAGCTGAGCAGGAACTGGAACATGTTGACGAAGTCGAGATAGAGGCTGAGCGCGCCCATAATCACGACCTTCTGGACCATTTCAGTACCCTGCACCTGGTAATACATGCCGCGCAGCCGCTGCGTGTCCCAAGCAGTCAGCCCGGCGAAGATCAGCACGCCCAGCACCGAAATCGCCAGCGCCATCGCGCTCGATTGCAGGAACATATTGAGCAGCATGGCAATGATGATCCCGATCAAGCCCATGACCATGAACGAGCCCATCGCCGAGAGATTGCGCTTGGTGCTGTAGCCATAGAGGCTGAGGCCGGCGAAGGCCCCGGCGGTGGCAAAGAACGTCAGCGCGATCGACGGTCCGGTGTAGATGAAGAAGATCGACGCGAGCGACAGGCCCATCGCCACCGAAAAGCCCCAGAACAGCATCTTCAGCGTCGAGGTCTGCATCCGGTTGAGACCGAAGCTCATCGCCATCACGAACCCGAGCGGGGCGAGCGCGATAACCCAGCGCAAGGGCGAGCCAAAGGTGGCTTCGGCCATGCCCGAACGCGCGAACAGCATCGCCACAACACCCGAAAGCAGCACGCCCGAGGCCATGTAGTTGTAAATTGACAGCATGTAGCTGCGCAGGCCCTCATCGCGCGCTGCGTTGCCAACCATCGCGCCGTTAAGCTGCGCGCCCGCGCCAAACGGGCTGCGAGTGGTCTGCGGATCGTTCCATTCAGACATGGATCAAACTCCTGTAAGCGGACCAAGATAGGCCGCTGAATGTAAATATCGGCGCTGTCGGCTTACGTTGCAAGCGAAACCGGACAACCGGGCTGTCGCAGATTGTATCAGCTTTGCTGGCGAGCAGCAGCAGCAAGTTCGGCCCCGCGCTCCGCCGCTGCTTTCAGGGTAGCTGCAACGAGGCGCTGGAGCGCGCCATCGGCATCTAGCACGGCCAGTCCTGCGGCAGTCGTGCCCCCCGGGCTGGTGACCCGGCGCGCGAGCTCGGCCGGGGGCTCGCCCGCCGCCGCCGCAAGCAAGGCCGCGCCTTCGACCATGCTCAGCGCGAGCCGCTGTGCCTGCGCGGGATCGAGGCCAAGCGCGGCGCCGCCATCGGCCACGGCGTCAATAAGGCGGTAAACAAAGGCCGGGCCCGAACCGGCGAGAGCAGTAACTGCATCAAGGTCGTCCTCGCGCGCCAGCCATTCGGGGGTGCCGAGCGGTGCCATCAATCTGGTCACCTGATCGCGCACTGCGTCTGACATCTTACCGAACAGGCCAATCGGCGCTTTGCCGATGGCCGCCGCCAGGTTCGGCATAACCCGCACGATCCCGCCGTTGACCGGAAAATGGCCGGCCAGGCTGGCCAGTTCCGCTCCGGCGAGTACCGACAGCAGCACTGTACCGGGCGTCACCGCCGATGCCAGCATGGGTGCAGCTTCGCCCAGCAGCTGCGGCTTGATCCCCAGCAGGACCACATCGAAGTGCTCGGCTGGAACTTGCCGCAACAACCTTGCCTCGGTCGGGACTTCATGCACCGCAGGATCAACGACGGTAATCGTAAGCGCCAGGTCCGAGGCCAGCCAACCGGCCAGCATCGCCCCGCCCATGTTACCGCAGCCGAAAATGAGGATGTTCACCGGGATGCTCCTGTCTCGCAGGAAGGGTGGTGTCAGGCCTCGCCCGCAGCGTCAACCATCGAGCTGGCGAGCGCTTCGGCCGGGCTTTTGTCGCCCCACAGCACGAACTGGAAGGCGGGGTAGAACCGGTCGCATTCCTCAACCGCGGCTTCGACCGCGACTTGCGCCTGGCTGAGGCTGAGCAGCCCGTCATCGCCCAGCAGCAGGCCGTGACGATAGAGCAGCACGCTGCCGTTTGACCACAGATCGAAGTGCCCGACCCAGAGCTGTTCGTTGACCAGCGCGAGCAGCTCGAACACCGCGCTGCGCTTGTCATCGGGCACGCGGATATCGGGCAGGCACAGCAGCTGCAGCACGTGATCTTCATGCCGCCACACGCCGCGCACGGTGTAGTTGGCCCAGCTACCCTTGATCTCGCCCGAGATCTCGTCCTCGCCAACGAATTCGCAAGGCCAGCCGCGCGCTTCGAACAACGAAGCGAGCATGTCGACGGGGGCAGCATCGTCGTCCCGTTCCATGTCGTGGTTAGCCTGCATCATTGGCGCTGGATGGCGCGCCTTGCGCACAAAGGACAATGACGTCATGCCGCTCGTCTGCGCATAACTCGACAAGCCTGTTGAGAAAGTGTGGAAAAGCGGTGGGCAGGCTACTTCCCGGGGGCAAGCGGATCGACCACTTGCCCGGCCGCACTGGTCCAGGCGAAGGCCCCGCTGAAGTCGACCTTCTTGAGCGCGGCAACGAACGCATTGGCCTCTTTCTGGGTTTCGAACGGGCCGGTCAGCAGCCGGTTGGTCTGCCCCCAGGCGGTGGTGAACGGCTTTTTGCCCTTGAACACCGTGGGATCGTCCTTGCCCATGCGCCGCCAGTCAGAGCCAAGCGCCGCCTTGTCGCGGCCCGTTGCAACCTGAACCCAGAACCGGCTCGGCTGGCTTAGCTTGCTGTCCTTTTTGTCCTTGTCCTTGGCCTTGTCCGAAGCCTTGTCGCCCGGCTTGCCCTTCTCGCCCAGCACTGGCTTGTCGCCGGCCTTGTCCGCTGGCTTGGCATTCGCTGGCACCTTGACCGTGTGGTCGAGGTGCCTGAGGTCCACGGCCCCCGCCTGTGGTTCGGTCTCGCGGCTTGGCGGGGTGAAGTCTGCAAACGCGTCGTCGATGGATTCGGGCGCGGGTTTGGGTACTGGCTTGGGCGCTGGCGGCGCTGGAGGCGGCGTCGGCATCGGCGTCTGCACCGGGGGCTTGCTTTGCTGGCGCAAGTCAAAGCTTTGCCCCGGCTTGGTCGAAACTGCATCGATCGTGGCGAAGCCCGGCCCGGGCGCGGTGGTCACCGGCACCGGCCGGGGCACTGCAGGCGGGCTCGGCGCGGGAGCTGGCGCGGGTGACGGCGCTGGCACAAAAACAGGTTTGGGTGCCGGCGCTGGCGCTGGAACAGGCCTGGGCACGAGCGGCTGGGGCGCGGCCATCGCTATCTGGACCGGCTTGCCGTCAACCTCGCGGCCAACCGGCGGGTTGGGCACGGCCGCAGCCACTGCCACGACCTGCTGGTCCTTGCCCTTCTTTCCCTTGCCCTTTGCGTCCGGTTTAATCGGTCCAGGCACCGGCGAGGCGGCAGCCAATGCCGCGTGCGGGCGCATGTAGGCAGCAAAGCGCGGGTCGTTCTGGCCGACGTCGGCGGCGCGCGGAAACTGCCCGAGGTTTGCAGCGGAAGCCTGCTGCGCCGGGGTCAACTTGGGCATGTAACGCAGGTACCCGGCCATCGAATTGGCCATGTCCGCAGGCATGGTCTGGTGCGCGATGCTCTCGGCCTCATCGGGCACACCCAGGATTGCGAGGGCAAAGGCGCGGGTGCGCCAGGCCGCTTTGTCCTGCTTCTGGAGCAGCGGGCCGAGCGTCACCTCCATCCCGCGCCGGTCCCCGGCGATGGCCTGGCTCACCGCCAGCCGCCGCGCAGCTTCATCGCTGGCTTCGATCCCGAGCGCCTGGCGGTAATAACCCTGCGCGGTCTGATAATCGCCGATCAGGTCATAAGCGAGCCCGCGATCGGCAATGCGCGCGGCATCGATCGGCCCCAGCTTTTCGGCTTGGTTGAACAGCTGGATCGCCGCAATCGGATCGTCGCCGAGCACATAGGCACCGGCCAGACCAGTCTTCGCGCGGACCGAACCCGGCCACAGCGTGTCAGCGCGCTGGAAGAACCCAATCGCCGCCTGTACGTCACCCAGTTCGAGCGAGGCGCGCCCCGCGGCCACCAGCGCTTCAAGGTCCTGCGGGTTCTTGGCCAACTGGTTCAGCGCGTCGTTGAGCTTCATGCCCGGCGACTGCTGGGGCAGCGACTGGACCAACGGATCGGCCATGGCTGCACCCGGCAGCCCCAGCGAGCCGAGCCCCAGCGTGGCACCGGCGAACATCAGGCTACGAGCGCAGCGGCGGCCGATTGGTCTCAACATGGCGGTGATCTGAACCCTCTGCCGGTCGCAGGCAAGCGGCCAGCACCTCATTTGCACCCGGCTGGCTGAACCGCGGCCTAATGCCGCAGCGCAGCTTTCGATTACTGGTTGTTCTGGCGGCCGAGGAAGCGCGGGATCGAAATCGACGGACCATCGCCATCGTCCTCGGCTTCGCTGGCCGAGCGCCCGCCGCGTGACAGGTTGGCCATGCGTTCGAACAGCGTTGCCCCGCCACCGACCTTGGGCGCGGGCTGGCGTTCTGCCACCCCGCCGCTTGCCGGCGCAGCCGGCGCAGCCGGCTCAGCCGCAGGCGCACCGCCTTCACCACCTTCGCCGCCTTCGCTGACAGTGTCGTCATCGCTCGAGATCAAGCCGCGGCGCCGTCCTGACATCATCCCGCCGCCCGAAACCGGCGCATCTTCTTCGACCAGCCGCGAGGCATCGAGCAGCAGCTCGTCACCGCCGCCACTGCCGGCATCGGCTGAAGCTTCGCCGCCATTGTCGGCTTCGAGATCGAGTTCCAGCGGATCTGCTGCTGCTTCAGCCGCGTGTGCAGGCGTATCCCAATCATCGTCCGCAAAACTGGTCGACGGTTCGGGCTGGTTTTCCTCGGCGACCGCTTCGGGTGCCGGTTCGGGCTGCGCCGGGGCCGAACGATCGAACAGCGGTTCGGCGGCAGGCGGCGCGCTCATGGCGGGACGTGCCGGTCCGCGCGATCCGCCCATGTTGAACGGCCGTGCGGCTTCTTCGGCCATCGAGGCGGTCTGCTCGATCCCGGTGGCGACCACCGAGACGCGGATCTTGCCTTGCAGGTCAGGATTGAACGCGCTGCCCCAGATGATGTTGGCATTGGGATCGACCAGCTCGCGGATGTGGTTGGCGGCTTCATCGACTTCAAGCAGCTTCATGTCTTCGCCGCCGATGATCGAGATAATCACCCCCTTGGCGCCTTGCATCGAAACGCCATCGAGCAGCGGGTTGGCGATCGCCTTTTCGGCGGCTTCGAGCGCGCGGTTTTCGCCGCTGCCTTCGCCGGTGCCCATCATCGCCTTGCCCATTTCGGCCATGACCGAGCGGACGTCGGCGAAATCGAGGTTGATCAGGCCCGGCATGACCATCAGGTCGGTGATCGAGCGCACCCCCTGCTGGAGCACCTCGTCGGCCATCTGGAACGCTTCTTTGAAGGTCGTTTCCGCCTTGGCGACCAGGAACAGGTTCTGGTTGGGGATGACGATCAGGGTATCGACGTGCTTTTGCAGTTCCTCGATCCCGGCATCGGCCGCGCGCATCCGGCGGGTGCCTTCGAACAGGAACGGCTTGGTTACCACGCCCACGGTGAGCACGCCCTTGTCACGCGCCGCTTTGGCCACGACAGGTGCCGCGCCGGTCCCGGTGCCGCCGCCCATGCCCGCGGCGATGAAGCACATGTGCACCCCTTCCAGCGCACGCTCGATTTCCGCCATGCTCTCTTCTGCGGCGGCGCGGCCCACTTCGGGGCGAGCCCCGGCACCAAGGCCCTGGGTGATGTCCGAACCCAGCTGGATGCGGTGTTCCGAGATCGAATTGTTGAGTGCCTGCGCATCGGTATTGGCGACGACAAAGTCGACCCCTTCGATCCCGGCAGTGATCATGTTGGCAATGGCGTTGCCGCCAGCTCCACCAACCCCGATCACGGTGATCCGGGGCCGCAGCTCTTCAACAGCGGGCGCTCCGATATTGATGCTCATTCAGACGTCTCCTAGCCTTTGCGGGCGGATGCAATACATACAGTAAACACGGTTCTTGTACCGTTAGAATCAGCGAATCAAAGCAATATGCGTCGTTGTCCACAGTCACCGGGCCCGTTTCGACTTTCATTCAAGCGCTTTCCTTCGTCTCAAAAATACTCGCGCATGGCCTGATAGAGCCGTCCGGCCAGACGCAGGCCCTTGTAGCGCACGATCGGTTGATAGTTGTGGCCGACCGCCCGGATGTCGACCGGATCGGCTGCGGCATAGAGCACGAGCCCGGCCAGCGTGGTGAAACCGGGTGTCGCATGCGCCTCGGCCAAGCCTTTGAGGTGCTGCGGACGGCCGATGCGGACCGGCTTGCCGAGCGCCGCCTGGACGTAATCGGGCAGCCCGGCAAGTTCCGCTCCGCCTCCGGTCAGGACCACCAATTGCCCGCGCTGCCCGCTGAACCCCAGCCTTTTGAGCGCCCTGCCCACCTCTTCGGTCCAGGCGGCCAGCTGCGTGGTGATCGCTGAGACCAGTTCGGCGCGGGGCACGCGGTTCTTGTCATCGGCATGGCGCGCGGCCGGGCCGCCGGTTTCCTCGCCGGGTGCGTTGACCGGGATCATCTCGCGGTGGTCGGACGGGCTGGCGATGGCCGAGCCGTGGACGCACTTCAGTCGTTCGGCCTGGAACCGGCGGATACCGAAGGCCGAGGCGACCGCATCGGTAATGTCGCCCGAACCAAGCGGGATCGTCACAAGGCCCAGCAACATGCCCGCGGCATAAACCGAAACATTGGTCACCTCGCCGCCGAATTCGACCAGGGCTACGCCCAGTTCGCGTTCTTCGGAGGACAGACAGGCATAGCCAGCGGCGATCGGCGAGCCGACCACGCCTTCGACATCGAGGTGCGCGTTTTGCACAGCTTCGGTAATGTTGCGGATCGGCGCGCCATCGGCGAGCATCACGTGGATATCGACCCCGAGCCGCTCGGCGTGAAGCCCCTTGGGATCAGCGACGCCATCCGCCCCGTCGAGCGTGTAGTGCGCCGGCTGGGCGTGGAGCACCATCCGCCCGTCGGGCTGGATCACGTCGCGCGCCGAGATCAGCAGGTGATCGATATCGTCAGCCTCGATCCGGCGTCCGCCGATGTCGACCTCAACCTGTGCGACCGAGCTGGCAAGGCCCGCGCCGGAAGTGCCGATCCACACGCTCGAAACCGAAGTGTTGGCCATTTTCTCGGCGCGTTCGACCGCATCGCGCACCGCAAAGGTCGCGGCGGCCATGTCGGTCACATAGCCGCGCTTGATCCCCTGCGCGGCGCGGTGGCCAGAGCCAAGCACCAGCATTTCGCCGGTCTCGCTTAGTCCGGCGACCATCGCCGAAATCCGGAAAGAACCAATGTTGACCGCGCCGAATACGCGGCTGATGCGGGGCGGCGGCATCAGTTCTGCTCCTTCTTGGGCTGCTTGGGCGACATCGGGGTCGGTGCGGCGCTGGCAGTGACAGTCGGCGCGATATGCGCCGATTCCACTGCATCGGTGCGTTCGGGCATGCGGATATAGATGCGGTCGCCCGCGCGCATGTCGAAGGCCACCGCCTTGCCGCCGAGCAGGCGGTTGCGCCCGTCGAGCTGGGCGAAAGTGACCAGTGCCTTGGCGCTTTCATCCTTGCCTTCGGGCAGCGCGAGCAATTGCCCGGTCTTGAAAGTCAGGTTCCAGCGGCGGTTGCCGATCCATTCGGCACTCTTGAGCTGCGGGCGCAGCGCGGGCGCGGCATCAAGCAGGCCAGAGAGCGCGGCCACTTGCTGCCCTGCACCCGGCCCGGACATTACCAGCTTGCCTTTGGTGCGGTCTTCCGAAACCACCTCAAGCTCGCGCCCGGTGGCATCGATCAGCACGAACTTGTCCGGCTTTGACAGCACCGCGACCGGCTTGCGCTCGACGATGTCGATCACCAGCGTATCGGGCAGCTGGCGCGAAACCCGCGCATCTTCGACCCACGAGAGACCCATCAAGCGCCCGCGCACTGCTTCCACATCGATGAACGGCATCGCCCGGTCGCGATCAGCCAGCGCGATCTGGTAGACCTTGAGTTCGTTGAGGTGCTTGGTCCCGCGCACGTTGACGTTGTGCAGCTCGAACCCGGCCTGATGGGCGAGGTGTGCCACCTGATCCTGCGCCATCGCCGACACTCCGGCAAAGCTTGCTGCCATCCACGCCAGTACCACCGCACCTCCCAGGATCATCGCGAGGAAGATCCGGTGCAGCTGGCGTTCGTTGAACGGCTGGATCGCCATCACCGTGTCGATTGCCGAACCGGTGCGCGCCTTGGCCGCGCGGACTTGCCGCGCCTTGCCCTGCGCCGAGGCGGAGCGCCGCACGCTCTTGCCGCCGCGTTTGATCTTGGTGCCGCTCATTTCGTCACGTCCTTTTGAGCCAGCGCATCGGCAACGATGATTTCGACCAGTTCGCCGTATTCGATCCCCAGGTGCCGCGCCTGTTCGGGCACCAGGCTCAAAGCCGTCATCCCCGGCTGGGTGTTGGTTTCAAGCACGAACAGCCCTTCGATCCCGCGCTCGTCGTCCCAGCGGAAGTCGGTCCGGCTGCATCCGCTGCAGCCGAGGATACGGTGCGCGCGCAGGGCGATGTCGAGGCAGGCCCGGGTGATCTCGTCGGGGATCTCGGCCGGGCAGACATGTTCGGTCATGCCTTCGGTGTACTTGGCGTCGAAATCGTAGAAACCGGACTTTGGCTTGAGCTCGGTCACCAGCAGCGCGCGGTCGCCCAGCACCGCAGTGGTCAGCTCGCGTCCGCGAATGAACGGCTCGGCCAGCAGCCGGTCGAATTCCTGCCAGGGGCCTTTGGCCAAGGGGCTGATCGGGTTGCCGTAATTGCCTTCGTTGGTGACGATCGCCACCCCGACCGAAGAGCCTTCGTTGACCGGCTTCAGCACATAAGGCCGCTCAAGCGGGTCGCGTTCGTAGATTTCCGCGACCGGGACGATCCGCCCGCCCGGCATCGGAATGCCGTGCGGCACCAGCGCCTGCTTGGTCAGTTCCTTATCGATCGCGATCACCGAAGTGACCATGCCAGAGTGCGTGTAGGTCAGCCCCATCAGGTCCATCATGCCTTGCACCGTGCCGTCTTCGCCGGGAGTCCCGTGGAGCGCGTTGAACACCACATCAGGCGCGGTCTCGGCGAGCCGCTGCGCAACATCGCGGCCCATGTCGATCCGGGTCACCCGGTGGCCGCGTTCTTCCAGCGCCAAGGCCACACCCTCGCCACTCATCAGGCTAACCGAACGCTCGTTCGACCAGCCGCCCATCAGGACCGCGATGTGAAGTTTGGGGAGAGTCACTTCGGCTTACCCACTCTTTGAATTTCCCATTCGAGCTCGACGCCCGACGTGTCTTTGACCCGCCGCCGAACTTCCTCGCCGAGGGCTTCGATATCGGAGCTGGTTGCTTCGCCGAGGTTGAGCAGGAAGTTGCAGTGCTTCTCGCTGACTTGCGCGCCCCCCATTGTTAGGCCGCGGCATCCGGCCTCATCGACTAGTTGCCACGCCTTGTGGCCAGCGGGGTTCTTGAAGGTGCTCCCGCCGGTCTTCGAGCGCAAAGGCTGGCTGGCTTCGCGGCTCGCCGAGATGCGGTCCATTTCGGCCTGAATATCCTCGGACTTACCAGCGCGACCCTTGAACCGGGCGGCGACAACGATGGCCCCCTGTGGCAGGCTTGAGTGGCGATAGGTGTAGTTGAGCAAGGTGTTGCTGAGGGTTTGCAATGTTCCGCAGCGCAGCACCACGTCGCAATCGACGAGGATATCCTTGACCTCGCCGCCGTAAGCCCCGCCGTTCATCCGCACGAAGCCGCCGACAGTACCGGGGATCGAGCGGAGGAATTCCAGGCCAGCCACGCCATTGTCGCGCGCGGTCGAGGAGACCAGAATGCCAGAGGCTCCCGCGCCGCAATCGAGCGTGAGATCGGCACCGAGCGAAACCTTGGCAAAGGCCTTGCCGAGCCGCACCACCACGCCCGGCACCCCGCCATCGCGCACGATCAGGTTGCTGCCAAGGCCAAGCGCCATTACCGGCACCGCCGGATCGAGATCGCGCAGGAAGGACTGCAAATCAGCGACATCCTTGGGCTCGAACAGCCACTCGGCGGTGCCGCCGGACTTGAACCAGACCAGCGGAGCGAGCGGTGCATTGGGGGTGAGCCTGCCATGCGGAACCGGCAGCGCGCGGGCTTCGACAGGCTCAGCCTGAGCGGGCATGGGGGCATGACCGCTTCCAACATCCGCTCGTGCTGAGCCTGTCGAAGCACACGCGCCAAGGCCAGCGCCGCTCATGCCGCCCGCCGCACTGCGACTGCATCGGCAAGGCCCGCAGCCCACTTGGTAATATCGCCCGCGCCAAGGCACACCACCATATCGCCCGGCTCAACCACTGCGGCGAGCGCCTCGGCCAGTTCCTCCGGCCCGGACACGACCTGCGCCGAGCGGTGCCCGCGCGCCTTCATGCCCTTGACCATCGCGTCCGAACTAATCCCGTCGATCGGCTGTTCACCGGCGGCATAAACTGGCGCAGCGAACACCATGTCGGCGTCGTTGAACGCGCTTTCGAAGTCGTCGAGGTGATCGCGCAGCCGGGTAAACCGGTGCGGCTGGACCACGGCGATCACGCGGCCGGTTTGAACCCCTTCGCGCGCGGCGGCGAGCACCGCGCGGATTTCGACCGGGTGGTGGCCGTAATCGTCAATAATTGTGGCCACCCCAGAACCAATGGCCACTTCGCCAACCTTGGTGAAGCGCCGCTTGACCCCGTGGAACTTGGCGAACCCGGTCTGGATCACATCGTCGGCGCAGCCCATCTCGGCCGCAACCGCCACTGCGGCGAGCGCGTTCTGGACGTTGTGGCGGCCGGGCATCGGCAAGTCGATCCCGGCAATCCGGCGCTGGCTGCCGTCGCGCTGGCGGATCATCACGTCGAACGTGTTGCCGCCGGGATAGGGCGTGACATTCTCACCGCGCACGTCGGCCTGCGCGGAAAAGCCATAAGTCACCACCCGCCGATCGCGCACCCGAGGGATTACCGCCTGAACCTCGGGGTGATCGATGCACAGCACCGCGCAGCCGTAGAACGGGACGTTCTCGATGAATTCGACGAAGGCTTCTTTGACCGCATCGAAGCTGCCGTAGTGATCGAGGTGTTCGGGATCGATGTTGGTGACCACCGCGATGGTCCCGTCGAGCCGCAGGAACGAGCCGTCGCTTTCGTCCGCTTCGACCACCATCCAGTCGCTCGCGCCAAGCCGCGCGTTGGAACCGTAAGAGTTGATGATCCCGCCGTTGATCACGGTCGGATCGACTCCGCCCGCGTCGAGCAACGCGGCGACCATCGAGGTGGTGGTGGTCTTGCCATGAGTACCCGCGACCGCGACGGTGCGCTTCAGCCGCATCAGTTCGGCGAGCATCTCGGCGCGGCGCACCACTGGCACGCGATGTTCTAGTGCGGCGGCGACTTCGGGGTTTGAGCGCTTGACCGCAGTCGAGGTAACCACCACCGCCGCATCGCCCAGGTTTTCAGCGGCGTGGCCGATCGAGACCTTGATTCCGAGCTTGCGCAGGCCTTCGACGACGTAGCCTTCGGCGATGTCGCTGCCTTGCACCTTATAGCCCAGATTATGCATCACCTCGGCGATGCCCGACATGCCGATACCGCCGATACCGACGAAATGGATCGTGCCGATTTCGGTGCCGACGCCTTTCATGTCGCGACCTGCTCCTGCCCGCTGGCGGACATTTCGCGCGCGATTTGGATCACGTCCATCATCGGCACCCCGCCGAAGCCTTCGACCAGGTCGGCCAGGTCCTTGGCTGCATTGGGATAGCCGCAGTTCCACGCCGCGTGCGCCGCGGTGGCGAGCGTTTCGGGGTTCATCGCGATGGCCTGAATCTGCTTGGCCAGTTCTACGGGCGTGAAGCGATCCTGCCGGATCATCCGCGCGCCGCCGAGTGCGGTTACTTCGCGGGTGTTGGCGGCCTGGTGATCGTCGGTGGCGATCGGCAGCGGCACCAGGATCGCCGGGCGGCCCACGGCGGTCAGTTCGGCAATGGTCGAAGCCCCGGCGCGGCCGATGAACAGGTGCGAATCCGCCAGCCGGCTCGCCATGTCTTCGAAATAGGTGCCAAGTTCGGCGGGGATCTCATGCCCGGCATAGCGCGCGCGCACGGCCTCGATATCTTCGGCGCGGCACTGCTGGGTCACCTGGAGCCGCCCGCGCAAGGCAGGCGGCAGCATGGCAAGCCCATCGGGAACCACCGCAGACAGCACACTCGCGCCCTGGCTGCCGCCGGTGACCAGCACGCGCAGCAGGCCTTCCTCGGTGAAAGCAGGGAACGGCAGGTCACGCAGCGCCAGTACCTCGGCGCGGACCGGATTGCCGACTAGGTGCACCTTGTGCGCCAGCTTGGGCGACAGCCGATCGACATCGCGATATGAGGTGGCAATCGCATCGACGCGCTTTGCCAGCAACCGGTTCACCCGGCCGAGCACCGCGTTCTGCTCGTGAATCACGCTCGGTACTTTGGCGCTGGTCGCGGCCCACAGCGCGGGTAGCGCCGGGTAGCCGCCGAATCCGATCACCGCGCTGGGCTGAAAGCTTTCGAACAATCGCAGCGCCATGCGCTTGCCTTCGAGCACCGCGTCGAGCGCCTGCGGCCACTTGAGCGGGTTCTTGCCGAAGCGCCCCGCAGGCAGGACGTGGCTGACCAGCGTCGCAGGTTTGCCCGGCAGGCGGCTGCCGCGATCGTCGGTGATCAGCGCCACGTGATGCCCGCGCGCCTCCAGCTCGGTGGCGAGGGCAAAGGCCGGAATCAAGTGACCGCCGGTGCCGCCTGCGGCGAGGACATAATGACGCGAAACGCTGCTCATCGGCGTTGTTCCTTCGGTTTGACGCCGAGCTGGCGCAGCGAAAACCGCTCACGCTTGATAAACGGATTGCGCCGCGTGATGGCAAGCAGGAAGCCCACCCCCAGGCAGATCGCGATGGTCGACGACCCGCCATAGGAAATCAGCGGCAGGGTCATGCCCTTCGACGGGAACAGCTGGAGGTTGACGAGGATATTGATGAACGCCTGCCCGCCCAGCTGCGCGGTCAGCCCGGCGGCGGCAAGGGTGGTGAACAGGTCTTCTTCGTCCAGCAGGCGCAGCAGCACGCGGGCTACCAGCGCCAGATACAGCAGCACGATCACCGCGCAGGCGATCAGCCCGAATTCCTCGCCGATCACCGAGAAGATATAATCGGTATGCGCCTCGGGCAGGCCGAGCTTGCGGGTGCCGAGCCACAGCCCGGTGCCGGTCCAGCCGCCGCCTAGCAAAGTCCGCTGCGCCAGATCGACCTGGTCATAGGCGGTGCCGCCGCCAAGGAAGCTGTCGATGCGGTTGCGGGCGTTGTCATAGAACATATAGGCAAGCACCACCCCGGTGACGACGACGCCTACAGCCAGGCCAACCCGTTTTACCGAGATGCCCGACATCAGTACCATCACGAACCACACTCCGCCAAACAGCATGGTCGAGCCGAAATCCGGCTGCGCCATCAGCAGCACGGCGATCAGCCCCATCAGCGCGGTGCTGAGCTCGATCGCCGGCAGGCCGGGATCGCGCACCCGCCACGACAGGATCCAGGCAAGAATGATCGCGAAGGCCGGCTTGAGGAATTCAGACGGCTGCAGCGACATGCCAAGGTTGAGCCAGCGCCGCGCCCCGTTGACGCTGAAGCCCATGACCGGCACCAGCATCAGCCCGATCAGCATGGCAAAGCCGAGCAAGATCCCGGCGCGGCGCGCGGTTTCGCGCGGCAACATGCTGGCGCTGAACATTGCGATCAGGCCGACGAACTGCCAGCGCAAGTGAATGTAAAAAAAGTGCAGTTCATCGAGCTTGACCTTGGCGGTCGACAAACGCCGCGCGCTTGCCGGGCTGGAGGCCGCAACCGCCGCCGTGCCGATCGCCATCAGGGTCAGGATGATGAGCAGCAGCGTGCGATCAATCTCGCGCCACCAGATCGCCAGATCGCTGCGGCGACGGGCCTTGCGGTTCTGCGCCGGCAGCGCCGCGCCAAGCTTGCCGCCGCGCGGGATGAAAGGCGGATTGGACGCCATCAGCGCTTCGCTCCAGCTGGTTCGGGGGTAGACAGCGCTTCGACGATCTGGCGGAACGCATCGCCGCGCGCTTCATAGTCGCGGAACTGGTCGAAACTGGCGCAGGCGGGTGACAGCAGCACAACGTCGCCGGGCACCGCCACGGCCATCGCCTGGCGGATTGCCTCGCACATCATTTCACTGCGGGTCACCGGAACAATATCATCGAGCAGATTGGCGAACAGCGGTCCGGCTTCGCCAATGGTATAGGCGGCGGCCACGTTCTTCACGAAGGGCATGCATTCGCCCAAGTTGTCGTCCTTGGGCAGCCCGCCGACGATCCAGTGGATGCGGCGGCGCGGATTGGGCGGAAACGCGGCGAGCGCGGGTGCGGCCGAGGCCGGGTTGGTCGCCTTGCTATCGTTGATGAACATCACCCCGTTCACATCGGCGACGCGCTCCATCCGGTGCGGCAGTCCGCGGAAACTGGCGAGCGCCGGGCCCCACTGTGCGCGGCTGAGGCCCAGCGCCTCGGCGATTGCGACCGCGACTGCGGCATTCTGGAGATTGTGCGGGCCTTGAAGCGAAGGCCAGTCGGCCTGCAGCGCGGCCAGATCGGCCCCATCAACACTGCGCACCTTGCCCGGATCGCGCAGCTGGCTTTCGCGTGCGGCAATGGCCTGGGTCTTGGCATCGGAGGTGCCGAACACCGCGAACTGGTCGCTGCGCTGCATCGCGAACAGCCGCGCCTTCGATGCCGCGTAACCAGCGAACCCGTCGTAGCGATCAAGATGGTCGGGGGTAAGATTGAGCAAAGTCGCCACGTCGCATTGCAGGCTGTGCGTGAGGTCGATCTGGTAGCTCGACAGTTCGAGCACATAGACCCCGCCTGCATCGAGCGGATTTTGACTGAGGATCGGCAGGCCGATGTTGCCGCCCATGCGCGTCGGCAGCGCAGCGCTCTGGATGATGTGGTGAAGCAGCGCGGTGGTGGTCGACTTGCCGTTGGTTCCGGTGATCCCGACCACGCGGTGCGCGGGCAGGCTGGGCCGGGCAATCGCGAACAGTTCGATGTCGCCAATCACCGGCACCCCGAAGCTGGCCGCATGGCCGGCGATCGGATGCTGGTTAAGCGGCACTCCGGGCGAAACCACGACACCGTCAAAGCCGGTCAGTTCGATGTTCACTGGATCGGCGAGGTCACAGCGTCCTTCGAGCGCGCGACGCGGCTCCTCGCGGCTGTCCCACGCAGTGACCGTCGCCCCGCCCGCGAGCAAGCTGTTGACCGCAGCCATCCCCGACCGCGCCAGGCCCAGCACCGCAAACTTCTTGCCGGCAAAAGCGGGGGTGGTGATCATCTTAGCTTCAGCGTGGACAGGCCGATCAGCGCCAGCACGATCGAGACGATCCAGAACCGGATCACCACGGTCGCTTCCTGCCAGCCGAGTTGTTCGAAATGGTGATGGATCGGCGCCATCTTGAACACCCGCTTGCCGGTGCGCTTGTAGACCGCAACCTGGATGATGACCGACAGTGCTTCCATCACGAACAGTCCGCCGACGATCGCCAGCACGATCTCGTGGTGCGAGGCAACCGCGATTGCGCCAAGCGCGCCGCCCAGCGCCAGGCTGCCGGTATCGCCCATGAACACCGCCGCTGGCGGCGCGTTGAACCACAGGAACGCCAAACACGCGCCCATGATCGCGGCGCACAGGATCGCCAGCTCGCCCGCGCGGGGGACATGCTGGATGCCCAGATAATGCGCGAAATCGACGCGGCCGGTAAGGTAGGCGATGATCGCAAAGGCGCCCGCCGCAATTACCACGGGCATGGTGGCGAGGCCATCGAGCCCGTCGGTCAGGTTCACCGCGTTGCCCGCGCCGACCATGACCAGCGCGGCGAATGGATAGTAGAGCAAACCCAGCGGAATGTAGTGATCACTCAGCACCGGAATATAGAGGTTGGTCCCGGTGTGGCTGACGATGATCCAGCTGGCCACGCCCGCCACGGCAAATTCGGCAAGCAGCCGCACGCGCCCGGAAATCCCCGCGGTGCTGCGCTTCTTGACCTTGTCGTAATCGTCGAGGAACCCGATCAGCCCGAACCCGCCGGTCACCGCCAAACAGGCCCAGACGAACGGATCGGAAAGGTCCATCCACACCAGCATCGAGACTAGCACCGAGACCAGAATCATCAGTCCGCCCATCGTCGGCGTGCCGCGCTTGGCGAAGTGTGATTGCGGGCCATCCTCACGGATTGGCTGGCCCTTGCCCTGGCGCAGGCGGAGCATGTTGATGAACCGCGGGCCGATCACCAGCCCCAGCACCAGCGCGGTCATCAATGCCGCGCCAGCCCGGAAGGTCTGGTACCGGATAAGGTTCGCCAGCCCTTCGAAATGAAAATAGTGCGCGATCAGGTAGAGCATTGCCTGATGCTAGTCCTTGTCTTGCGCGAGCGCGGCGACGAGTGTCCCCAGCCCGACCGAGTTCGATCCCTTGACGAGGATCGCGTCGCCGCCTTCCACCCCAAGTGCCCTGAGGTGCTCAAGCGCCTCACGGGCAGTTCCGCAATGCGCGAAGGCCGGCGGATTGCCAAGCGA
>JANXUP010000098.1 GCA_025356175.1 Sphingomonadaceae bacterium | reverse complement strand
GCCGTGAAACCTGACAGCGCCGATGGTACTATTGCTCAAGCACTGGAAGAGTAGGACGTCGCCAGGCATTGTAGCAGGCGGAATACGGAAAAACCCATTCACATGTCAGGGCCTCGGCCCAAGCGCTTAGAGGGCCCCAGTGGCCCTTTTCGTGTCTTTGGCCTTGTGTCCTGAGATATGCGCCCTACTTGGACGCTCGGTGACGCGGGGTGGAGCAGCCCGGTAGCTCGTCAGGCTCATAACCTGAAGGTCGTAGGTTCAAATCCTACCCCCGCAACCACATATACAAACCCCGCTTCGGCGGGGTTTTTCGTATTGGAACCTTGGGCTTTGGCGGGGTTTTTTGTTTTGCGCGGGGCGGGTAGAGAGGCAAGCAATGACCGATCCGTTGATCCGCCGCATGATCATTGCACTGTTTGCGCTTGCGCCGACGTTCCTGTTCGTACTCGCGGCGCAGGCCTTCAACCCTCCGCCGCAACCGACGCACAGCACGCTGATCGCAGCAGAAATCGCCGCGCTGCCTGGCGGGCCAGCGGAAGCGCCGCTGATCACCGCAGCGATGGTCCCGCCGAGTGCGCTCACCCCCGATGCGATGGACAAGGCGCGCGCGGAAAATCTGGCAGATTCGTTTTTTACCGGTCCAATTTCTCCCGCCACGCCGTTCCGCTTCAGCGGCACATACGCTGATCGCAGCAACGCACGTGATTGCCTCGCGCTCGCCGCTATGGCCGAGGCCGGCAACACCGACCCGGGCCAGCGCGCGGTGATCCAGGTGATCCTCAACCGGGTGCGCCATCCCGCTTTTGCCAAGACCGTTTGCGGGGTGGTGTTCGAAGGTTCGCAGCGCCGCACCGGGTGCCAATTCACCTTCACTTGCGATGGCTCGCTGGCCCGGCGCTATGGCGAACTTGCCTGGACGCAGGCACGCGGACGGGCCGATCAGGCGCTCGGCGGACGGGTCGATGGCACTGTCGGCACCGCCACGCATTATCACACCGACTGGGTTTACCCGAGCTGGAGCCCCAAGCTGCAGAAGATCGCGCAGGTCGAAACGCACCTGTTCTATCGTTGGCCGGGTGAATGGGGCACGAGCAAGAGCTGGCAAGGCTACCACGGCGGCGAGATGTCGTTTGCAGTGCTGCTGCGCGATCCGGAGCCGTCGGTGGATGCCAGTGGCACGCCCGATCTGGCCGACGCCGACGCCTCTGTAGCCACTGCACCACTGCCCAAAAACACGCCAAAGGTCACCGGCGGCCAAGTGGTTATGCGGCTGCCCTCGGGCAAAGCCAACTTCGTCGTGGTAAATGCGCGCGCCGGAACAGCCTCGGCTCTCGCAATGGCCAAGACCCTGTGCACTTCTGAAGGCACTTGCCGGGTGATGGGGTGGAGCAGCCGCGCGCAAATCCCCGCCGCCTTCCCGGTGCCCAAGTCCGCGCGCGCCAGCCTGCAATTCAGCTATTCACGCGATCCCGGCGGAGCGGAAATCGCGCTTTACAATTGCGACAGCTTCAAAGGCCTGCCGCGCGAAAAGTGCATTCCGAACGCGCGGTAAATCAGCTTAGGCGCAGAACATCCCACCTTCGCGGGCCACCTTCGCCAGCATCGGCGCGACCGGCAGGCCATGCGCTTCCAGCCCGGCAACGATCTTGGCCAGCCCCTCGTGGTCGGCCCAGTACATGATCCCGCCGGTCCAGGCCGGCCAGCCGTAGCCGTTGAGCCAGACCAGATCGATGTCGCTCGCGCGCTGAGCGATGCCTTCTTCAAGGATCAGCGCACCTTCCGAAACCATCGGGTAAAGCAGCCGCTCGAAGATCTCCTGCTTGCTGACCTCGCGCTGCGCCGTGCCGGATTTGGCGGCGAACTCGGCGATGATTGCCTTGACCTCGTCAGAGGGCGAACGCTGGCGACTTTCGTCGTAATCGTAAAAGCCCTTGCCGGTCTTCTGCCCCCAGCGACCCCTGGCGCACAGCGCCTCGCGGATCGTGGTGACTTTGCCTGGATCGCGGTGCCAGCCGATGTCGAGGCCGGCGAGGTCGCCCATCTGGAACGGGCCCATCGGGAAGCCGAAGTCGAGAAGCACCTGGTCGATATCGTAATAAGCCGCGCCTTCCATCAGCAGTGCGTTGGCCTGCTCTTGCCGCTTGGCCAGCATGCGGTTGCCGATGAAGCCGTGGCATACGCCCGAGACCACCGGCACCTTCTTGATCCGGGTCGCGAGCTGCATCACCGTGGCAAGCTGACTCGCCCCGGTCTTAGCCCCGCGCACTACCTCGAGCAATTTCATGATATTGGCGGGCGAGAAGAAGTGCATGCCGAGCACCGCCTCGGGCCGCTTGGTGGCCGCCGCAATTTCATCGACATCGAGGTAGCTGGTGTTGCTGGCGAGGATCGCGCCGGGCTTCACGATGGCGTCGAGCCGCCCGAATACGTCCTTCTTCACGTCCATCGATTCGTAAACCGCTTCGATCACCAGATCGCAATCGGCCAGATCCTCGAACTTGAGCGACGGGGTCAACCGGGCCATCGCTGCCTGCGCATCGGCAGCTTCGATCCGCCCGCGCTTGACGCTGGCTTCGTAGTTCTTGCCCATCACGCCCACGCCGCGATCGAGCGCGGCCTGTTCCTGTTCGACTATCGTCACCGGGATGCCTGCGGTCAGGAAATTCATCGCGATCCCACCGCCCATCGTCCCTGCGCCGATCACCCCGACCTTGGCGATGTGAAGCAGCGGGGTATTGGCGGCCAAGTCGTCGATAACGGCGCAGACCTTGAGCGCGGCTTCGATGTGCGCCTGCGCGCCGGGAAGGGGATCGGACATTGTGCCTCTCAATACTTCTTTGTTTGATACCGAACCCTAGGCCGACGATCAAACCTTAGGCAAGCGGTTGTCGCTGCCTTGCACC
The DNA here is from genome assembly GCA_025356175.1 of Sphingomonadaceae bacterium. Taxonomy (GTDB): domain Bacteria; phylum Pseudomonadota; class Alphaproteobacteria; order Sphingomonadales; family Sphingomonadaceae; genus Novosphingobium. The sequence continues at coordinate 5,620 of JANXUP010000098.1, read as the reverse complement.
GAGGCGCCTGATCCGTGCAGGGGCAAGAGCACGACTTCGAGTCAGAGGTCCGACGGCGGATAGAGTTCCGCCTGCTGGACGCCGAGCTTTGCCGGGCGATGTTCGGGATCGTATGAGAAGGTTCCAAACAGCTGGTCCCAGATCGCGAGCGTGGTGCCAAAGTTCACCGAATCCCCGGCATCCGCGCTATGGTGCTGACGGTGCGATGCGGTGCCAATGAAGATATGCGCCAACGGGCCTTGGCGAAGATCGAAGTTGAAATGTGAAACCAGACCTTGGAGATCGATCAGCAGGCTGGCCACCAGCGCGGCTTCCGGGCTGATACCGAGCAGCACCAGCGGCGTCTGGATCAGTGCGGTGGAGATCAGGGCGTTGAGCGGGTTGAACACTGCGTGCATCACCACATAGACGCGGTCCGGCAAATGGTGCGCAGCGTGAACTCGCCACAGGAACCGGCCAAAACCTCCGCCCAACTGATGGCTGGCACGATGGTACCAATACTGAAAGAATTCGAAGGCGAGCAAATAGGCGGCGACTTCCAGTGCCAGCGGAGTGCCTTTGAGCAGCGGGCTGTGGTGCTGGCTGTAAGCGATCATCCACAGACCAAAGGCCAGCTTGGTCAAGGCGATGGTCGGCACCCCGGCGGCAATGAATTTGAGATCGCGCAGGAAGCTGTTCCTGGTCATCGACCAGCGCGGCTCGAGCGGATACGAACGCTCAACGGCGATCAGCCCCAACACCAGGGCAAGCGTCACCACGCCGTAGACTGTGCCGTAATCCCACCTCAAAGTGATTGCGGCCGTGCTGACGGCAAGCACCATCGCCAGCAAGAACGGATAGAGCGCATAGCGCAGCAGCTTTTCCACCGACAAACTCCCAGCTTTCGAACACCTGTTCGATTATGTACATTGGCTCGGATCGATTGCCGAAGGAGGGCGCGCGCGCTTTGTCCAGTTCCGAACAGTTGCCACTGCAAGTCCCGAAAAGCGTTGATCGGCGGGTTCGGAAAACCCGACGGGCGCTGTCGCGAGCCCTGATCGAACTGGTGCTGGAGAAGGGCTATGAGGACGTGTCCGTTCAGGACATTCTCGATCGCGCCGACGTAGGTCGGTCAACTTTTTATGCCCATTTTGAGAGCAAAGAGATGTTGCTGGTCAACGGGCCGCGCAACTTGGGCATCAAGATGTTCGAGCTGCCTGGCGATAACCAGCCAGGTGAATTGGCGATTTCAAGCGCGGTGGCCGGACTTTTTGCCCATGTCGGAGAGAATATCGATCTCGCCCGTGCGCTGCTGCGTGCGAAAGGCGGCAGCGTCATCATGGATTCGTTTCGCGATCAGCTCGAAGGGCTGCTGTTCACTGCCTATTCCAAGCGGCTTCAACTGGAAGATCGAGCCGCGCTGGCAATGCTTGCACGGGCGACGGCGCAATCGGCATGCACTATTTTGATCTCGTGGGTGCAGGAAGAACCGCCAACTGTGCCGCTTGCGACGGCAAGCAACCTAGCCCAGCGGGTGATCCAGTCAGCGATGCAGTTGGCTTAGTCCTCAATTGATTTGCCGCTCGCGACCCGCCCAATAGGGATCGCGCAACTCGCGGCGCAAAATCTTGCCGCTGGGGTTGCGGGGGAGCGCGTCGATCACGTCGACGCTCTTGGGCACCTTGAACCCGGCGACGCGTTCGCGCGCCCAGTTCATTATGCTTTCGGCATCGATGCTATGTCCGGGCTTGGGCACGCAGACCGCCTTGACCGCTTCACCCCACTTCTCGTCGGGGATGCTGATCACTGCGACTTCAAGCACGTCAGGATGGCCATAGATCGCGCTTTCAACCTCTGCCGGATAGACGTTCTCGCCGCCGGTAATGATCATGTCCTTGGCGCGGTCGTACATGTAGACGTAGCCGTCTTCATCGAAGTAACCGACATCGCCAGTCGCAATCCAGCCGTCCGCATCCATCGTGCTGGCGGTGGCTTCGGGCAGCTTCCAGTAGCCGAGCATGTTGCTCGACGAGCGGGTGACGATCTCGCCGATCTCGCCTTGCGGCAGGATCTGTCCGTCGCGGCCCTTGATCACCACCTCGACCCCGGGTAGCGGCTTGCCGGCCGAGCGCATGCGCTGGTTGCCCTCTACGCTGTGGTCCTCGGGCGGGAGCACGCAGATCGTGCCGGTTGTCTCGGTCATCCCGTAATTCTGGGCGAATTCCGCGCCGAACATCGCAATACATTCGCGCAGCAGTTCGAGCGGGATCGGGCTCGCGCCGTACATGATGTATTTGATCCGGCTGAAATCGGTCGTGGCGCAGTCGGGGTGATTAAGCAGCAGCGCAAGCGCGGCAGGGACGATGAAGAACCGCGTCACGCCGCGGTTCTCCACTGCGTCGAACACTCGCACCGGATCGAATTCCGTCAGCACGATGCCCGGCAACCCAGCAGCTAGCGCGACGATCCCCAGCCCAGTGCCGCCGATATGCGCGCAGGGCATGGCGACGAGCACCGCTTCATCCTCATCCCACAGCGAATGCGGCGGGGGGTTGTCGAGCCCGGCCTTGCGCAGCCCGAACAGGTTGCGGTTCGAGAGCACCGCGCCCTTGGGATTGCCGGTGGTGCCGCTGGTGTAGAGTTGCAGCACCGCTTCGTCCGGGCCGGAGGGGGAGAAGGGCGCGCGCGGCGCGGCAATTACGTCGGTCCGCGCCTCGGCCACGGTAAAACAGCGCTGAACTCCCGGCCGTTTGCCCAGCGTTTCGCGGCAGGCCTCAAAACCTTCGCCGAGGAACACCAGCTTGGCCTCGGCATTGTCGATGATGAACGCCGCTTCGGGCTCGGCCAGGCGCCAGCCGATCGGGACCATCACGACACCGGCGCGGGCGGCACCGAAGAATAGCACAAAATAGGTCGCGCTGTTTTTGCCGAACCAGTTGATCCTGTCGCCCTTGCTGAGGCCAAGTGCGAGCAGCGCCGAGGCGACCCGCGCAGTCGCGTCCTCAAGCTCGCCATAAGTCAGCGTCAGGTCATCGCCCTCGATCGCAATCCGTGTGGGCCGATCTTTTGCCCAATAGGCGATGAAATCATCGAAGGTGAAAAGGTCCTTCGTCTGCAGTGCCTTGGCCAACAAGCGCCGGTATGTCGCATCATCCATCTTGGTCTCCCGCGCGGCAGTTTAACCGCGCGATTAACAAGGGCAAGCAACTTCTCGGATCACCCCGCGGCAGTCGCGATCAACCGCACGTAGAAGCGGATCAAGCTGCTGAGGTTGTCGAGCGTCATGTGCTCGTTGGTGCCGTGGATCATCTTGATATCTCCGCTGGCGAACTCGATCGCCTGGAAGCGGTAGACGTCCTGCGAGACCGGGGCCATCGAACGGCTGTCGGTCCCAGCGACCACCAGGTAAGGCGAAACGACCAGTCCCGGACGTTCCGCGCCGATTGTTGCGGCGATCAGATTCCAGCCTTGCGAATCGCTCGACGAGACCGGACTTGGCTCGCGTGGAGCTCGTTCATTCCAGCCAATCTGGACCGGCAAGCCTTTGGTAGCGGCCTGCGCGCGGGCCAGTACATCGGCCGAGCTATCCCACGGCGCGATGCGGTAATTGATCAGCGCGGTGGCAGTCTGTGGCAGTACGTTCTCTTTGGGGCTGCCGGTCAGCATGGTCGGCGCGATCGTGGTGTGCAGCATCGCTGCTGACGCCGGGCTGGCTTCCATCTTCGATAGCACCAGTCCGCCGAGCAGCCACCTGTTGGCGACCGCCATCTTGCTCGCTCCGCCAGCCTTGGCGGCGAGCACTTCGACCATGCTTTTGGCCGGACCGCGCAGCTCCAGCGGGAATTGCCTGGCATCGATCGCCAGCACCGCCTTGGCAAGATTGATGGTGCCGATCTCTGCAGGCTTGGGCGGAGCGGACGAATGGCCGCCGATTGCCGGAGCGGTCACGCGCAGGGTGCCATAGCCCTTTTCGGCGATCCCGATCATCGCGGCCGAGCCGTTGATCATCGGCGTATCGGTGGCGATGAGGCCGCCTTCGTCGATCGTGAATAGCGCCTTGGTTTGCTTTTCGGCGAGCCACGCCGCAGCGGCGACTGCGCCCGTTCCGCCCGCTTCCTCGTCATGTCCGGCGACCAGGATGATTGTCCGTTTGGGCTTGAACCCTTGGCCCGCCAAAGCCTCAAGCCCCTCGAACAGCGCGACCAGCGAACCCTTGTCGTCAACCGAACCGCGACCCCAGACCGCGCCTTCCGCAATCTCGCCAGCGAACGGCGCGTGCTTCCAATCCTTCTCGGTGTCCGGAGTCACCGGTACCACGTCCTGATGCGCCATGACGATGATCGGTTGCGCGGCGGGATCGCTGCCCGCCCAGGTATAGACCAGCGTCTGCCCCAGCTCCTGCCGCTGCATCGCGGCGCTGGCTTTGGGATAGGTGTGGGTCAACCAGTCATGCAGCTTGGTCCATTCGCCCAGCTGGTTCTCGGCCGGGTCCTGATGGCTGACGGTCTGGATTCGGACGGCCTCGCCCAGATGCTGCGCGGCCAGGTTGCCGTCGAAGGCCGGTGCAGCCGCGACGGAGATGCCCGCGCCATTACCGACAGCCTCGGGCGTGAACATAGCGGTGCGCGCGGCGACCACTCCGCCCAGCACCAACACTGCGCCGCCCAATCCCCAGACCCATTTCTTCATTCGCTCTCTCCCGCCGTTCGCCGGGAGAATGCAGGCAAGCTGTGTCTGTGTCGAGCCTTACCCGGCCATCAGGCTCGCGTTGCCGCCAGCGGCAGTGGTGTCGATGCAGGTCACGCGCTCGGTTGCAAAGCGCGCCAGGTAATGTGGGCCGCCGGCCTTGGGGCCGGTCCCCGATAAGCCCTCGCCGCCGAACGGCTGGCTGCCGACCACCGCGCCGATCTGGTTGCGGTTGACGTAGAAGTTGCCGACCCGGGCCTTGGCCTCGACCAACCGCCGGGTTGCGTCGATCCGGCTGTGCAGCCCGAGCGTCAAGCCGAACTGGCAGGCGTTGATATCGGCCACGACCTGTTCGAGCTGGTCGGCCCTGAAACGCGCAACGTGGAGCACCGGGCCAAAGTTCTCATTGGCCAGCTCGCGGATCGAGCCAATCTCGATGATCGTCGGGGCGACAAAATGCCCGGCCTTGCATTCCTTGGGCAGCTCGCGCTGCCACACCGTGTGCCCGGCGCTTTTCATCGCGGCAAAGTGGCCGTCGAGCTTGGTCTTGGCTGCGGCATCGATCACCGGACCGACATCTGTGGCAAGGCCTTCGGGGCTGCCTATCACCAGCGCCTCGAACCCGCCCTTGATCATCTCGAGCATCCTGTCAGCGACGTCGTCCTGCAGGTAGAGCACCCGCAAAGCCGAGCAGCGCTGTCCGGCGCTCTGGAAGGCGCTGGCGAGCACATCACGGGTGACCTGTTCGGGCAATGCCGAGCTATCGACGATCATCGCGTTCTGTCCACCGGTCTCGGCCACCAAAATGCCGAGCGGGCCGTCGCGCCTCGCCATCGCGCGGTTGATCGCGCGCGCGGTTTCGGTCGAGCCGGTGAAGGCGACCCCGGCGATGCGCGGATCGCTGGTCAGCATTGCGCCGACTTTGCCGTCGCCCGGGGCGAGCTGGACCACGCCG
>JANXUP010000091.1 GCA_025356175.1 Sphingomonadaceae bacterium | reverse complement strand
AGGAAGTGACCGGCTTCATCTTCAAAGTCCAGGCCAACATGGACCCGATGCACCGTGACCGGATCGCGTTCATGCGGCTGGTTTCGGGCACCTTCAAACGCGGCATGAAGCTCACCCCGTCGGGCAGCGGCAAGCCGGTTGCGATCCACTCGCCGATCCTGTTTTTTGCTCAAGACCGCGAGATTGCCGACAGCGCCGAGCCGGGCGATATCATCGGTATCCCCAATCACGGCACTTTGCGGGTGGGCGATACGCTGAGCGAAAACAACAAGCTGCGCTTTACCGGACTGCCCAACTTCGCCCCCGAAATTCTTCGCCGCGTCGCGCTCAAGGACCCGACCAAGACCAAGCAATTGCGCAAGGCGCTCGATGATCTATCCGAGGAAGGCGTGATCCAGGTGTTTTATCCCGAGATCGGCGCATCGTGGATTGTCGGTGTCGTGGGCCAGCTGCAGTTGGACGTGCTGATTTCGCGGCTTGAAGCCGAATACAAGGTCGAGGCCATGCTCGAGGCCGCACCGTTCGAAACCGCGCGCTGGCTCAAGGGCAGCGATGCCGCGCTCAAGGGCTTTGCCGACTTCAACAAGGCGAACCTGGCGAAAGACCGCGACGGCGATCCGGTGTTCATGGCACGCTCGGCATGGGATGTCGGCTACCAGCAGGAACGCAATCCCGAGCTGGTGTTTTCGGCGACCAAGGAAAGATAAGGGTTTCGCGCAGAGGCGCAGAGAGCTTGCGCTCGGCCGCAGGCCAGTTTGCCGTTTATCGACTGCGCAATACCGCAAGGTTCGAGTGATAAGCGGCTTCGCCGAACAAGCCACTTCTCTGCGCCTCTGCGCCTCTGCGCGAACCAATCGCTCCCGAAGCTTGCCCCAAACGCTGCTCCAGCTTAGACGCCGCTGCATGGAATTCACCGACACCCTCACCGCCGATCACGAGGCGATGATTGAAAAGCAAGCGGTGTACTTCACCGCGACTGCCGCTGCCGATGGCCGCATCAACCTCTCACCCAAGGGCCTTGCAGACACCTTCAAGGTGCTCAGCCGCAGCCGCGTCGCCTATCTTGATCTGGGCGGATCGGGCAACGAGACGCATGCGCACCTAGCCGCGGATGGCCGCATCACGATCATGATGTGCAATTTCGAGCAACCCGCGCTGATCTTGCGGATCTATGGCCGGGGCCGTCCGGTGCTGCCGCAGGATGCCGATTGGGCCGAGCTCGCCGAACATTTTACCCTGCTGCCCGGCACCCGCCAAATCTTCGACATCGCGGTCGAAAGCGTCCAGACCTCTTGCGGCTGGGGCGTGCCGATCATGCATGTCGATCACGAACGCGCGACGCTGCCCAAGTACCACGCCCAGCCCGATCCCGAAAAGTGGGTGACCAAGATGAGCGGGCGCACGCGGAGCATCGACGGGCTGCCGACCCGCCCGACCGACCGGTTCATTGCCGGGGAACCATCCGCTGGATGACCCCGTTCTTCACCGAATGAACCTTACTTTCGCCAGTTATAACATCCACAAGGGGGTGGGGCTTGACCGGCGCCGCGATCCTGAGCGGATCATGGCGGTGCTGCACGAAATCGACGCCGACGTGATCGCGCTGCAGGAGGCTGACCACCGCTTTGGCGAGCGTCATGCGGTGCTGCCGCATCAGTTGCTTGAAGACCACGGCCGGTACCGCGCGGTGCAGCTGGCCACCGGCCGCCACTCGATCGGCTGGCACGGCAACGCGCTGCTGGTGCGGCGCGAATTCACCATTGCCGAAGCCGGGATCGTGCCGCTGCCGACGCTTGAGCCGCGCGGCGCGATCCGTGCCGACTTGCTGGTGGGCGGCCAGCGGGTTCGGGTGGTGGGGATGCACCTCGACCTGTCGGGGTTGCGCCGCCGCCAGCAGGTGCGCGCGGTGCTGGCGCACTGCGCGCGCTGCGACCATCCCAGCCCGACCGTGCTGATGGGTGATTTCAACGAGTGGTCCCAGCATGGCGGGAGCTTGCGCGAGTTTCACAGCGCTTGGCGCGTGCTCGCTCCGGGGCGCAGTTTCCCCTCGCGCCGCCCGGTGGCGCAACTCGACCGGGTAGTGATTTCGGACGAGTGGCAGTGCGAGCGCGCCGGGGTCCACCACAGCCCGCTCGCGGCTGCGGCTTCGGACCACTTGCCCGTCTGGGCCAAGCTGACGCTGCCTAAAAAGTAGGCAGTGCGCGTAATTTTCAGGCGCTGCTGGTAGCCTGCACCTCACTTCATTTCGTCACAGGCTATGAAAAGACGCGATAATTGCGTCTTGGCACGATGCTTGCTGCACTTGCGAAGTCGGCGCGGGGCCGACGGCCAGATTTAGGTACAGGCAGGGGACCGGCATGAAATTTATCGTTGCCATTATCAAACCCTTCAAGCTCGACGAGGTGCGCGATGCACTCGGCGCGCTCGGAGTTGCGGGCATGACCGTGACCGAGGTGAAGGGCTTCGGACGGCAGAAAGGGCAGACCGAGATTTATCGCGGTGCCGAATATACCACCAACATGCTGCCCAAAGTGAAGATCGAGCTGGCGGTCAGCGATGCGCTGGCCCCGCAAGTGGTCGAAGCGATCCAGCAGGTGGCCAGCACCGATGCGATCGGCGACGGCAAGATTTTCGTGCTCGAACTGGCTTCAGCCACCCGCATCCGAACCGGCGAAACCGGGGACACCGCGCTGTGATCGGCCGCGCGACAGAGGGGAACTCTACAATGATCCGCAAGCTTTATGGCGCGGTGGCCACGCTGGCTGGCGTACTCGCCGCCGCGCCGGCCTTCGCCGCCGACCTCGTCAAGGCTCCGACAACCGAACAGATGGCCGCGATGGTCAACAAGGGTGACACCACCTGGATGCTGATCTCGTCGGTCCTGGTGCTGATGATGAGCGTGCCGGGCCTCGCGCTATTTTACGGCGGGCTGGTGCGCACCAAGAATATGCTGTCGGTGTTGATGCAGGTGTTCATGATCGTCTCGATCACTGGCATCATGTGGGCTTTAGTCGGTTACTCGATCGCCTTCACCAGCGGTGCCGGGCACGAAGTGTTTGGTGTTCAGCTATTCGGCGGGCTGTCCAAGGCGTTCATGTCGGGGGTGACCAGCGGGACTTTCGCTGCGACCTTCTCGAACAACGTCTACATCCCCGAACTCAGCTATTTCGTGTTCCAGATGACCTTCGCCATGATCACCCCGGCGCTGTTCATCGGCTCGTTCGCGGAACGGGTGAAGTTCTGGCCGCTGATGCTGTTCACTGTCCTGTGGTCGCTGCTGGTCTATTACCCGGTGGCCCATATGGTGTGGTACTGGGCGGGCCCTGACTATCTGCCCGATGCCCCGACAGATTCCGGGTACCTGTTTGCCAAGGGCGCGCTCGATTTCGCGGGCGGCACCGTGGTTCACATCAACGCCGGGATTGCCGGGCTGGTTGGCTGCCTCGTGCTCGGCAAGCGGCTCGGCTTCGGCAAGGAAAACACCCCGCCGCACTCGCTGACCATGACCATGATCGGCGCGAGCCTGCTGTGGGTCGGCTGGTTCGGGTTCAACGCCGGTTCCAACCTCGAAGCCAATGGCGTGGCCGCAGTGGCCTTCGTCAACACCATGCTGGCAACGTGCGCGGCGGCCTTGAGCTGGGCGCTGGTCGAACAGATCGTCCACAAAAAGCCGTCGATGCTGGGTGCCGCTTCGGGTGCCGTCGCCGGCCTCGTGGCGATCACTCCGGCTTCGGGCTTTGGTTCACCAATGAGCTCGATCGTGCTCGGCCTGATCGTCTCGCCGCTGTGCTTCTTCTTCGTCTCGACGGTGAAGAGCAAGTTCAAGTACGACGATACGCTCGACGTGTTCGGGATCCACTGCATCGGCGGGATCACCGGTGCACTCGCCACCGGGATCGTCGCGAGCCCGGCGCTCGGCGGCCAGGGCTGGATCGACTACACGGTGTTTCCGGCGATCCCGGGTGCCTACGACATGCTTGGCCAGATGAAGAGCCAGCTGTGGGCCATCGGCACCACGCTGGTCTGGTCGGGCGGCATTTCTGCCCTCCTGCTGATCGCGATCGACAAGGTCTTCGGTCTGCGAGCCAGCGAAGAAGCCGAGCGCGAAGGCCTCGACCTCAACGAACACGGCGAGCGCGCCTACAACTACTAGGCGCTCGTCACACCAGATTGGCGGGGCCGGGGTTCCTCCTCTCCTCCCCTCGGTCTCGCCAACCCACGTTCCTCCTGCGAACGAACAACTGACACGGGCCGGAACGCAAGTTCCGGCCCCTTTTTCAATATGAGTGAAGTTTTGTTCGCGCAGAGGCGCAGAGGCGCGGAGTTACTGTGCTTGGCCGCAGGTCGCACTAACCTCGGCCTTGCCGCTTTCGGCGCTGTCTGATTTACCGACGGCTGCGCAGCAAGCGCCTCATCTCTGCGCCTCTGCGCGAACCAATTCTACCTAGCGAGCGCCGCCTCGCTCTGGTCCATCAATTGCTTGATAATATCCGCCACCGGCTCTTCGCTGGTCACCATTCCGACCGACTGCCCGGCCATCACGGAACCGCTTTCGACATCCCCGTCGATCACCGCGCGGCGCAGCGCGCCGGCCCAGAAGTGTTCGATCTGCAGCTGCGCCTCGCCCATGTCGACCGAGCCTGCATCGAGCAGCTTGGCGACTTCGATCTGCTTGGCAGTGAACTCCTCGGTACCCTTGTTCCTGAGTGCGCGGACCGGGATCACCGGCAGCCGCGGATCGACCTGGACCGAGGTGATCGCATCGCGGGCATTGGCGCGGAAGAAGGCCTTCTTGAACGCGGGGTGGGCGATGCTCTCGGTGGCGCAGGCGAACCGAGTGCCTAGCTGCACCCCGACCGCACCCATTTCGAGATAAGCCGCGATCATGTCGCCGCGGCCGATCCCGCCCGCGACGAAGACCACGTGATCGACCGAAAGTTCGGGCAGGAATTCCTGCGCCAGCACCGAAGTTGCGACAGGGCCGATGTGACCGCCCGCCTCGCTGCCCTCGATCACCAAGGCATCGGCGCCCGCCCCGTCTCTTTGGCGCAGCAGCTTCTTGGCGAGCGCCAGCGTCGGCGCGAAGACCAGCACCTTGGCGCCAAAGGCCTTGATCGCATCGACGCTGCCCTTGGGCGGAATCCCGCCAGCGAGCACAACGTGGCTTACGCAATGCCGCGCGCAAACCGCGATCAGATCAAACAGCATCGGATGCATGGTGATCAGATTGACCCCGAACGGCTTGCTCGTCAGCGCTTTGGTCGCAGTGATTTCGGCATCGAGCAAGTCAGGCGTCATTGCCCCGCAGGCGATCACCCCAAAGCCGCCGGCATTGCTGATTGCGGAGACGAGATTGCGCTCGCTGACCCAGCTCATCGCTCCGCACAGGATCGCGTATTCGGTGCCGAGAAACGCAGTGCCGCGCTGCATCAGCGCTTTGGTCTTGTCATGCACTTGGCGAATTCCCTGTGTAGTTCCGGCCTGCGCCTATAGGTGGCTGCAGTCCGGCTTGCTAGTCGCCAAACGCTTCGCGCCGTGCGGCTTCGCGCGCCGGGTCGAGTGACAAGACCGCCAGATCATGCAGCGATCCATCGGCAGCTTGGACCTGGCCCAGCAGCATCGCTTCGGCGCGGAACCCGCATTCCTCGAACAATGTGATCGCGCCGGCCTGATCGGGGGTCATCCGCGCGGTCAGCTTGCCCGCGCCCGCGGCGATTGCCTGGTCGACGATCGCGCCGAGCAGCTTGCGCCCCAGCCCCTTGCCGCGCGCGTCCGGCGCGACCAGCAGGCGAATATCCCAGACATGCGGCGACCAGCTGAACCGGTCCGACAAGGCCGCGATGGTCGCCACCACCTCGCCGCCGCTCACTGCGATGAGGCTGGCGATATGCCCCTCTTCCTGCGAGCGCAGCCAGGCCTCGAGCACCTTGGGTTCGCGGATATCGCGGGCGAGGAACAGCAGGTCGTGCGGCGGCATGGCCTTGGCAAACCGCGCCAGTGCCTCGGCATCGCCCCGGCCGGGGGCGCAGACTGAAATTTCTTCGCTCATCTCAAACGCTCTTTTCTGCCAGCCACATATCGAGTTTGGGCCACATTCGCTTGACCGCATTGGGCCCGGCGATGAGGCTGACGTGGCCGCCTTTCAGCACCACCTGTTCCTTGTCCTCAGACCCGATCAGCCCGAGCAGCGGGGCCGACGCGCCGGTGGTGACGATATGATCGTGCTCGGCGGTAACGTGCAGAAACGGCGCGGTGATTTTGTCCAGCTCGACCGGCCGCCCGCCCACTTTCATCCGCCCTTCCATCAGCGCATTGTCCCACACCAGCTGCTTGGTGGTTTCGCGGAAATACTCCCCCGCCAGCGGCAGCATGTCGTTGCTCCAGCGGTCAAACATGCGGTGGCCTTTGACAAATTCGTCGTTCCACAAGTTGTCGAGTAGCGCGAAATTGGCCGAAATGCGCCCCGCCGGGCGCAGCATGTCGAACGCGGTGAGCAGCATTTCGGCGGGCGCAAGGCCGAGCGTATCGACCAGCCGGTCGACATCGAAATAGCGCTGATCGGACCACGCCTTGAACATGGTCATCTGGTGGAAATCTACCGGCGTGGTGAATACCGCGAGGTTCTTTGGGCCCTTGGCATGGTTCAGCCCCGACCACAGCACCGACAGCACGCCGCCCATGCAATAGCCGACCAGACTGACGTCGTCCTCGCCGGTGATCCGCTGAACTTCGGCAACCGAACCGCCGACGAAGTCCTCGACGTAGTCCTTCATCCCCAGCGCGCGGTCTTCGGGGCGGGGTGCTTCCCAGTCGGCCATGAACACGTCGTAACCGCGCAGCAGCAGGAATTCGACCAGGCTTTGTCCCGGGACCATGTCGAAGATGTAGCCGCGGTTGGTGGTCGCCATGACCAGCAGCACCGGTACGCGGTACACCTCGTCGGTCATCGGGTGATAGTGATACAGCCGCAGCGGACCCCGGCTCAGCACCACGTCCTTGGGGCTCGCGCCGAGCACCGGGGCGGAAGACGCTAGGTAGCCGAGGCCTTTGAGGTTGCGTTGGATCGCCCGCTCGACGGCGCTGGGCGCTGAACCGGCGGCGGCGCTGGCCATCAGCTCTGGCTCGGCGGCTTGCGGGTGCGGGCTGGCTGCGGACGCAGAGGTGCAGCATCGGGCGCGACGACGCGCAAGCTTTGTTCGATCCGCGCCAAAGTCGCCTCGATCGCGCCGAGCCGCGCGCCGAGCGCTTCGAAATCCGCCCGGCTGGGCAGGTTGGCGGCGGCCAGCAGCTTGGCGCTGGTTTCCTGGCTGGCGGCCTGCATCTGCATGGCCGCGCCCGTCATCGCCTGCATCGCCTGGGCTGCTTCGGGCTTGGCCAGCAGCTCGGTGCCGTGTTCGTTGACCAGCTTTTCCCACTGGCTCATCCAGCCGCGGGCCATTCCGAACGGATCGAAGTCAGGTGTGTCACTCATCCCGCCGCAATCATTGGCCGGGCGTGGGCGAACGTCAAGTGCGGGGTCAAGTGCGACAGTTTGGGACTTGTCCGCCGCGTGTCCCCGCGCCAAGGACAGCCGCGGTTAATCCCTGCGGGCCGAATGGACCCCGCGAGTCGCTCTCCGAGGCCCCTTGCTCAAGCCAATCCGCGCCTTTGCCCATTTCGATTTCGCCGGCCTGCGAAGCAAGCCGCGCGAGCGGCTGACCGGCGCTGTGCTGGCCATTATGGTCGAGGTTCTGCTGGTTCTGGCGGTCTTGTCGATCGGGGCGGGGCTGAACCCGCTGCAGGACAAGAACCGGTCGCTGGTCAGCATCAACGTGCAGGAGGAGCACAAGAAGCCTCCCGTATTCCTCAAGGCTGCCCCCGGCCGTCAGCATAAGGCGCTGGCTTCGCTGCAGCCTCCGCCCGGACCGGTCAAGCCGGACCCTGAAGCGGCCGTGGTCCCGCAGCCAGCGCCGACGGCGTTCGCGATCGTTCCGGTTACCCCAAGCCAGATGGCGGCGGCCGAGATCAAACCTGTGCCGAAGCCGGGGGCGGCCTTTGCGGTGCCCGGCAAGGGCCAGTTCGGACCGCCCGCGCCGGGCAATTCAGGTGACACCAAAAGCGTCGGCACCGCCCCCAACGGCCAGCCGTTGTATGCTGCCGCCTGGTACCGCGAGCCTTATGACAGCGAACTTGCGGGCTACCTCTCCACCGCCGATGGCCCCGGTTGGGCGTTGATCGCCTGCCGCACGGTGCCCGATTTCCGGGTGGAGGATTGCGTCGGGCTGGACGAATATCCCAACGGATCGCACCTTGAACGGGCCGTGCTCGCCGCCGCCTGGCAGTTTCGCGTGCGCCCGCCGCGGCTGGGCGGCACTTCGAAGTACGGCGAATGGGTGCGAATTCGAATCGACTATGGGATAAAGCGCCGCTGATCGTAATTTCAGATCAGACTATCGAGTTTAATCTGATGGGCCAATTTATCCACGCAGAGTAACATTCGCGGCAGAGACATAGGAGCGGCGAGTCGACCTCGCCAGTTCCGCTGCGAAGGAGCCTGATCATGAACGCTGAAACAACGTGCCCGATGGGACACGGAGACACCTCGGTTCGCGCCCTGCTGGGCCGCCAGAACAAGGATTGGTGGCCCGATGCACTGGCGGTGGATGTCCTCGCTCCCAATGGTCCGGCCAGCCCGATGGGCGACGATTTCAGCTATGCCGAGCAATTCAAGACGCTCGATTACAGCGCGCTCAAGGCCGATCTCACCGCCTTGATGACCGATAGTCAGCCGTGGTGGCCGGCCGACTATGGCCATTATGGCCCGTTCTTCATTCGCATGGCCTGGCACGCCGCCGGGACTTATCGCACCGGCGACGGACGCGGCGGGGCCAATTCCGGGCAGCAGCGCTTTGCCCCGCTCAATTCGTGGCCCGATAACGGCAACCTCGACAAGGCGCGCCGCCTGCTGTGGCCGATCAAGCAGAAGTACGGCCAGTCGATCAGCTGGGCCGACCTGTTCATCCTCGCTGGCAATGTCGGAATCGAATCGATGGGCGGCCCGGTGTTCGGCTTCGGTGCCGGCCGCGCCGACGTCTATGAGCCCGAGAAGGACATCTACTGGGGCGACGAGGACAAGTGGGTCAACGAAGGCGTGCAGACCCGCATTGATGAGGAACGCGGATTGACCGACCTCGACGGCCCGCTCGCCGCGATCCAGATGGGGCTGATCTACGTCAACCCCGAAGGTCCGGGCGGCAACCCCGATCCGCTGCTTTCGGCGCGTGACATGAAGGCGACCTTCCTGCGCATGGCGATGGATTCGGAAGAAACCGTCGCGCTGACGGCAGGCGGGCACACTTTCGGCAAGGCGCACGGCAACGGCGATGCCTCGCTGCTGGGCCATGCGCCTGCCGGCGGCGATCTCGGCGCGCTTGGCTTCGGCTGGACCAGCAGCGCCGAACATGGCGGGATCGGCGAACACACCGTCACGAGCGGCATCGAAGGTTCGTGGGTAAACACGCCCACCACCTGGAGCGAGAACTACTTCCGTCTGCTGCTCGATTACGATTACGAGCTGGTCCATTCGCCCGCCGGCGCGCAGCAGTGGCAGCCGGTGAACCAGAAGCCCGAAGACATGGCGCCGGCATCGTGGGATCCCAGCATCAAGGTTGCGACCATGATGACTACCGCCGACATGGCGCTGAAGATGGACCCCGAATTCCGCGCGGTGAGCGAGAAATTCCGCAATGACCACGAAGCATTCAAGGACGCCTTCGCGCGCGCCTGGTTCAAGCTGTGCCACCGCGACATGGGCCCCAAGATCCGTTACCTCGGCCCGGAAGTTCCGGCCGAAGACCTGATCTGGCAGGATCCGGTTCCTGCCGGAACCAAGCAGTCCGACGCCGATGTTGCCGCAGTTAAGGCGAAGATCGCAGCCAGCGGGCTGACGGTGAGCCAGCTGGTCAAAACCGCCTGGGCCTCGGCCAGCACCTATCGCAAGTCGGACCATCGCGGCGGGGCCAATGGCGCGCGGATCGCACTGGCCCCGCAGAAGGATTGGGACGTCAACGAGCCGGAAGTGCTTTCCAAGGTGATCGATGCCTTGAACGGCCTGCGCGGCAGCATGAGCCTGGCCGATGCGATCGTGCTTGGCGGCGTGGTCGGTCTGGAGATGGCCGGCGCCAAGGACGTGCCGTTCACCGGCGGCCGCGGCGATGCGAGCGCCGACCAGACCGATGTCGAAAGCTTCCACTGGCTTGAACCGCAGGCCGACGGCTTCCGCAACTACCTGCCCAAGAAGCTGCGGGTGAAGACCGAGGAAATGCTGCTTGATCGCGCCTCGCTGCTGGGGCTTTCAGCAGCGGAAATGACCGTCCTGGTCGGCGGGCTGCGGGTGCTTGGTGCCAACCACGGCGAACGCGGCCACGGCCACTTCACCAAGCGCTCCGGGCAGCTCACCAACGACTTCTTTGTCCATCTGCTCGATATGACCAACGCCTGGAAGGCGAGTGACGAGAGCGAAGAAGAATATGTCGCGACCGATCGTTCAACCGGCGGCGAGTCTTGGCGCGCCAGCCGGGCCGACCTGGTGTTCGGCTCAAATTCCGAACTGCGCGCGATTGCCGAAGTCTATGCCGAAAACGGTCACGAAGAGAAGTTCGCGCGCGACTTCGTCGCCGCCTGGACCAAGGTGATGAACGCCGATCGGTTCGATCTGAAATAGGCGGACAGGTCCGAACTAAATAGCCCCTCCCCGGTGGGGAGGGGTTGGGGCGGGGGTTCGGCACCCGATAGGACAGAGCCCCCATCCCAACCCTTCCCCATGGGGAAGGGCTTTTGCGGACTCGGTGACGAAATCAGTCCACCGCATCCAGCTCATAAGCCGAATGCAGCACGCGCACGGCGAGTTCGGTCTCATCTTCGTCGATCAGTACCGAAATCTTGATTTCAGAGGTGCTGATCGCCTGGATATTGATGCCGCGATCGGCGAGACTGCGGAACATCGTCGCAGCGACGCCGGCGTGACTGCGCATGCCCACGCCCACGACTGACACTTTGGCAACCTTGGCATCGGTGATGATCCGGTTGAACCCGATCGCTTCCTTCTGTGCTTCCAGAAGCGTCTGCGCGCGCAGCAGGTCGGCGCTGGGCACGGTGAAGGTCACGTCGGTCTCGCCCTTGTCGCGCCCGACGTTCTGGATGATCATGTCGACGTTGATGCTGGCCGCCGCCAAAGGCCCGAAGATCGTTGCCACCGCACCGGGCCGATCGGGCACGCGGGTCAGGATGATCTTCGCTTCGTTCTTGTCGGCAGCGATGCCGGTGATCAGCTGGCGTTCCATATCCAGGTCCTCTTGAAGTTTGGCAAGTTCCTCGTCCGAAACGATCATCGTTCCGGGGATTTGATCGGCGGGGGTCGCATCGTCGTCGATGAAGCTGGAGAGCACCTGCACCCGCACGCCCTCCTTCATCGCCAGGCTAACCGAGCGGGTCTGCAGCACCTTCGAGCCGACCGAGGCCAGTTCGAGCATTTCCTCATACGTCACGAACTTGAGCTTGCGCGCCTTGGCCACGATCCGCGGGTCAGTGGTATAGACCCCGTCGACATCGGTGTAGATATCACACCGTTCCGCTCCGATCGCTGCCGCCACCGCGACCGCC
This sequence comes from Sphingomonadaceae bacterium, assembly GCA_025356175.1. Taxonomy (GTDB): domain Bacteria; phylum Pseudomonadota; class Alphaproteobacteria; order Sphingomonadales; family Sphingomonadaceae; genus Novosphingobium. Next base: position 576 of record JANXUP010000091.1, on the reverse strand, counting down.
GAAGTATCCGAACCACCGCGGCCCAGCGTGGTAATCCGGCCATCGCCTGACAGTCCCTGGAACCCCGGGATAACCGCAATTTCGCCCGCCGCCATCGAGGCCAGCAAGGCATCGCTGTCGAGCCCTTCGATCCGCGCCTTGGCATGAGCATCATCGGTGTGGATCGGCAGCTGCCAGCCAAGCCACGAGCGCGCCTGGCAGCCCAGCGCCTGCAGCGTCATCGCCAGCAGGCCCGAGGTTACCTGCTCGCCGCTCGCCACCACCACATCGTATTCGGCCGGGTCGTACAGCGGGTTGGCCTCGCGGCAGAAGGTCACCAGCCGGTCGGTCTCTCCCGCCATGGCCGATACCACCACCGCGACCTCATGCCCCGCCGCTTGCTGGCGGCGCACGATATTGGCGACCCGGCGGATCCGCTCGGACCCGGCCATCGAGGTGCCGCCGAATTTCATCACGATCCGACTCACGCGAGTTTCCGCCCTTCACGCAACAATATTGCCCACAGAACCGCTCGCTCTGCAGCGAGGGAGGCTCTAAGGACGGGTCATGGCTAATGCAAGTTCGACCAGCACCATT